>CAYTRI010000033.1:0-18574 GCA_964440105.1 uncultured Flavobacteriaceae bacterium
TAAATAAACTTGTTACTACCTTTTCTTTAGCAAATTGAGTAGTAGTAATAGTAAATTGTTCCTGTTGGGTTTTTAACCATGCTGCTTTATCAGTATATAAAGCAATTGCTTTTTTAGCAAAATCCTCTAGAGTACTTCCAATAGTCGTTAAATCTAGAATCCCCTCTGCTCCTACTGTTGTGGTTATGGTTGGTGTACCATTTCGCATACCATCTACAACTTTTCCTTTAAGCCCTGCGCCAAAACGCAAAGGAGCTAGGTTAATTCGAGATTGTTGTAGTGTATCATCTAAGTTTTTTAACCAACCATTCACACGAAAACCTACTGCTGGCTTATGCATTTCGGTAATTCGTTGTGGTAAATACCCACCATAAATATTTAGGTTTGCATTGGGTAATTCTTTCCGTATTAATGGCCAAATAGCGATTTTTAAGTAGTGAATTGCATCTATATTTGGAGCATGTTTTCCGTTACCAATAAAAATAAAATCTTCTCTGTCTTCAAAAGAAGGGAATTCTTTGATTTTCTCATTAGAGACTATGTCTAACATAAATGGTAAGGTTAGTAGTAAATCTTCAGGAATATTAAAAGTATTTTTAAGCAATTCTGTTTCTACAGATGAAATTAAAAGTGTAAGGTCTGAACGATAAATACTCGCTATTTCTCGTTTAGTCATATCATTCTCCATCCAATATTCTGTAGTAAATGAAATTTCTTTTTTATGACAGATTTCGCGTGTGTTTCGTAGTGAATGTAAATCCTCGGTATTTAGTATACGCAGGGCTTGTGGTGCAGATTCTGCTACGCGCCAACCAAATTGCTCTTCTATCATAAAGCGATCAAAAACTACCACATCCGGTTCTAAATCCTTTATAAAATCATTAAAAGAACTGTGATTGAGCTGTATCTGTGCTGTTTTAATTCCAAGTTCAGCAAGATTGGTAGAATATTCCGTTTGTTGCGCTGTAGAAGCAAAAACCAACTCATAATTATTCTCTTTAAAACTTGTTAGCAGTTGTAACATTCGATGCCCTGCAGCCGTAGTTTTTGGCTCTGGCCATACGTAACCAATAAAGAGGGCTTTTTTCATATTTTAAGTTCAAGAGTCAAGTTCAAACTCAAATACAAGCAATAAGTTTAATTATGAATACTTCGAATTTCGTACTTCTAAACTCGTAATTTACGCTACATTAATTGAGCAAACTTTTTAGAGATATTAGAGCGTAGTTTTCTTTCATAATCCTCTTCTAACCACTCTTTGTAGTTTTTGGTATTGTTCATTATACAATACGAATATTGTCGTACTCTAAACTGAATTTCTTCTTTTAAGGATTTAGCTAAAATACGAGCATCAAAAACGTCTTCGCTATTCTCAAAACAGATTTGTGCATGTTGTTCAATACTCTTTTCTAATACTAATTTGGATTTACCACCTTGTGCAAATACTTTTTTATACTCTTCTTTAATATTAAAATGAATATTATCCGATTTACTAAACTTAGCCTTTAAATCATCCGGCATTTCATAGATAAACTCACGTTCTATCTCTTCATCATTCTTAATATTCTCCAGGTAAAAATCTGGAAAATGGAATATTTCTTGCCAGTCTACGGGTTCGTCCCAAGGTCCAAAACGAGCAATATTATTACCCATATCTATTACATTAAACTTACTCTTGTTTGGCAATACTCTAGAACCACGACCAATCATTTGAAAGTATAAAGTCAAGGATCTAGTGGCACGATTAAGAATAATAGATTGTACCGTAGGTTCATCAAAACCAGTGGTTAGAATACTTACGGAGCTTAAAATAGCATCTGGCGTGTTAGCAAACCATTCTAAAATCTCTTTACGTTCTGCTGCACTGTTTCTATTGTCTAAATGCCTTACGTTGTATCCAGCCTTTTTAAAAATCTCATAAACGTAATGCGAGGTATTAATACCATTATTAAATATTAGGGTCTTGGTGCCTTTTGCCACTTCTTCATATGCTGTTACCAACTTACCCAACATACTCTGGTTACCGTAAAACTCATCGGATGATTTTACCGTATAATCTCCATGAATACCCAGTTTTAAGCTTTTAAGACTAACATCAAAATTATATAGTTCTGCTTTTGATAAAAAGCCTTTTTGGATTAAGGATTTAATAGATTTACCCACTATCAATTTCTTGTAGTGGTCTTTCATAGGTAGTTTAATATTAGAACTTAAAGGTGTTGCTGTTACACCAAGAATGGTTGCTTCTTCAAAATATTTAAATAATTTTCTAAAAGAATTATAGTGTGCCTCATCAATAATAACAAGCCCAATATCTTTAATCTTTATCTTTTCTTCTTGCAGTCGATTATTAAGTGTTTCCACCATGGCAACAAAACAAGTAAACTCGTCTTGGTCATCGAATTCTTTTACCTCACTATTAATAATCTTATTGGTAACGCCAAACCCGTGTAGCATTTTAGAGGTTTGCCTGCTTAGTTCTATACGATGCGTAAGAACTACAACCTTCTTTTTGGTTTGTTCTATATAACGCCTAGTAATCTCAGAAAACACTACTGTTTTTCCACCACCAGTGGGTAGTTGATACAGCAGATTACTGCCTTGCGGCATCGTATCTAACTCTTTAAAGATTCGTTTTAAATCTTCTAATTGATAATCGTAAAGGTTTTTCCTTGCAACTTCTTTTTCTACTTCCAAAAGGGTATATCTTCTGATCAGTTAATAACAAACCTTACAAAACTATGAGATTTTAATACTAGTTCTTAACTCTTTAACATGAAATATTCCAAATACTATTAACAATTGTATTCTATGCAAAAAAGTATGGCCTTTTTTAGGGATGCTCATAAATTTTTTATAATAATACCTTAAGCGATTAGGAAAAATGATTCTAAAAATGTATTATGAGAGCTGAATACATAAACCCATATATACGCATGAGGCAACTAAAAATAATTAAGCAGGTTACCAATAGAGAATCCAAATCATTAGATAAGTACTTACAAGACATTAGTAAAATTGATTTAATAACAGCCCAAGAAGAAGTAGAATTAGCACAAAGAATACGCACTGGCGACCAAGTTGCCCTCGAAAAGTTGACCAATGCGAATTTGAGATTTGTTGTTTCTGTAGCTAAACAATATCAAAATCAAGGTTTAAAACTTCCAGATTTAATTAACGAAGGAAACGTTGGCTTAGTAAAAGCTGCAAAACGTTTTGATGAAACACGTGGATTTAAGTTTATCTCCTATGCAGTATGGTGGATCAGACAATCTATACTGCAAGCATTAGCAGAGCAATCTCGTGTGGTGCGTTTACCGTTAAATAAGATTGGTTCTATAAACAAGATAAAAAAGACATTTTCTTACTTAGAGCAAGCACATGAACGACCACCTTCTGCTGAAGAAATAGCAAAGGAATTAGATATGACAGTTACAGAAGTAAAGCAATCGCTTAAAAACTCTGGACGTCACGTTTCTATGGATGCTCCATTGAAAGAAGGAGAAACTTCTAATTTATATGATGTAATGCGAGCTGGTGAGTCACCAAAACCAGATAGAGAGTTAATGCATCAATCTCTAAATACAGAGATTAATCGTGCATTAGATACTTTATCGCCGCGTGAAGCAGATGTAGTTCGCCTATATTATGGTATTGGACAACAACCATCTATGACACTAGAAGAAATAGGCAGTACTTTTGATTTAACTAGAGAACGTGTTAGACAAATACGAGAAAAAGCGATACGAAAGCTTCGCCATAACTCTAAAAGTAAGATTCTAAAGACGTATTTAGGATAAAAAAAAGAGCCGCTAATTGCGGCTCTTTTTTTTGACTAATACACTAAACTTAAAAACAATTAACTCATCTGAGTGATGTTGTAATCCGTTAGTATTTCATTTAACTTATTAATGAAATTAACGTAGGCTGTATTTTCATTGTTTTGGTTTTCCATAGTTTAAGTTTTTTGGGGCAAAAAAGGCTATAGGTAATCCAATTCAGCTAATTCGTTTAAACTCAAAATTTCATTTAACTCTTGTAAAAATGCAAGGTATTCCTCGCCGTAGGTATCGTATAACATGCTAGATTAGGTTTTTTAAATTTGGGTCATTTAATTAACACTGTAAACATATCCCAATCTTTAGAAGACGGCAATAAAATGTGGTGAACTATATCTATAATGTTGTGAAGTAGCCGTTTTACAAAAAACTTGTTAAAACTATGGGTTTTGTGTAGTCCTAATCTTACGTATTAATTAGTTTTTTATGCTTTGAGTTCAAAAATTAAAAAATGCACTAGTTCAAACTAACATTTAACTATTTAAGTACTTCAACCTCTTTTAACTAATAGGTTATTCTGCAATAAGGAGCCTATATAGTCGTTTATCATGTACTATACTTTTACATATATATAATGATTGCATTTATTAAACCCTCTATTAAATTTTTTACCTTATTAATAGTAATATCAATAACTAACATTAAAGCAAATAGTGCTAATGCAATTATTGAACAAAACGAAACTGAAGACCAAGTAGTAGTAAATAGCTATAGTTTTAATGCAGAACCAAAGCAAAGAAGCAATTTTACTATTGCAGGACAAACAGAGAAAGTTGTTCGTGGGCTAACAATCATACATTTTAATACGTCACAAAAATTTGAACACCGCACATATGACACTTATGTTAGCTGGAAAAAGGCTGAAGAATTTGTTTCAGTAGTTAAAGAATTACAAAGTAATAATGCCACATTTATAATCCTATCACATGATTCTGCGGTTAAACAGTCTGGAAAGGTTTCTTCTATACTAAAGAAAACTGGTTTACCTCAATTAAGTGCTATAGAAAATAGGCAAGCATATGTAATGCACAACATAAATGGAAAGATAACAGAAACAATTAACGATTTATCTGTTACTATAAAACTAGAAGTGCCAGGCAACATAATAGATAAAACTATTTACTTCCCTAGAGAGCGTTATGAGTTTGAACCAAGTGTGGATCGTTATATAGCTCATGCTGGTGGTGAAGTAAATGGCACAAAGTCTACAAATACAAAGCAAGCATTAGATCAAAATTATGACCGAGGTTTTCGTCTTTTTGAATTAGATATTATTAAAACATCTGATGATAAATATGTAGCTGCGCATGATTGGAACATGTGGTCTCGATTTACTGAATATAAAGGCGAGCTCCCTCCTACCCACGCTGAGTTTATGAAGCGTAAAATTTATGGAGATTACGAGACTTTAGATATGGATGGTATTAATGAATGGTTTGCTGCCCATCCTGATGCAACTCTAATAACAGATAAGGTTAATAAACCATTGGATTTTGCTAATAAATTTATAGATAAAGACAGATTAAAAATGGAGCTTTTTAATCTTGTGTCAATAGAGGAAGCTTCTAGAAATGGTATTGAAGTAATAATTTCTCAAAAACCATTTTTTGGTTTACAAGGAGATAAGTTTAACTTTTTAGAAATTAATAATATTAAACATATTGCTCTTTCACGTAGAAAGATAGCAAGTCAGAAAAAGTTGCTGCTAAAATTAAAAGACAAAGGGATTAAAGTTTATGTCTATCATGTAAATTTTGATTCAGGGAAAGACGAGAAGTATGTACAAGAATATGAAATAGGTCTTGTATATGGTATGTATGCTGATAAATGGGCTTTTGATACTAAAGAAGAAGCTATATCTGGTAATGTGTTTGTAGATTAAGACAATCTATATAAAACTTCTGATGTAACTGAGCAGAAATGGATACTTAAAACTTGGTACTCACTATAAGACCAGCCATAACACCCCAAAAGAAACCTCTTGTGTCTGATGCAATTTCTTGTCTACGTACTCCCATTCTAGCTTTGTAAATATTTTGACTCTTGTTTTTTGTAAATTGATATTCAAGATTCAGTCGTTGTGATTCAATATAGAGCAAGGTCTCTGCTAATAATTGGTCATTAGATATAAATTGTTCTAGCCTTGGAGAATAACCCATACCAAAATTAATTCCCATATAATTTTCACTATCCTTTAAATATTTGCGTACCAATATATTACCAGATATACGTGTTAACTGGTCTGGCCGTGGCGTAATAAATGACCGAAGTGATATATAGTAATTACCGCGATAGTGTCCTATAGAGTTAGTTAGCGCTTTTACTTCGCCATTTCTAGTTATAGTATAACGCCCGCCAGCTGAAAATTCGAAAGCTCCAGGCAGACTCATATAAAGATCTCCTGCCATTCTATGTTTAGAAAAGATAGTGGCATCTGAATATCCGTAACTTAAAAATGCATAAAGCCCTTTTCTAAATTTCGGATACAAATCCACATTGTATTGTAAACCATGTTTACCATTACGATTGGTATAATTTACTTTAGGGATGATACTGCCATACGGAGTTTTATGCTTAAATGAAACACTAGAAAAGACAACAGGGTCATAGCGTTCACTAAAGACTGTAACGGTACTATGAACCCCTACCCTATTCTTCCACTTCTCTTTTTCAACAGATTTTTCTTTTTTCTCTTTATTTTCCTTTTTCGAATTGGTCTTTTGTCCTTTGTTTGAAGTACCTAAAGTTTCTTGACTATTATGCCAACCTAATTCTGGATATTTTCGATTCTTTGACCGATTAAGAGCTAAACTTTTTAACCGTTCTATTTCATCATCTTTTTCTAAATAAAATAAAGCTTTATTAGCAAGACCTAGAGCTGTAGCCTCATTTTTAGCATATAACTCATTTTTAATGGCTGATATCCAAATATTTCTATCTAATCGTTCTACAGATGTTACTTTATTGAACTCCTCCCTTGCTTTATTGTAGTATCCAATCCAACTATATGTGCTAGCAAGTAAAATACGTGCTTTATTGTTTTCAGGTTTTTTGGAAAGGAATTGCACCAGAGTATCTTTGGCAGATTTATAATCGCCAGAGTCAGCAAGTTCATAAGCTCGTAGATAAGAAATATTATCTATGTCGTTATAAGCCAAATCTTGACATAAGCCATTTGTGCAAAAAAGCACAAAACAAAAAACTATATATATGCTTTTAATCTTCATCACTAAACTCTAAAGCTGCAATTTTGGTTTCTTTTTTCTTTTCTTTAACTACAGATAATCGTATCCCAGCTTTTTGGGCTTCTCGTTTTGCTCTGCTAATTTTATCTTCAATTTCATTTACGCTAGAACTATTCTTTTTAACCTGTTCTACTAACTCTAAAGCTTCTTTTTTATGACCATTCCAAAAATACACGTCGAAAAGTGCTGAGTAAGAGTCTATATAATCTGGGTTTATTTCTATACACTCTTTAAGGAGTTTAATTGATACTTCGCTATTTCCCCTCCATGCATTTATTCTACCCATAAGAATTTTTGTGTCTGTATGCCTTGGTCTTTCAGAAAGTATATATCTGCACAACAATAAAGACTTATCATACTTCTTTTCAAAAGCTAAGTCACGAGCTATAATAAAGAATACATCTGAGTTGTAACCATTGTAAAGGCTATTAAACCAAACCAACTCTTTTTCTGTGAATTTGTCTTTTTTTACTGTAAAAATGGCTAAGCTATCTGGTATAATTTTATCATTAGTAGTTACATAGGTATTCATCGATTTAAAGCCTTTTAACCGTTCTTCAATATTTCCTCCACCAAAAGAGCTTACTAGGTCTAAATTTTCGTCAATGTTATATACTTTGCCGTCTGAAAGCAGTTTATCCTTACTCACATATTCTCTCAAATCATTTTTATTACGCATTAAAGGAATCTCTTTTACTCCTCTAAACTCTATGTTGGTGTCAAGTGCGTCTCCCATCCATGCAGCTTTTTTAGGCATCTTCATTTCATACTTTGCTTCAAGAAGCGATAGCATGGTTGGAGTAACGTCAAAATGTGATGTTATCCCACTCATTGCTCTTGGGGTCTTTAACATGGGGCTATAAATTATGAGCGGTACGTTAAAGCGACATATAGAGTTTCGCATTGGTATTGGTACCAATCTATGGTCTCCAGTAATTACAAAAATTGTATTCTCAAAACCTGGTTGTTTTTTAAAACCTTCTATAGCGTATTTTATAGCATCATCTGTATATAAAAGAGTGGCAAAAATATTATCATTCTTTTTAACCACATTTTCTACTCGCTGTGAATGATTATTAGTCTTTAACAACTCAGACACCTTATCTTCATAATAATCTTGCCGTGGTGGCATAAAAGGCTCATGATTACTAATGGTCATATATACTTCAAATCTTGGTTCCTCACCTGTTCTATCTAAAGTCAAACTTTTCTTAAATAGTTCTTTGTCTGGGAAACCCCAAGTAAAGCCTCCATCATTACCCTTTTGCATTTCATAATCAGCTCCAAAACCAGATTTATCTAGAATGAAGTCAACATCCTCACTAATTAAAAACTTGTCTACATTATCAAAAGAACCATTGGTCCCTTGATAAAAAGATGTTCTATAGCCATTATTTTTTAGGATACTAAAAAGTGTGAGTTTATTTGGATATTCTTCAAGCTCCATAAAACCACTTTTCCCAAATGGTAAAGACCCTGTTAAAGAGGGTAACACTCCAAAAGTTCTTCCGGTATTAGCCAAGCAGTTTTTCCAATACAATGATTTTTGACTTAAAGAATCTAGAAAAGGTGTATATCCTCCATATTCAGCACCATCTCCAACAAAATCTCTACCCAATCCTTCAACTATTAAGAAAACAATGTTTGGCTTCTCTTCTTTTAGCGCAAAATAATCTCCTAGAACGTCTGGAATACGCTGTTCTTTAATCATTGGAAATTCTTCATCCGATTTATAGGTAGTATCTTCTGTAGTAGAACTATATATATTAGTAACTAAATATTGGGTCTTGTTTAGATTTATAGGTTTCCCTTCTAGGTATAATGTTGAAATAAAAAAGCTAAAAAGTATAATTGTAAATGGATACATTCTGGCTATATAATGGTAGTATTTAGAAGTCACCTTATATAGTCCAAAATACACTCCTAATATCACCAACAAACCTAAAATGGGTAAAAAAGATATTCCTCCAGAATTGGAAATGGTCATCTTAATATCCTTAAAACTATATCCTATTAAATCTGCACCTAATGGAACTAAAGCTGTACAGTAGTAGCTTGTAAGAGCTGCTTCTATAATGATAAGAAAACCAATAATTACAAACACCAGATTAAATCCATATTTAGGCCTTAAGTTTTCCCAAAAATTAAAAGGAAAAACAAGTATGAGTCCTACTAAAGAGGCATAGCCTAATTGGTGGGTTAAGGCAATAAAGAAGCTTCCACTTAATATTGTGTCTACTACGCCTTTAAAATAGAGGGTAGTATATTGATATATGGAAAGCAACAGTAGTACACCAAAGAATGAAATAATCAATCTAGTGTATTGTTTTAAAGTATATCTATCTATTGAACTTGTATTCATAACTAAAATTTAAGCTGCTTTTGCAAAACCTTTTCGTACTTGAGAGCCCCATCCAGATTTAACCCTGAATAGTTTTTTATAATTACCACGAACGGCAGAGAAGACTAGTATTGGATGAAATACTATTGGCTCAATCATTGCACAGCATAGCAGTATTAAAATGTCTTTTGTTTTTTTATATTCATTATAGGTGTAAACATCCCATAGGATTGCATAAAATGAAAATGCTATAGAGAAAACATATATAGCTGCAGTTATCGCTATAAAAAAGTCCCACTTTATAATTCCTAAATACCAGAAGTATATAATGGTAAAAAATCCGAAAAACTCTAATAAAGGAGCAAGCCATTCATAAAAAAACCAATATGGATAGCTAATAAGTCCTAGTCTTCCAAACTTTGAGTTAAAAAGCATGTCTTTATGCTTGTATAGTGTTTCTAAGTTTCCTCTAGTCCAACGATCTCTCTGATTAATCAAAATCTTTAAGTCTTCAGGAACTTCTGTCCAACATAAAGAGTCTGGAATGTATTCGATGGTATACAGTTGTTTGCGTTCGTGCATATATCTTCTCATTCTAAACACCATCTCCATATCTTCCCCAACAGTTTCAGTATCATATCCGCCAACGGCTAAAGCAATTTCACGGTCAAAAAAACCAAAGGCACCAGAAATGATTAATAGGCTATCAATACGGCCCCAAGCCATACGACCCAAAAGAAAAGAGCGGGTATATTCTAATAACTGAAATCTTGCCAACCAGTTTTTAGGTAATTTTATTTTCTCTAAAGTACCTCCAGAAATTTCGCATGAATTAGCAATGCGTATAACGCCACCAACAGCGATTACACGTTTTTTTGTCCGTTGTGAAAATGACTTAACCACATGCAGTAATGCATCTGGCCTTAAAAGGCAATCCACATCAATACAACCTACATACCTACTTTCGGAAAGGAAAATACCAGTATTTAAAGCGTCTGATTTTCCACCATTTTCCTTGTCAATAACAGTAAGCTTAGTAAAAGACAACTGTGTAGATTTATAAACTCCTCGTATAGGTTTCGCCTTCCAATTAGGGTCGATTTCTTTTTCCACCTTAACTAAATCATAGGCATCAATCATTTTTTGAAGCGTATCATCTTTACTGCCATCATTAACTACCATAACTTCATAGTTAACATACTTAAGTGATAAAAGAGATCTTATATTTTCAACAATGGTTAGACTTTCATTAAAGGCAGGTGCAATGATTGTAATACTTGGTGCTATTGGAGATGCCATTACTTTAGACAAATCGCCAAAGCTGTTCTTGTTTTTATAGTGCAAAGAACTTCTTGTAGAAAAATACCCCATAAAAACAAAAAGGCAGAATAGCATAGAGCTAAACAGTAAGAATACAAGGTCAATGTACTCTAATATGATATCGAATAAACTAGTGCTCATGCTTTTCGCTACTTTTTAAGTTTAAAAAGAATTCTTCTGAAAGCTCAAAATCAAAATCGTCATCATCTTTTGTTTTTGAAGCACTAATCCCAAACTCATCCTCTAGAAAGCATAGCTCTAAAGGAAGCTTCTTATTCTCTTCTATTTCTTCACTATTATTATCAAATTGTAGTTGAATTTTTTCTTCAGTATCAAGTTTAATGAGTTCCTCCTTTTCAACTAGCGCTATTAGTTGCTCATTAAGTATTAATTCATCATTAGTAATAGTCTCATCAGAATCTGTTTGTTTAGTCTCTATAGAAGACTTAGCTATTCTACTCTTTAATTTGGCAATAGCATTTTTAGTAGACTTCGTAATTTTTGATTCTGTATTATTCAATAATGTATTTAGAAATAGCAACTCTTTTTCATCACCTAGTAAACCCATTTGCTCTATGAGAATTAGCCTAGAATTTAAATCTGATGCCTTTTGATAAAGTGAATAAAAAACACTTTCTAATTCCTTAGCTACCGCTGTATCTTGGGGTTCAATTACTTCTTCTATTTCATTCTCAATTAATACTTGCTGCTCTTCTTTAACTATTTCTTGTTTTTCTTTCTCAATTATAGCCTTGACAGGGAATTCTGTTTTAAGTAATTGTAGTTTTTTAAATGCCTTAAAGCGTAATTCAGACTCATCTTCATGTTCCATAATCATTTCCAACAATCCAATTTGTTTTGAATCTATAATGTCACCAATAGCATCTATGTAAATATCTTTTTCCTCAAAACTCATATTTATGTATTCATTTTGAACTTCTTCTTCATTTGGATTTTTCAATAGAACATCGTCGTTTTCAGAAGATAGTAAGCCAAGCTCATCATTTAGACTGGCATCTGTTTCTTGATCCATTTCTCCAAATTCAAAATCTACCTCCTCTAACTGCTCTACCTCCTCTTCTATTTTTTCAATTTCTTCATTTTGTGTTTCTACAACTTCAATCTCTTCTTGTACTTCATTATCTATTTCAAAAATGTCTGTTTCATCTGTAGTCTCTATTTCTATAAATTCTTCAGATATTGAAACTGTTGTATTTTCATCTGAATGAATAATCGCAGGTTTAACCTCTTCAATAGGAAGTTCCATTTCTAAATCTGATGTAGCATCAACTTTAGTAATGTCTTTAGTGGGCAACATACTGCCAGGAGAAATACTATTAATAGCGCTTCTAGCTTTGCTACTTACTAAAAAATTGTCTTCTTTTAGAGACACTCCATTTAAAAATGGAATATCTGATTCATCTCCAAAAGCAGCAATAGCACCAAGGATTTGTATTTTTACTTCATCATTACATTCAGAGAAAATTGACCTTAAAATCGACTTTGCTTCCTTAAAATTGAAGTCTTTTATACATTGTATAGCTGCTAATTTTATTTGGTCATTTTTATGTTTAACCAATTCTGTTATTGAGGCTGCAGCGTCATTCTGGTTGTAGTGCTTAATAAGTCTTAACGCAAACAAAACAACATCCTTATTTTCTGAAATAAGCCAAGATTTAAACCTAGGAGGTGTATAATCCTTAAGACCACCTAAAGCTTCTATCATTTTAAGTTGTTGCCACTCACTAATAGTATAACTAGTAGAATCTAAAATATACTCAATACCTTCATTACGTAGTTTAATGGTTGCTATCTCTGCTTGCTTACGTATTGTACCTCGTTTATCATTAATAAATTTGATAATTAATTGGTAAGATTCTTTTACCTGCATTTGTGTAAGCTCTAGAATACCTTGCGAGACAACTTCCCATCTCCAACTTTTAAGTTTTGCAAAAGAGTCTTGATCTAAATCAAGTTCTTTATACAATTTAAAAAGCCTTTCCTCTGTAGTTCCGGAAACATCTTTTTGAAGATCAAATAGTATTTCGGACAGTATTTTTCTGAATGCACTGTTTCTTAAATATTCGCGAATTTCAATTTTTAGATTCACATATTCTTTTTGCTCATCTGTTGAATCTTGTTCAGAATAAAATAAGAAATTACTAATTATAGGGGCAAGTTCAGAACGCTTATTCGAAGTGTTTATAGCACTACTTGATAGTTTCTTTTTAAAGAATAGAATAGAAACAAAGTACAAAAGACTCAATCCCAAAAAGATATAAGTCAAATTCCACAATAGATTAGTATCAGTTGTTGTGGAATTAACTAGCAGTAAAGTTTTATATGTGTGTAGGTATAAACTCAATCTATTCTACTTATTTCTCTAGATACCCGTACCAAAAGTTCTGAAGGACTTACAGGTTTAGAAATAAAATCATTTGCGCCCATTTCAAAAGCACTCAATACGTTTTCTTCATTAGAAGCTGATGATATTAAAATGATAGGAATAGTTGATTTTAATTCGTTTCGTATATAATCAACTAATTCTATACCAGAAAAGTAAGGCATCATAATATCGCTAACTATAATATCTGGTAAAGATTCATTTAACCAGTTTTTTACTTCTTTACCATCATTTTTAAGTACTACATCATAGCCACCTTTTTCAAGACGGTAGTTTAATAATGATGCAAGCATGTCATCATCTTCTGCAAGTAAGATTTGTAGCTTTTTCAATGGGGTTGGGGGATTTAATTTGTTTATTTTGTTTTTATACGTTGTATTTCCAATTCAATTTTTGGTTCAATACTCTCATACTCTTTTAAAAATTCTTCATAAAGAAAGTTAAGGTGCTTAATGTCCTTGTTTGATTTACAAACTAGACTCATCTGTTCACAGGTTTCAATCAAACTATTTAGTTTAAACATTCGCAAACCACTTTTAATTTTATGCGCTGTAAAACCAACTCCTTCAAAATCATCATTCAAGAGATGTATTTTAGTTTTTCCAATAAATTCAAGAATATTTTTCTTAAACAGTTGTACTAACTCATCCAACAATTCTATTTGACCCATGCAGTCTTCTAAAACTTCATCTAAATTAAGTTCATTAGCAACAGTATTGGTTTTGCTAATTGGATCCATGATTTGAATTTTGCTTTCTTGTCCCGTCATCTTTCTATTTTTACTATTAATAATTTTTTCAAGTAAATTGTCTGGTATAAATGGTTTTAAAATAAAATCATTTATACCAAGTGTTTTAAATAGCTCTTTGTCAGAAGTACTGAAATCAGCCGATAGAGCTATTATCTGAGTATTTTTTATTGATTTTTTTGAGTTGTTACGTATTTGTTTGGTTATTTCAAACCCAGTCATGCCAGGCATTCTAAGGTCCATTAGAACTACATCAATTTTATGATTCTCTAAAATCTTTAACCCATATAATCCATTATCAGTAATTACAGTTTTACAGCCCCAGTTTTGTAGACGGCTAGTAATTAATTTTTGGTTTAATAGATTGTCTTCAAAAACCAAAACTGTCATTCCAGCTAGGGCTTTTGTATTATCAATTTTTGCTATTTCTTTTTCTTTTGGCTGCTTTGCTTTTTGCGTAGCCTTCTCATATGGAATTTCTAACTTAAAAGTTGTGCCATGCCCTAGAGAACTTGAGACCGCTATTTTCCCTTTTAGCTGTTCTACAATTTCTTTTACAATGCTTAACCCAAGCCCAGAACCACCATATTTTACATGAGTGTCCATTTCTGCTTGTTGGTAAGAGTCAAATATTTTTTCAAGCTTATCTTTGGCAATACCAATGCCTGTATCACTAATGTCAAAACCTAATAACAATTCGTTTGTAGCAATTGATTTTAAACTGACTGTGAAGTTTATCTCTCCTTTTTCTACAAATTTTACAGCATTACCTAAAAGATTTAATAGGACCTGAGAAAGTTTTGAGGGGTCACCAATTATAATCTCTGGGATATTTCTATCAATGTTTAAATTGAATTTTATATTCTTATTTACAATCAGAGTTTTAGATAAATAGCTTAACTCATTAAGTAAATTTTTTAGATTAAATTCTGTTGAAATAAAACTTTCTTTTCCTGATGATAGCTTGGAGAATTCTAATAATTCATTAATAATTGTCATCAAGTTATTTGATGCTAACCCTAGTGCTTTTACAAGCTCTTGTTGCTCTTTTGTGAGCTTGGTTTCTTGTAAAAGATCTATAAAACCAACAATACCATTTAGTGGTGTACGAATCTCATGACTAACATTGGCAATTAGAGAACTTTCTGTTTGAGCGGTTGTAATCTTTGGATGCTCAGTATTACCAACTATGACTGTTTCGGCATTATTTTCCCCAAAAACTTTGCTTTCCAACCCATTCTTAAAAGACTCGAATGTCTTTTTTAGGTCAGATGCTTCAGAGGCACTCAACTCTTCAAATGAAAACTGGTCAAGACCGTCTTCAATTTTTGAAAGTTGCGTTAATAATTTACGTGTATTCAAAGTAGTTATTTTTGTCTGTAGCAGATATGTTTTCCAATAAATGTGGATAACAATCTGGGTTTTATAATATTAAAGCTCCCTATTTCACCTAGTGTGGACAATTAATTGTTACCTATACTAGATATTGTGTTGTCAAAATGCTTTATTTGTAGGTATAAATTTTTGAAAATGAAAAAACTAGGAATTTTATTGGCGGTATTCTCTTTATTATCCTGTGCTGACGGAAAAAAAACAAATGAAGAAACTACAGAAGAAAAGGTGGCAAGAATTCATGAAAAAGTGATTACAATTGATACTCATGATGATATTAATGTAAAGAACTTTACAGATTCAATAAACTATACGCAACGCCTTGAAAATCAGGTGAATTTGCCTAAAATGAAAGAGGGTGGATTAGATGTTGTCTGGCTTATAGTATATACTGGGCAAGATTCGCTTACTGCTAATGGATATGCTAAAGCAGAAAAGAATGCAATATCTAAGTTTGAAGCAATCCACCGACTATGTGATGACTACGCTCCAGATGCTATTGAACTTGCATTAACATCAGATGATGTTCGCCGTATTCAAAAAGCTGGAAAAAAGGTAGCAATGATTGGGGTTGAGAATGCATATCCAATTGGGGAGGACCTCGCAAAATTTGAGGAATACCATAAGCGTGGAGCACGATATATTTCTTTATCGCATAATGGGCATAGTCAATTTTGTGACTCAAATACTGGAGAAAAAGATAGTATTTGGTCATATAATGGTTTAAGTAAAATGGGTCAAGATGCTGTAAAAGAGATGAATAGACTTGGAATGATGATTGATGTGTCACACCCATCTAAAGAATCTATGAAACAAATGATAACACTGTCTAAAGCACCAATAATTGCATCGCATTCTTCTGCTAGAGCGCTATGTGATCACAGTAGAAACTTAGACGACGAACAATTGTTGTTGATGAAAGAAAACGGTGGTGTTGTGCAAACTGTTGCCTTTAGCTCTTACTTAAATACAGAAAAGCATGAGGCGAGAGCTACTTATATGAAAACTGTTTATCAATCTGTTGCTGATTCGTTGGGTATGAACTGGTATGAACGCTCACAATTTGCTACCCTTTCTGATGCCCAAAAAGGAGAGTTTATGGAAAACTATCCGAAAATTATGTCTATGGGTAAAGAATTAGTAAAGGGTAAATCAGATGCTCCGGCTGGAGTAAATGTTGCAGATTTTGTAAACCATATTGATTATATGGTAGATCTAATCGGTGTTGACCACGTAGGGATAAGCTCAGATTTTGATGGCGGCGGCGGAATTGAAGGATGGTCAGATGCTTCTGAAACTCTTAATGTTACTGCAGAACTTGTCGACAGAGGTTATTCTGAAGAAGAAATAGAGAAGCTATGGGGAGGAAACTTATTAAGAGTTTTAGATGAAGTACAAGCTGTAGCAAAAGAAATTCAAGGGAGTTAGATTTTCTAATCTTCTTTTTTTGCTAGTCTATCCTTAACAAATTCTATTTTGGTCTTACCGTGTGGTTTTGGCTTTCCATTATCATCTAAGTTTACCATTATAATGTTGTCTACGGTAACTATGGTCTCTTGCGTCATTTTATTTCGTACTTCGCAGTTAAGGTTCAGTGAGCTTTTTCCAAATTTAACAGCTTCTACCCCTATTTCAATAACATCTCCCTCTACTGCGCTGCTCATAAAGTTAATTTCAGACATGTATTTAGTGACAACCTTTTTGTTTTCTAACTGAATGATGCTATATAATGCAGCTTCTTCGTCTACCCATGCTAATACTTTGCCGCCAAACAAAGTTCCATTAGCGTTTAAGTCTTCAGGTTTTACCCATTTTCTAGAATGAAATCTCATACCTTTTTAATGTAAAATTAGGTAAGATATACGTTTAAAAAAGTGTTGGCGGATTTGTATTTAAAGTTTTAGGAATAATCAAATTTGTTCCTAATTTTTTGTTCAAATTATCAATAAAGTATGCTGATAAAAGTGGAGATTCTAATTCCATGTTTTGATGTACAAAAAAATGGATGTTTTTTAAACCCATTTCCTTCCATTCTTTTAATCTATCTAACCAATCAACGAGTCTAGCATAATCACTTTTGTGGTTTGCACCAACATATCTAATAAAAGCTTCGTTTGTGGTTAATCGCATATGCATAATATCTCTACGCCCAGCTGTATCAACCAAAACATTAGCAATACCATTTTCATCAAGTAAATGAAATAACTCATTAGCCACTTTTTCATCATTAAACCAATCTGTATGTCTAAATTCCATGGCCAATGGAAATTCTTTTGGCCAATATTCTACAAAGCGTACTACCCTATCCCAGTTTTTAGGTCCAAAGTTATTATGCATTTGTAAAAAGATAGTCCCAAGTTTTTCTTTTAATAGGGATGTAACCTCTAAATACCTATCCGAAATTTCATAAACCTTATCATTCATTCGTCTTAAATGACTAACCTCATTGGTCATTTTTGGAAAAAACTTAAAACCTTCTGGGGTCTTATCATACCATTTTTGATAGGTTTCTGGAGCGAAAATGCGGTAAAATGTAGCATTTAATTCAATAGAATTAAATTGAGAGGCGTAATAAGTTAATTCATCTTTTGTGCCACGTGGGTAAAAGTTCTTTAAATCTTGCCTATTCCATTTGGCGCAACCAACAAAAACTTTAAACGCATCTTCATTCTTAGTTTTATCCAATAAAACTTCTGTCTCAGGGTGATTTTTAGGTATTGTAAAATCTATTAATTCTGGGTGGTCAACTTTTCCAAACTTCATAGTTATTGTAGCTTTTAAACTAAGTTCTAAAAATACATAATTAGATTTCTTATAAGGCTTTCTTAGGTGTTTATAAAAAAGTTAACAACTATAAAAAATTGAAATTTTCATTCAAAACACAAGCACTACCTTTATAAAAACTATCAATATGAACGATAGATCTGTTAGTCTACTGCGCATTCGTCCTGAGATTAAATCCTCCCAAATACATGATAATATGAGTTCTGATGAGCGTTTCCAAAATGAAACCTTGCGTCCAATTCTCAAATTTCAAAACCCATTACTCTTAGAGTTATTCAAAAACTATATACGAAAGCATAAGAATACATTTTACGAGTTATCGCTGGAGAAAAAACTCTCATATATAGAGAATGCAATACAAAAAGATATAAAATTTAGAAACTCATTAAAAGGAATTGTAATTGGACAGTTTACAGTTGATGAGTATACTAAATACATTCAAAATTCATCAGCACTTAATAAACGTATGATGAATATGGTTGTTGAGCGAATTAAAGACCA
>CAYTRI010000033.1:18674-20771 GCA_964440105.1 uncultured Flavobacteriaceae bacterium
TTTACATCTGTTTCATGAGACTTAAACCTTCCTTTATTCTCAGTAAACCATTCGCGGTTATTATTTTTTTCAAGTTCTTTTAAAAAATCGAAGGATGCTTTATTTATAATTTCTACAGACATACAATAAAAGACTAATATTTTATGCTAAAGTTAACCAATTCTATGATTGTCATTTTTCTAGAAAAGCTAATTTTGAATACTCTAGAACTATAAACTCCTGAAAATGGATAAGCAATCAATCATTACACAATTAAAAACGCATAAAAAACAACCCTATTTAGACTATAGACTAAAAAGAAATACAGAAACTTTTACGGACACACTTTTCTACACCCTATTTGATATAAATACCGATGTAGAAGAAAATCTAAATGTTTTACAATCACAGTTTGATGAGTTAGTAAACTTGGCTTGTTGGGAAACAAACAAACCATGTAAAAAAGTATGGGAAAATTATATAGCTCAACTTCCAAACATTCTTGAGAAACTAAATCTTGATGCAGAAGCAATTCTTAACTGTGACCCTGCCTCACTTTCCATTCAAGAAGTTTATATGGCTTACCCCGGTTTTTATGCGATAGCAATATATCGTTTAGCTAATGTACTTTACAACGAGGGTTTTCCTTTGGTACCGCGTTTAATGACAGAATATGCGCATAGACAAACTGGCGTTGATATTAATCCCGGCGCAACTATTGGGGAATCATTTTTTATAGATCATGCCACTGGTGTAGTTATTGGAGAAACTGCTATCATAAAAGACCATGTAAAAATTTATCAAGGAGTAACTCTAGGGGCTTTGTTTGTGAATAAATCACTCCAGAAAACAAAACGTCACCCTACTATAGAATCTAATGTAACTATTTATGCAAATGCTACCATCTTAGGGGGTGAAACGGTAATTGGAGAAAATTGTACAATTGGTGGTAATGCATGGCTAACAGAATCGGTTCCTGCAAATTCAACAGTTTTTCATACCCCAGAAATTAAAATTAAAACGACTTCTAATGCCTAATTCCATTTTAGATTTAATAGGAAATACACCTTTGGTAGAATCCAAAGTTTTGAACACGAATCCGAATGTGAGACTGTTCTTTAAACTAGAAGGTCATAACCCAGGCGGTAGTGTAAAAGACCGACCCGCACTTAACATGATTAAAAAAGGTTTAGAACGAGGTGATTTTAATAAGGATTCTAAATTAATAGAGGCAACTAGTGGAAATACAGGTATTGGCCTAGCTATGGTAGCAGGTATTTATGGATTGAATATTGAATTGGTAATGCCAGAAAACTCTACTAAGGAGCGTATACAGACAATGAAAGCTTATGGTGCAAAAGTAACCTTAACATCTTTTGATGTTGGTATAGAAGGTGCACGTGATTATGCAGAAAGTAAGGTTGCTAATAACGGATATGTAATGCTAAATCAATTTTCAAATAACGATAATTGGAAAGCGCATTACAATACCACAGGTCCGGAAATTTGGAGAGATACCAATAAAGAAATTACCCATTTTGTTTCTAGTATGGGTACAACTGGTACTATTACTGGTACATCTACCTACTTAAAAGAAAAAAATAGCGCAGTTAAAATCATTGGAGTACAACCAGAAGAAGGTTCTAGAATCCCTGGAATACGTAAATGGTCGCCAGAATATGTGCCAAGCATATTTGACTCTAAGAAAGTAGATGATATTCTTTATGTAAACCAAGAAGAAGCAATTATAATGGCGAAAAGATTGGCTGTGGAAGAAGGTATTTTTTCTGGAATGAGCAGCGGAGGAGCTGCTACAGTTGCTTTAAGGCTAGCTAAGCAATTAGATAAAGGAGTTGTAGTTTCTATAGTTTGCGATAGAGGCGACCGTTATTTATCTTCTGGTTTATTTGATTACTAATATTCTAGAATCTGTTAAAAACTTCGCTATAATCCTTTAAAAAAACACTTGATAAAAGGTGTTAAAAAATCGAACTTCGTTATCGAACGATATAGCTAACTTGTACTGAGCCTGTCGAAGTATTTAAACAAGCCATATCTAAACATTAGCCACCATATGGAGAAACACACGCCCAAAATGGAAATTAGGAGAGCAAATAA
>CAYTRI010000034.1:0-4717 GCA_964440105.1 uncultured Flavobacteriaceae bacterium
TATAGCTCAGCTACTTTGTTCCAGTTAATTACATTAAAAAATGCTGACACGTAATCTGGTCTTCTATTTTGATAGTTTAAATAGTAAGCATGTTCCCAAACATCTAAACCTAAAATAGGATGTCCTTCACAACCAACACCAGGCATAATCGGATTGTCTTGATTAGGAGTGGAACATATTTCAACTTTACCTCCTTTATGTACACATAGCCAAGCCCAACCAGAACCAAAGCGAGTTCCTGCAGCTCCACTAAACTTTTCTTTAAAACCATCAAAAGAACCAAAAGCTTCATTAATAGCATCTGCTAATTCTCCAGAAGGGTTTCCTCCTCCATTTGGAGACATTACGCTCCAAAATAATGAGTGATTATAAAAGCCGCCACCATTGTTTCTTACAGCTCCGTTAGACATGTCTAAATCCGAAAGGATAGCATCAATAGACTTGCCTTCAAGCGGAGTGCCTGCAATTGCAGCATTTAATTTAGTTGTATAACCGTTATGGTGTTTTCCATGGTGAATTTCCATAGTACGGGTATCTATATGTGGTTCTAAAGCGTCATGAGAATATGGTAAACTAGGTAATTCAAAAGCCATAATTATCTGTTTTTAAGTTATTAGTAATGTCTACCAAAAGTACGGGTTTTAACATAAAAATTCATCATATTTTTTGTTAAGAACACTATAAGAATGTGTAATTTGCAAGCAAAACAATTGACCACAAACGCCTTTAAAATATATAGTGCTTCGGCAGGATCGGGTAAAACCTATCAGCTTACAAAGGCGTATTTAAAAATTATTCTAAGCTCTTCATCAAGACAAAAATATCGAGAACTTTTAGCTATTACCTTTACCAACAAAGCTGTTGCAGAAATGAAGCAGCGTATATTAGAGAGTCTTTATGCATTTAGCAAAGAAGAGCTGCCAAAAAATAAAATTGCACTTTTTGAAGATATACTTAAAGAGCTTAAAGTAACATCATCAGAATTACGTTTAAAATCAAAACAAGTACTTAAAGAATTACTACACAACTATGCTTTTTTTGAAATCTCTACAATAGATAAGTTCACTCATAAAATTATTAGAACTTTTGCGCGTGACTTAAAAATTTCTCAAGGTTTCGATGTTGTTTTAGACACTGATATTCTGCTTGAAGAAAGTGTTGGCAGGTTGCTAAATCGAGCTGGTGAAGATAATGAGCTCACGAAAGTTTTACTAGATTTTTCATTAGAGAAAATTGAAGATGATAAAAGCTGGAATATTGCTTATGACCTTTTTGAAATTGGAAAATTGCTTTTTCAAGAAAATCATAACAATCACCTAAAAAGAATTAATACTAAACAATTAGCAGATTTTCTTCAGCTACAAAAGAATCTTAAAAGCAAGATAAAAAACAAGCAAGCAAAGATTAAAGCTCTTGCAAACCAAGCTTTAGAGCTCATTAATACAAACGAGCTTCAGTTCTCTGATTTCACAAGAAGTTCTTTTCCAAAATTTATGCAGGGATTGGCAGATGGAGGCTTCAATGTTAAATTTACAGAACATTGGAAACAGAATTTTGATGATAATAAACTATACAATAAAAGTTGCTCGGATACTATAAAAATTACATTAGATAAGCTGCATCCCCAATTTTCAGCTCTTTTTACAAGTATAAAAGAACACTCTTATCAGTTAGGTTTTTTAGAAAATTGTTATAAAAATATTGTCCCTTTAACTGTCTTAAATGAAATAACTAAAGAAGTACAAGAGCTGCAAAAAGAAAAAGATATTTTACCAATTTCTGAATTCAATACCATAATTTCCAAAGAGATTAAAAATCAGCCTGTACCATTTATTTATGAACGTTTAGGAGAAAAGTATCGTCATTATTTTATTGATGAGTTTCAAGATACTTCGCAAATGCAATGGCAAAATCTTATTCCTCTAATTAGTAATGCTGTAGAAAGTGAAAATGAAAAGGGAGAAAAGGGTTCTTTGCTTTTGGTTGGCGATGCTAAACAAGCAATTTATCGTTGGAGGGGCGGCCGAGCAGAGCAATTTTTAAACCTACTCAACCTAAGTACAAATCCGTTTGTGATTACTCCAAAAGTTGAAAATTTGGATACCAATTGGCGTAGTCAAAAAGAAATTATCGATTTCAATAACGGTTTTTTCAATTTTGCAGCTGACAAGCTTGGCAATTCTAATTATACCTCTCTATTTAGAGAAGGTAATAAGCAAAAAACCAATACTAAAGATGGTGGCGGATATGTTGAGGTTATTTTAACTCAAAAAAATACAGAACTAGTTAACGATACTTATTGCGAAAAGACATTAGAGGTTTTAAAAAGAGCCTTGAAAAATGAGTATAAATTACAAGACATTTGCATCTTAGTTAGAGATAATAAGAAGGGGGGGGTATTAGCGGATTTTCTAACTCAAAAAGAAATTCCGATAATCTCTCCCGATTCTCTCTTGCTAGCTAATAATAATGAGGTTTCTTTTTTAATTTCCTTACTCCAATTCATAGAAAATTTAGACAATCCAGAGGCTAAATATTTAATTCTAGACTATCTTTTTAAAGACCATAATGGTTACAAACATGACTTTATAGCTGAAAATTTAGATTCTCTCATTTCTTTCCTGAACCATTACTATAGTTTCCCTGTAGAAGTTATGAAAAGACATTCTACTTATGACATTCTTGAGCAAGCCATTGCTTGCTTTAAATTAAGAGGGTATTCTGATGCGCATTTAACCCAGTTCATGGATGAAGTTTTTGGTTTTTCTCAAAAAGAAGACTCAAGCATTTTTTCTTTTTTAAGTTTTTGGAAACGAAAAAAAGAAACATTAAATGTGAAAGCGCCAGAAAGTTTAAATGCTGTTCAGATTATGACTATCCATAAAGCAAAAGGTTTGGAATTTCCTGTTGTCATTTTCCCTTTTGCAGATGCAAAAATCACAGATCATAGGAGTAAAAAACTATGGTTGCCTGTCGAAAAAGAATCTTTTGAAGGGTTTGGTGAATTACTAATAAATTCAAATAAAGAGTTAGTCAATTACGATAGAATAGCCGAAGAAATTTATATTGATGAGCTACATAAATCAGAGTTAGATTCCTATAACGTTCTTTATGTGGCAATGACTAGAGCCCAAAATGCCTTGTTTGTTATTTCATCAGAAGAAAATAAGCCTAATACCTATTCAGAACTATTCATTGATTATTTAAAACATGTAAATTGTTGGAACACTACACAACTAAAATATAGCTTTGGCAATTTCACAAAAAATGAAACAAAAGAAAAAGTAACAGAATTACAACAAACTATACCTTACATATATACTCAAAAAAGTAATTCGAGTTTTAAAATAGTAACTAACGCTGCTATGCTTTGGGATGTAGATAGGCAAGAAGCAATTCAGTTGGGTAATTTGGTTCATAAAGCGTTATCAAAAGTCATTTTTCAGAACGATATTGAAACAGCCATTAAATCCCTTGAGAATAATGGTGATGTTATTTTATCTGATGTCAAATCACTTGAAGAAAAATTGAAGCAAGTTGTTTTTCATCCACAACTCAACAAATATTATAACGAAGGTTTAGAAGTTTTTAATGAAAAAGAACTTTTAACACCGGAAGGGTCATTATTGCGACCAGATAGATTGACTGTAGAAAATAATGCGGTTACAATTATAGATTATAAAACAGGAAGTAAAAGCGAAACGCATAAAAATCAGTTACTAGAATATTCACGTGTTTTAGAAAGAATGAATTTTACCATAAGAGATATGATTCTTGTATATATCAACGAAACGATAAACCCAATTTTTATATAAATCAAAACCATGTACGGAAAAATTAAAGAACACCTTCAAAAAGAATTGAAAGAAATTGAAGAAGCTGGCTTATACAAAAAAGAACGTATCATAACTTCACCTCAAGGAGCTGTGATTAAAATATCGACTGGAGAAGAGGTTATTAATTTTTGTGCAAATAACTATTTGGGCTTATCATCACACCCAGAAGTCGTTAAAGCTGCCAAAGATACTTTAGATTCACATGGGTTTGGAATGTCTTCTGTTCGCTTTATTTGTGGAACACAAGACATCCATAAAGAGCTAGAGCAAAAAATATCCGATTTCTACGGCACAGAAGATACTATTTTATATGCTGCTGCATTTGATGCTAATGGAGGTGTTTTTGAGCCTTTACTAACTGCAGAAGATGCTATTATTTCAGATTCACTAAACCATGCCTCAATCATTGACGGCGTTCGTTTATGTAAGGCAAAGCGTTACCGTTATGCCAATAATGACATTGCAGATTTAGAAAAGCAATTACAACAAGCAAATGAAGATAATGCAAGATTTAAAATAATAGTTACAGACGGTGTCTTTTCTATGGATGGTTTATTAGCTCCTTTAGACGCAATTAGTGATTTGGCAGACAAGTATGATGCTATGATATTGATTGATGAATGCCACTCCGCAGGTTTTATAGGTGAAACCGGGCGAGGTACATTAGAAGAAAAAGGTGTTTTAGATAGAATAGATATTATTACAGGTACTTTAGGTAAGGCTCTTGGCGGAGCAATGGGGGGCTATACTACTGGTAAAAAAGAAATTATTGAAATTCTTAGGCAGCGTTCAAGGCCTTATTTGTTCTCAAATTCTCTAGCTCCAGCTATTGTTGGCGCATCTATTAAGGTTTTTGATATGCTCAAAAATGACACCTCTTT
>CAYTRI010000034.1:4817-16320 GCA_964440105.1 uncultured Flavobacteriaceae bacterium
CTATTGTTGGCGCATCTATTAAGGTTTTTGATATGCTCAAAAATGACACCTCTTTGCGTGATAAGCTCGAGGAAAATACAGCATACTTCAAAAAAGGAATGAAACAAGCTGGCTTTGATATTGTTGACGGAGACTCTGCAATTGTGCCTGTTATGCTCTACGACGCCAAGTTATCTCAACAAATGGCCGATAAACTTCTTGAAAAAGGCATTTATGTAATTGGTTTCTTTTATCCTGTAGTCCCTAAAGGCAAGGCTAGGATAAGAGTTCAGCTTTCTGCGGCACATGAAAAAGAGCACCTAAATCATGCTATAAAGGCTTTTGTAGAAGTAGGAAAAGAGTTAAACATCGTTTAACTGTATGATTTTTTCTATGTATTACGTTAAAAAAAATAAGTGTTTGATTTTGTTAATAGTTCTTAACAACTTACATTTGCAGCTGATAAACACTTAAACTTAAAATTTTGAGCATGAAACATCTTAGCAAATTTTTAGTTGTTGCCTTACTTTTAATAGGCTCTAACAACCTACAAGCGCAAGACGAGAATAATCCATGGCAAATTGGTTTTGGAATCAATGCTATTGATACTTACCCTGCAAATGCAAATCAATTATCTGAAGCACTTGGTCAGACAAGTTCATTCGGAAACGAATTTTTCAACGTAAACGATCACTGGAACATTTTACCTTCAATATCATATATATCTGTTTCTAGATATATAGGTGATGGTTTCTCTTTTGGAGCAAGAGGTTCTTTAAACAGAATAGACCGATTAGGAGATGTGAGCGTATCTGATTTATCTCACTACGCGGTTGATGGTACTATTAAGTATAATATTCTAAAAAATACCAAACTAGATCCTTTCATTGAAATAGGAGGGGGTTATACTTGGGTTGATGATATTGGTGCTGGAACTGTTAACGGTGGTCTTGGTTTAAACTACTGGTTTAGCGACAACGTAGGTGTAACTGTACAATCTTCTTACAAGTACGCATTCGAAGATTATGGAGTAACACATCTACAGCACTTAGCTGGTATCAATATCCGTTTTGGTGGTACTGATACAGATGGTGATGGTATATATGACAAAGACGATGCTTGTCCAGAAGTAGCTGGTCTTGAAGCTTTCAATGGTTGTCCTGATTCTGATGGCGATGGTATTGAAGATGGAAAAGATAGCTGTCCTAACCAAGCTGGTTCTAAAGAAATGAATGGTTGTCCTGATGCTGATGGTGATGGTATAGCTGACAAAGATGATGCTTGTCCTAATGAGGCTGGTGTAGCTGCTTTAGCTGGTTGTCCTGATGCTGATGGTGATGGCGTAGCTGATAAAGATGATGCTTGTCCTAGTGAAGCTGGTCCTGCTGAAAACAAAGGTTGCCCATGGGCAGATAAAGACGGTGACGGTGTACTTGACAAAGATGATCAATGTCCAGACGTTGCTGGTACTGTAGCTAATAATGGTTGCCCAGAAGTAACTGAAGAAGTACAGAAGCAATTAAATGATTACGCTAGAACTATCTTATTTGATACAGGTAAAGCTTCTATTAAAGCTGAGTCTACTTCAGTAATGGTTGATATTATTCAAATCTTAAGTGAATACCCAACTGCTAGATTTACAGTTGAAGGTCACACTGATAGTGTTGGTAGCGGTAAATTAAATCAATCTTTATCTGAAAAACGTGCTAATTCAGTTCGCGATTTCTTAATCGATAAAGGTATTGGTTCAGATAGACTAACTGCAATTGGTTATGGTGAAGACAAGCCGATAGCAACCAATAATACTAGAGCTGGTAGAACTCAGAACAGAAGAGTTGAAATCAACTTAGTAAAATAAGTTTAAGATAAAATCTTTTGAAAAGCCTCAGCAATTGCTGAGGCTTTTTTATTTTTAGTAAATGAGTTTCCTTGAAAATGTTCTTAGTCAATTACAACGTGATTACGATTCTCCAGAGAAGCTAACATACATAGTCCCCAGTAGAAGAGCTGTTACCTTTTTAAATAAACACCTTTCGTCTTTTTTAAAAAGCCCTGTATTTGCCCCAAATGTTTATAGCATAGAAGAATTTGTAGCGGAAATTGCAAATTTAGATTACGCTACAAATACGGAATTGTTATTTGAACTATACGCATCATATTCAAAAACTTCTACTGAAGAAAAAGAAGACTTCGATTCTTTTCTTAAATGGGGACAAACCTTACTCCAAGATTTTAATGAAATAAATAGGTATTTGGTTGACGATAATACGCTGTTTTCTTACCTCACATCTATTCAAAAACTAAAGCATTGGGGAGTTACAGATAACAAAACAACACTTATTACTAATTATCTAAGCTTTTGGAATAGACTTCCAGCTATTTATCAGGAATTTAATAAACAGTTGTTAACTAATAAAAAGGGTTATCAAGGCTTAGTTTATCAAAAGGCTTCTGAAGCAGTAGAAACTTATTTAGAGTTACATACAAAAGAAAGGTTTGTTTTTATTGGTTTCAATGCTTTAAATGAAGCCGAATCCAGAATAATTCAAAAGTTCTTGGCGAATGATAATTCAGAGATTTATTTTGATTTAGATGATTATTTTTTAAAAGATAAAATACATTCTGCATCACATTTTATACGCAGTTATAAGAAAAAATGGCCTCACTTTAAGAGCAATTCATTAAAGGGTATAACAGAAAACTACTCTAATGAGAAAGCTATTAAAATCATAGGGGTTCCTAAATCAATTTCACAAGCTAAGTATGCAGGGAATTTAATTGAAGAACTAAATAGCTCTAATAAACATAATTTAAAGAATACCGCATTGGTATTAGCAGATGAAAATCTTCTAGAGCCAATTTTACACGCAATTCCTGCAAAAACTAAAGCGGTAAATATTACAATGGGGCTGTCATTAAAAAACACTCCTCTTGCAAGTTTTTTTGAATCACTTTTTGATTTACATATTAACCATAATAAAAATGGTTTTTTCTATAAAGATGTTTTAAAGTTCTTATCAAATCCGTATACATCAGTCCTGCTAACTGAAGATAATATTGATCTAGCAAAAAGACTACAAAGTAAGATTCATGAGAATAATTGGGTGTTTTTAGGATTAGAAGAAGTCTTATTAGTAATCCCAGCTTTAACTAAAATACCCCAAAAGATTTTCAAAAAATCTTTAAATACGCCAACACTACTAAAATTACTACAAGACGCTGTAGAGGTACTAAAAGAAAAAGTAAGTCAAGAAACTAATTCTTACGAATTAGAGCAGTTATATCATAGCTATAAAATTAGTAACCAGATTGATGTTCATTTAAACTCTTTTGATTTTGGTATAAACATAAAATCTTTAAAAAGTTTATTCTTTGAGCTTTTTAGTAAAGAGACTCTTGATTTTAGGGGAAATCCAACTGAAGGTTTACAAATAATGGGAATGCTAGAAACCCGAGTGTTGGACTTTGATACTGTAATTATTACTTCGGTTAATGAAG
The DNA here is from genome assembly GCA_964440105.1 of uncultured Flavobacteriaceae bacterium. Taxonomy (GTDB): domain Bacteria; phylum Bacteroidota; class Bacteroidia; order Flavobacteriales; family Flavobacteriaceae; genus Croceitalea. The sequence goes on from CAYTRI010000034.1 coordinate 8,295, forward strand.
GTATATTACCTTCTGGAAAAAGTAATAATTCTTTTATTCCTTATGATGTAAAGCAAGAATTTGGGCTTCCTACTTATAGAGAAAAAGATGCTATTTATACCTATCACTTTTATCGACTATTACAACGCGCTAAAAGCATATACCTAATTTATAACACTGAACCTGATGTCTTAGAAGGCGGGGAAAAAAGTCGCTTTATAAATCAACTTTTGACTGATGAAAATATAAATCAATATATAACACACACCATTGCTTCACCAAATGTTAAGTCTAATCTTCAAAAAGATACCTCAGTAAAAAAATCGCTATTACTTTTAGAAGATTTAAAAAAAATCGCAGCGAAAGGATTTTCACCAACATCACTTACTAATTACATCAGAAATCCTTTAGATTTTTATAGAAAAAATGTGCTTAAAATAGATAGCACTGATGAAGTAGAAGAAAATATGGCTCTTAATACTTTTGGTACAATCATTCACGATTCTCTGGAAGATTTATATCGCCCATTTGTTCAGCAAACTTTAACGCCAGAAATGCTTTTAGGGCTTAAAGAAAAGATCCCTACCATTGTTAAACATAATTTTTTTAAAAGTCATTTAGGAGCAGACATTACTAAAGGCAAGAATCTTATCATTTATAATGTTATTATTAAATACCTAAAAGATTTTACTAGGAGTGAGCTATCAAGTCTAAAAAAGCATCAAATAAAGCTTTTGGGTATTGAGCAGAATTTGGCGATTGAACTACAGATACCTGAACTAGACTTTCCTATAGTTTTAAAAGGAAAAATTGATAGAATCGATAAAGTAGATGGGCAGTTAAGAATTATAGATTATAAGACGGGGAAAGTATCTGCGGGAGAGGTAGAGATAATGGATTGGGATAGCATATTGGAAGACAAAAAATACAACAAAGCCTTTCAGTTACTTTGCTATGCTTTAATGTATCATCATAAAGAAAGTGGTGCTTCTTTTGAAGCGGGTATAATCCCAATTAAAAAATTGAGCTCAGGAGTGTTACGCTTTGCAACAAAACCATCCGCAAGAGGGCAAAGGAATTATACTATTGATAGTGATGTGCTTTCTACTTTTCAAGCTCAGCTAAAAAATCTTATTCTCGAGATATTTAATCCAGACATTCCTTTTATAGAAAAAGAAGTCTAATTACTTTAAATCTGGCCGAGTTGGCCTAACTTCAATTTTACTAGGCAAAGTTCTTGGATGCATTTTTAGTAAATCAACTACTAACTTTCCAATATCTTCTGGTTGTATTTTCCAAGCATCTTTTGCAGATGGTTCATTATCATTAAAATGTGTAGACACAGAGCCTGGCATTATGGTTGTTACCTTTATTCCATGCTTTCTTAAATCTAGCATTGCAGCTTGCGTAAAACCTACTGCTCCAAATTTAGTAGCATTATAGCCAGCGCCAGAAGCAAAGAAATTGGCCCCAGCTAAACTAGCTAGTGTCATATAATAACCTTTCGATGCTTTTAAAGCTTCTACAGTTGCTTTTAAGGTATGAAAAATGCCAGTTAGATTAGTACTTATCATTTGATTCCAATTTTCTACTGTCATCTCATCTATGGGCGCAAAATGTCCTACTCCAGCATTTGCCAAAACCAAATCTAACTGACCCCATTTCTCTAGTATCATTTCAACAGCTGTCTTCTCATCATTAAAAGATGTAACATCTGAACTTAATGGCAAAATATTGTCACTATGCCCTAAAGAAGTAGCTGCTTTTGTAACAGTTTCTAAATTACGTCCACTAATAGCAACTTTCATTCCTTGATTCAACAGGCTTTTAGCAACTGCTAAGCCTATTCCTTTACTACCTCCAGTAATGTAAGCAACTCTATTTTTTAATTCTATCATTCTATATCTAATTTAAAGAAAACTAAAAGTATTATCATTTTATTAAAAGTAAAAACCATCTGCCAATACAGATGGTTTTTGTGGAGAATACCGGAGTCGAACCGGTGACCTCTTGCCTGCCAGGCAAGCGCTCTAGCCAGCTGAGCTAATCCCCCTTTTTATATTTTCTTTTCGCCATCTTCTTCCAGCTGCAGATTTTAAATACTTTTCTCTAATTCTTGCCTCTGCTCGTGATTTGAATTCTTCTATGTGAACAATTTTCCAAGGAATATACGGCTTTGTGCTTTTTGTATTACCCCAGTTATGTTCTTTTAATCTTGACTCCAAGTTTTTGGTGAATCCAACATAGAACTTATTAAAACAAATGCTATAAATTACATATACAAAGAACTTATTAAACGTCTAGATTTTTGCTGAGCCCGTCCGAACGGATGAATCGTTCATCTGGGCGGGCTAATCCCCCTTTAGAGCAAAGGAAACATATTTTAAGATAGTTTCAAAATAGAGTTTCTCCCGCTTAATATTTCTTTACACTAAGTACTAAAACAGGAACAGGTGCAAAAAATTCTGACTTAAGAACCGTACTTTTTTCCCAAAGCTTTTTGAAAAAACCACGTTTCTTTCTAAATACACAAAGCAAGTCTGGTTGTGTAGTTCTAAAATGCTCCAGTACACCTAAGTATGTTGTGGCGTTCTCGGAAATGGTTAGCTTCTTACTAATGTCTAAGAGCGCGGTGTTTACTTGCAAATCTTCTTCAGAATATCCTGGTGTTTTTACTAAAAGTAAGTTTACCTCAGCATTATGCTTACTCATAATATGCACTAACGGATGTATAATTTTACTTCGCTTTAAAATTCCAGATTTAAAAGCAGTTAAGACGCTTTTAATAGGTTTATACTTGGTTCCTTTAGGCACTACCAAGGTAGGTATGTTTGTTTGTTTTATTATTCGCCCAGAAGTGTTGCCTAAATAGTATTCCTCATTAATATCATTACTTCTAGGAGCAAGAATAATTAAATCTATCCCCAATCCTTTTTTAATTTCTAAAAGGCCATCAACAATATCTCCATTATAAGAAGCTATTTTTACATCTAAACCTTTGGTGTCTATTTTTGCAACAACTTCTTTAATATTTTCTCTGCTACTTTCCGCTACTTTCTGTTGCACATTTCCAAGACTTCCTGCTCCAGAACTTACCGTAAAGACGTCCATGATATAAATATTTGCTCCAAAATCTGCAGCAAAATCTATAGCATATTGTAATGTTTCGTGAGAATCAGGTGAAGTACCTAAAGGAACCAATATATTATTCATGGTCGGGTTATTAAGATTATAGTATAAATTTACAACTTAATCGAAGTCATTCAATGATACGACATGCAAAGATATCTGAAATAAGCAATATTCTAGCAATTACAAAGGAATGTGCCACATTTATGATTGCTAAAGGAATATTTCAATGGAATGAACATTATCCTTCTAAACAAGCATTTTTAAATGATATAGAACGGGAAGAATTATATGTGTTATTAGAGGATAATAGGCTAATTGGAACTATTGTTATCTCAACTCATATGGATGATGAGTACGTTCCTATAAAATGGCTAACTAAAAGCGATAAAAATATCTATATACATCGCTTATCAGTTCATCCAGATTTTCAAGGGAAAGGCTATGCGCAACAGCTAATGGATTTTGCGGAAGAATATGCACGACAAAATGATTTTGTATCAGTAAGATTGGACACATTCTCTCAAAATAAACGAAATCAAAAATTTTATGAAACGAGAGATTATCAAAAGTTAGGAGATATCTTTTTTCCTAAACAAAGCGAATATCCCTTTCACTGCTACGAATTAGTGCTGTAATTTATCTGCTGCTTTGAAAACTACTGTAAGCTTTAAAAACATTAATAATCTTGCAATTCCGGCTACTATTTCTGGGATTGCTGAACCTATTTTGTCTATTACAGATACCGCTATTGTTGGCAATATTCCTGTAAATGGATTAGAATCTCTTGCGGCAGCAGGGATTGTAGGTTCGTTTTTATCAATGCTTATTTGGGTATTAGGGCAAACCCGTAGTGCTATCTCGGCAATTATCTCGCAATATTTAGGAGCTGGAAAAATAAAAGAGGTAGAAGATTTGCCTGCTCAAGCAATCTTCTTTAATATTTTATTGAGTTTGGTCATTCTAAGCTCAACCATTTTTATTGTTGAAGAAATTTTTAGCCTTTTTGAAGCTTCAGGGAAAATTCTTGAATACTGTGTTTCATACTACTCCATTCGGGTTTGGGGCTTTCCATTAACCTTGTTCACTTTTGCCGTTTTTGGAATCTTTCGCGGGCTTCAAAATACCTATTACCCAATGCTAATTGCAATTATTGGTGTTGTATTGAACATTGTACTAGACTTTATTTTGGTATATGGAATTGATGGATTTATCCCTGCTCTATATTTAGAAGGTGCCGCTTGGGCGAGTCTTATTTCTCAAGGCATTATGGCGATATTAGTTTTTTTCCTATTACGTGCAAAGACAGACATCAGCCTAAAGCTTCGGTTTCCATTGAATAAAGAATTAAAAAAGTTGGTGTTTATGAGCCTTAACCTATTTGTTAGAACAATTGCTTTAAATGTAGCTTTATTGCTTGCAGTTAGAGAAGCTACAGCATTAGGTGACCGTTTTATAGGTGCGCACACAATCGCCATAAATTTATGGCTGTTTTCAGCTTTTTTTATAGATGGATACAGTGCTGCAGGCAATAGCATGGGAGGTAAACTGCTGGGCGAAAAAGATTATAAAGGACTTTGGAAACTAGCTAAAAAAATCATCACATATGGAATGATAGTGAGTGTTGCTCTAATGATTGCCGGTTTTATATTTTATTATCCGCTAGGTCGTATTTTCTCTAATGAGGATATTGTTTTACAGACGTTTTACGGTATTTTCTTTATAGTAATCTTAGGATTACCTATAAATACACTTGCTTTTGTTTTTGATGGGCTTTTTAAAGGCTTAGGAGAAATGAAATACCTGCGTAATGTATTATTAATAGCAACATTTTTAGGGTTTGTTCCTACTCTTTATTTGGGTAAATATTTTGGACTAGGCTTTTCTGCTATTTGGATCGCTTTTGTAGTTTGGATGGCTATTAGAGGAACGGCTCTGGTTTGGAAGTTTAGGCGAAAATTTCGCCCACTCTTACAAAACCAGTAATTTTATAGCAATTCTTAAATACCAATACACAACTATGTCCACAGATAGACAGAACGGAAGTCTTTATACTAATATCAATAACCACATTGCAACAGTCGAATTTGGCCACCCTGCTAGTAATTCTTTTGTATCGGAATTATTACAACGCTTAACAGACGAAATAAATCAACTGTCATCAAACACTGAAGTTTCCATAATTATTTTAAAGTCTGAAGGCGATAGGGCCTTTTGTGCTGGTGCTTCTTTTGATGAATTGGTTGCTATATCTAATCTAGATGAAGGGAAAGCTTTTTTTAGCGGTTTTGCAAATGTGATTAATGCTATGCGCTCTTGTGAAAAACCAATTATTGGTCGTGTTCAAGGAAAAGCAGTGGGAGGTGGCGTTGGTTTAGCATCCGCATGCGACTATGTTTTTGCTACTGAAGCTGCTTCTATTAAACTTTCTGAAATTTCAATTGGTATTGCGCCACTTGTTATTGCGCCTGTAGTGGAACGAAAGGTAGGGAAAGACGGATTGGCAGAATTGGCTTTAGCACCTACGGAATGGAAAAATGCCTACTGGGCCAAAGAAAAAGGACTTTTTTCCAAGGTTTTTGATTCTATTAAAGAGCTTGACAAAGAATTAGATGATTTTAGCTTAAAGCTAGCTTCATATAACCCAGAAGCTTTAACGGCAATGAAGAAAGCTCTTTGGGAAGGGACAGAACATTGGTCTTCCTTATTATTAGAGCGAGCAGAACAGTCTGGAAAATTGGCACTATCCGATGCTACAAAAGTAGCACTGGCAAAATTTAAGAAATAGTAATTGGTATGAAAAAGTTCCTTACTGAAATAAAATGGGGTATAATTTTTACCATATCTGCATTGGTTTGGATGGTAATTGAAAAAGCACTTGGTTGGCACGATGTCCTTATAGCTAAGTATCCTATTTATACCAACTTCTTTGTGGTAATTGCCATTACCGTATTTGTGTTTGCCTTGTTGGAAAAAAGAAATAAAGATTTAGGCGGAAAAATGACTTGGTTTCAAGGCTTGGCTTCTGGCGTGGTCCTCTGTGTTGTAATAGCCATTCTCTCACCACTTTCCCAATATATAACTCATGAATTTATTACTCCAGATTTTTTTAAGAATGCTATAAATTATGCTGTAGAAAATAATAAGATGACCCAAGAAAATGCTGAAATCTATTTTAGTCTTAAAAGTTATATGCTTCAATCTGCTTTTGGTGCTTTAGGTATGGGCGTAGTTACCTCTGCCATAGTTGCACTATTTGTTAGAAAAAAATAAAAACCACAAAACTTCGTTGTTAGTACTATACAAATGGAACGTCTTATAATTAGATGTTTTAATTAAAAATATATGGACATACTTTCTGTATTAAATAGTGATTTGGTTCTGCCTATTGTTGCGCTATTAGTTATAGCTGTATACATCTTTACTAGAGCAAGAAATAGAAGAAGATATAAACGTTAAGAAGCAATAGCTATCTTTGCGCACAAATGAATACCCTTACCATACCTAAAGGCAAAAAAGTTTACTTCGCCAGTGATAATCACTTAGGCGCACCTACCTCAAAAGACAGTCTTCCCAGAGAGAAGAAGTTTGTAGCATGGTTAGATACCATTAAAGAAGATGCTGCAGCTATCTATTTAATGGGGGATCTTTTCGACTTTTGGTTTGAATATAAAAAGGTTGTTCCAAAAGGTTTTACGAGAACACTGGGTAAACTCGCAGAGCTTTCAGATGCAGGTATCGCTATTACTTATTTTGTAGGTAATCACGATTTATGGATGAATGGCTATTTTGAAGAAGAGCTTAACATTCCCGTATTTCACAAACCGCAAGAGATTACCATAAACACTACTTCATTTTTAATTGGGCATGGAGATGGCTTAGGCCCAGGTGATAAAGGCTTTAAACGCATGAAAAAGGTGTTTGTTAATCCATTAAGCAAATGGCTGTTCCGTTGGTTACATCCAGATTTAGGAGTAAAGTTGGGGCAATATATGTCAGTCAGTAACAAAATGATTTCCGGAGAAGAAGATGCTAAGTTCTTAGGCGAAGACAAGGAATGGTTAGTGCAGTACTGTAAACGTAAGTTAGAAACGCAGCATTATGATCATTTTATCTTTGGCCATAGACACCTTCCTTTAGAGATTAAGCTGAATGAAAAATCTAAGTATACCAACCTAGGAGATTGGATTAACTACTTTACCTATGCAGTATTTGATGGTTCAACTTTAGAATTAAAGAGCTTTTTATAAAATTATGCTGTTCATCGATCAAACATATTGTAATCCTTTTCTTACAACATTATAATATTACTTCACAACAAAACTTTTTAAATTGAGGAGTACAGCCATACATTTACAGTGTTGTTAGTTTCGCTATGATTCTCAAATCCATACTTGAAACCTACTAGAAACAAAGCAACAACCCAAATTTTTAAGGCCTACAGTAAAAAATTACCCTTCTCCCCAAAAGAAGGGTTTTTTTATGCCTATATACTACCGAATATCTTCTATGAAGATTATTGTGCTTGTTTTTGAAAATAGAATCGTTATATACATATTGTAATCCTTTTCTTACAACAATATTATACTACTTCACAACAATAATTTAGAAAAAAAGAGAAACGCACATATATTTACACTGTTGTTAGTTTTAGAGTAGTTCCCAAATCCATACTAACCTACTAAAAGCAGGCAGCAACCCAAATCTTTATAAACCTACATTACAAAACAAACCCTTCTCCCCAAAGAAGGGTTTTTTGCTTTTACACATTAGCCTTCATTTTCATGATCTTCAACATCTTTTGTTAAATCAAGTTTTCTAAAGGTAGGAGAAACTAGTGCCGTGGTTCCAACAGTAAGTAAAGTCATACATCCACCAAAAACAACTGCAGTAACTGTTCCTAGAAGCTTCGCTGCCA
>CAYTRI010000034.1:16420-19008 GCA_964440105.1 uncultured Flavobacteriaceae bacterium
GTCATACATCCACCAAAAACAACTGCAGTAACTGTTCCTAGAAGCTTCGCTGCCAGACCACTTTCAAAAGCACCTAATTCGTTAGAAGACCCAACAAATATGGAATTTACCGATGCCACCCTACCTCGCATATTATCTGGTGTTTTTAGTTGTAGAATTGTCTGTCTAATAATCATAGATACGCCATCTACTGCACCACTTAAGAATAAGGCAATAACCGAAATCCAAAAAGAAGTTGAAATACCAAAAACTATAATACAAATACCAAAAGCAAATACTGCCCATAATAGTTTCTTCCCTGCATACTTATGTAGAGGAAATCTTGTAGAACCTAGCATGGTAATTGAAGCACCTACTGCTGGGGCTGCTCTTAAAATACCAAAGCCTTCAGAACCAACATGTAAAATATCCTGCGCATAAATTGGAAGTAAGGCTACCGCTCCACCAAAAAGTACTGCAATCATATCCAAAGTTAGGGCTCCAAACACTGCTTTGCTATTAAAAACAAACTGTAGTCCGTCTTTTAAACTTTGAAAAACAGGTTCTCCAATCTTTGGGTTGAGAATAGGTTTTTTAGGGATTCTAAATAGAAGAAGTAATGCTAATACTGAAAAACCTACAATGATACACATGGACCAATGTACTCCAATCCAACTTATGGCAAACCCAGCAAAAGCTGGCCCTAAAACAGATGCCATTTGCCAAGTAGAACTGCTCCATGTGGCTGCATTTGGGTATATCTTTTTAGGAACTAATAAAGCAATTAGTGAAAATATAGTTGGTCCGATAAAAGCTCTTACCAACCCTCCTAAAAAGATCAACGCATAAATAACATACAAAACTGTTTTAGTGGAATAACTAGCCTCTACAGATGGAAGCGTAATTAAAAAAAGGCCTAAACTCACTACAGAAAAACCTAAAATACACTTTACCAGAAGACTTCGTTTTTCGCTTTGGTCAACAATATGGCCTGCAAATAGTGCAATACTTACTGCAGGAATTATTTCCATTAATCCTATAATCCCTAATGAAAGCGGGTCTTTAGTCAACGAATATACTTGCCATTCAATAACTATAAATTGCATGGACCAGGCAAAAACCATTGCAAAACGAACACCTAAAAAAATATTGAACTCCTTAAAACGTAATGCAGCGTATGGGTCCATAAGCTATCTTAAATCTTTCAATTTTAACTGTAAACTCACTTTACCTTGCCACTCGTTTTCATCAAGTGTAAAAGCAATATCAAAACGATTCTTCATTTTTAACTGTCCTATTTTATCCCCTATATTAAACCCAATAGCTCCAATAGGTTTTGACCCTTTTTTCGTAACTGTTAACTTCAAGTGCTTTTCATCTTCACCAACTCCTTTAGCGTAACCGGTGTCTTGAACATTCTCTACCATAAAAACAGGAGTCATATTCCCTGGCCCAAAAGGAGCGAATTGTTTTAATATTCGCATTAGTTTAGGAGTTACTTGATTTAGCTCAATTTGAGTATCGATTTGTTGTTCAGGAATCAATAGGTCTGGGGCGATACTTTCAGCAACTACTTTTTCGAATTGTTTTTTAAAAGCCCCGTACTGATTTTCCAATAAGGTTAATCCTGCAGCGTATTTATGCCCGCCAAATTGTTCAATAAAGTCAGAACAACCTTGTAAAGCATTATAAACATCAAAATCCTTTACAGACCTTGCAGAAGCAGCAAGCTTATCGCCACTTTTAGTAAAAACTAAAGTTGGGCGATAATAGGTTTCCGTTAATCTCGAAGCTACTATTCCAATAACTCCTTTATGCCAAGTTTCATCATAAACAACTGTGGTATAGCCTTTTTCTTCCTTGTTGTTTGTTATTTGTTTTAAGGCTTGTTCTGTGATATCTCTATCTAATCCTCTTCTATCCGTATTGAATTCTTCTATTTCTGCAGCGAAAACTTTAGCTTGTTCTAAATTAGTTTCCGTTAATAAGTTCACCGCATACTGTCCGTGTTTCATTCTTCCTGCGGCATTAATTCTCGGCGCAATAATAAAAACCACATCTGTTATAGTTAACTGAGTTTTTTTAATTTGTTTTATAATTGCTTTAAATCCTGCTCTTGGGTTAGCATTTATAACTTGCATCCCAAAATAAGCTAGCGCTCTATTTTCTCCAGTAACAGGAACAATGTCTGCGCCTATAGCTGTTGCCACCAAATCTAAATAAGGAATTAAATCTTCAATACTTTTCCCTTTTTTAGAGGCTAGTGCCTGAATTAGTTTAAAGCCTACCCCACAACCACAAAGTTCTTTATAAGGGTAATTACAATCTTCCCTTTTAGGGTCAAGAGTTGCTATTGCTTCTGGTAATTTTTCACCTGGTCGGTGGTGGTCACAAATGATAAAATCTATACCTTTTTCTTTGGCATAATTTACTTGGTTAATCGCCTTAACACCACAATCCAAAGCAATGATTAATGAGAAATCATTATCCTCGGCAAAATCAATTCCTTTTAAAGAAACCCCATAACCTTCGCCATAACGGTCTGGAATATAGGTTGCCACATTGGGGTAATCTTCTAATAAATAAGAAGAAAGTAGGGCTACGGCTGT
>CAYTRI010000034.1:19108-20560 GCA_964440105.1 uncultured Flavobacteriaceae bacterium
GTTGCAATAATTTTTATCAATTGTTCTACTTCATCTAAAAGTTCTTTCCGTTTTTCATCAGAACCGTATTCAATCTTGTTTAGAACTTTCAGGTTTACTCTTGACTCTTTAAGCTCCTTTAAAGAAATAGATGCTTTATTAATATAATCCCTATCAGAATTTGTTCCTTGAGCTTCTCCAAAGTTCAAAGCTGAACTTCCTCCAGAACGCAGCAATTGATTGCCATAATATTGGCCCGTTAAATCGTTAGGTAAAGCTTTACAAAAAAGAGCGCATTGTGCTGCAAAGTCAACCAATCTATCTTCTAAGTCATACTTTTTTTCTAACATGCGCGCTTGTATTTGAACTTGAATCTTGTACTTAAACTTTATTTTTCATGAAAAATCGTTTTTATCTCAAGCTCAGCAAAGCGTCTAAACATCTCCATTACTCCACAGTATTTTTCAATTGATAAATCCACAGCTCTTTGCAACTTATCTTCTTTTAGATTAGCCCCATGAAAATGGTATTCAATTACTACAGAATCGTAATATCTTGGGTGTTCATCCGTAAGGTTGGCAATAGTTTCAATATGAAATTCGCTAACTTCTAATTTCATTTTTTTAATTAGAGACGCAACATCTAAACCTGAGCAGCCAGCCAAAGAAGATAACATTAAAGCTTTGGGTCTAAAACCACTACTATCCCCCCCATCTTCTTTAGCAATATCAATTTTAAAGTTATGTCCAGAGGGGTTATTGCTTTCAAAGGCCATATTACCCAGCCATTTTGTAGAAATATGATTTGTGGTCGCCATAAATTTTTGTTTCTTGTGAAGGATAAAAATACGATAAAAGAAACCAAATGGCATTAGTAAAACCGCTTGACCCAAACCATGATCCTGACACTAAAAAATTAGCTGAATTCTTTAATGAGACTTTAGGTTTCTGCCCAAATTCAGTATTAACAATGCAACATCGCCCTGCAATTTCAAAGGCTTTTATTAACCTAAATAAAGCTGTTATGGCTAATGAAGGTCGAGTTACCTCAGCACTTAAAAGAATGATTGCTTGGGTAAGCAGTAATGCTACTGGGTGTCGTTATTGCCAAGCGCACGCCATACGAGCTGCCGAACGCTATGGTGCAGAACAAGAACAATTAGATAATATTTGGGAGTATAGAACGCACCCTGCTTTTTCTGAGGCGGAACGCGCAGCTTTAGATTTTTCGTTACAAGCGTCTCAAGTACCAAATGCGGTTAATGCAGAAATTAAAGAACGTCTTTATCAACATTGGAACGAAGGTGAAATTGTAGAAATGCTCGGAGTAATTTCCTTATTTGGATATTTAAACCGTTGGAACGATTCTCAAGGAACAGATATTGAGGATGGTGCCGTAGATAGTGCCAACCAATATCTTGGGAAACATGGTTGGGAGAAAGGAAAGCATGATGGGTCAAAATACTAGATTTTA
>CAYTRI010000035.1:0-17500 GCA_964440105.1 uncultured Flavobacteriaceae bacterium
CCTGTTCTGTAAAATCTATCCAAATTATCTCCAGCATCTGAGTAAGGTCTAGAAACACCATCATATTGTACAGAATTTGCAGTACTTCCTAATCTTGGACCCCAAGATGAGAATGCATTATCAAGTGCTTCCGCAGTTGAAGTAGGTGCAACTCCTTGACTACCTTGTCCATATTCTCGCTGAAAGTCTCTTACGCCAGATTGAATATTATCAAAAGTTACTTGAGAACTATAATCAATCCCAAATCCTTCTTGCTCTTTACCATTTTTTGTAGTGATAATAATAACACCCGCAGAAGCTCTAGAACCATATAATGCTGCCGCAGCACCACCTTTAAGAACACTTACAGATTCAACATCATCCGGATTAATACTGGATACACCATCACCAAAATCAGAACCTCCCCATTCACTAGCAGCCCCTAATTGTGTATTATCTATAGTAACTCCATCCACTACATACAAAGGTTGATTACCGCCAGCTAAACTTGAAGCTCCACGTATTACAACTCTACTAGACCCTGCAGCCCCAGTTGCTGGAGGGGTAATATTCACACCTGCTACTTTACCTTGCAAGGCATTTAAAGCATTCGTTGTTTTTACTTCTGCTACAGATTCTCCTCCTAGTTGTGTCACCGCGTAACCAAGAGATCTTCTATCTCTTTCAATTCCTAAGGCAGTAACTACTACTTCGTCTAAGCTTTCCGCATCATCTGCTAAAGAGATATTTGCAGTAGTTGTTCCTGCAACTGACATTTCTGTAGTTGCATAGCCTAAAGATGAAAATACAAGTGTTGCGTTCTCAGCTACACTAATGTTATAATTACCATCAAAATCTGTAGATGTTCCATTCGAAGTTCCTTTTTCCACAACGTTAACGCCTGGTAATGGACTTCCACTTACATCCGTAACTGTTCCCGTCACGGTTTTGTTCTGTGCCATGACTCCTTGAAAAACAAGAAATGCAAAAAGGAGCATGCAATACTTAAATTTTTGTTTCATACTAGTTTAGGTTTAACTTTTATTTAGTTCAGTTTTTAGGTTAATGAAATGTTAAGTTTAGATATACAAGTGGGGATTGGTAAAAATTTCGACCAATGACAATCGAGGAAAGCTAGAGGGCAAAATTTCCTTCACTTTTCCAGCTATTATTTTAATATGGAATGGATTGCTTTTATAAGTAGAGCAATTATGCAATAGAATTAATCTTTTGCATTTAAAATTTGCTTCTTAATTTTAGCTACAACATCTAAATGATTTTTTGAAAGTGCGGGACCATCAAAAACAGAAACACCATTGGCTCCATTTGCTTTTGCAATTAGAATAGCCTCTTCAAGTTCTTGAGGGGAGAAGTCTGGCATATAAAGACCTGTATGCAATTCCGTTTTCTTTCCTTTTAAATCATTAACTCCTTGTTGTGTAGCATACCCAATCCAATCTAGCTCCTCATTATAAAAACCATGATATATCATAGGCAATACAACATCTATATTCCACTTATCCCAACGTTGACGCACCATATGATCTGCCATTTCTGGATAAGGAAAAACCGCAGCAGTTAAATACTTATCATTTTTGTGAGCAATATCATAAGCTTCATCAACTATACGCTTAACTTGATTTAATCTAAAATTTTTCCATTCTATATCTAGCTCAGGATGTTCCATTTCTTTTGGGCTCTTATGATGTAGTTTTTCAAATTCTGAAATGCAAACATCACAATAACAAAAGTCAAATTCTGGGAGTTCTGTATTCTGTTCCAAATTATACTTGGGTAATAAACCTATGGGTAAAAATATATCTGAATATCTTATATAGTCTAAATGAACACTTGCGACCCCTTCGACCTTGGCAAGTTTTTCTACAATAGATAGGATATGCTGCCTAGATTCAGTTCTTGTTGGGCACATCCATTTATAATAACCCACATAGGGCGGATTATCATAACACGATTTTCCATCTCTACTTACCGCATACCATTCTGGGTGTTGCTCGGCAACTTTATCGCCTGGACGGTTTACTGTAAACATCCATGCATGTACTTCAAGCCCTTCGTTTTTAGCCAAAGGAGTTATTCTTCTTAAAAGGTCTGCATTTGTGCCAGTATTAATAAGAACAGCATCAAATCCGCTATTACTATACTTCTTAAATTCTTCTGTGTAAGACTGATTTGTTCTCTTTTCGTTAGCAGTTATCCAAGTCCAAAACTTAAAGGTTTCTTTATTGTCGACCTCAGCAATAGCTTTAGTGCTCTTAGACTTTTTCTTTTTGGCCATCATCTGGTTATCTAAAAACCCAACCGCCAAAAGCGATAACAAAACCACTATTAAAATCTTAGCTCCCTTATTTTTCTTATTTGATTCCTTGGAATTTTCCATCCTTGCTTATAATTAATTTCTGCTTGCTGTAAGGGCTTATAACCCAAAGGTTCCATCCTAAAAAGTGTTCATCTAAATGAAGTGATATATTCTTTCCATCAATTTCAAACTCTTTAGGAAGTATCGTATTTGAATCTTTATGTAATTGCCGATAATACTCATACATTTTCCTTTTTAACTTTTCTTCTTTAGGCACTTTAAATTGAAACCCGTTAGAATTCGATTTATCTGAGAAATACACATAACCCCACCTTTCGGGTTCATGCATATTAATTACTTCTTGTGGAGACCACACCCAATTATATTCTGGCAAATAAGCATTATCAGAATCTTTTTTTCTGTAATATTTATCCCCTATCAAATCAAAATCCCAATTAACCCTAGAAAAATTAACCCTCCAAAATTTATTGACTGGAGCGTTTGAACTATTTGAAGCCTCAACTATTACAGACCAGGGTATAGCTATTTCTATAGCCCATCCAACATCTTGATCTAAGGGATTATTAATTGAACCTTCAATATTAACAGCAGATTTAAGCCCTTGAATATCCCAACTATCCAAAACTTTCCCACCATTGCGGTAAGGTTTAGTTAAAAAAAGGTCCCACACAGTGTTAAGTGCGTTAATTTCTAATTCATAATAATTGTGAGTATCACCGTCTGGGTCAATAAATACCTCAAAATCATTATTGTAAAAAATCACAGTATCTCGCTGCTTTAAGTCTCCCCAAACATGAGGTTCTTCCATTTTAGCAAACACATAAAAATATTCAGAACTCCAAGCCATCTTAATCCGAGTTCTATATTTTGGCTCCTTTATTCCTTCTATATCAGTAAAATTAGATGACCAAATAGCTTCTTTCCATGTTTTTTCATTATCAACTCCATCAATATAAAAATCTTCATTTGTATAAAATGCTGTGTATGTTTTTGGAGTGTTTTGCCCAGATAAGATAACACACACAAGTAAAAAAAGTATAGTAATAGCAGGCACTATTAAACTTTGCAAAGCTTCTTTTAAAAACTTAAATTTTATCTTCTTGTTTGTTAAGTGCAATATCACTGGTTAAATTTCTTATATAATATTCATACATTTAATATTAACAGACCAGTATTTTAGACCAATAACTATTTAGATTTGACTAACAACTAATGCAGAATAAGGTAAGTGCTTTTCAAGATTTAAAGATTAACAACGAGGATAACAACTTCTTTTCCAGTGAGAAAGTAAACCGATATGTAATCACATATAAACATCATATCATATTTTGGTCCATCTACTTTCTGTTTAACACATTGCGATGGGGTAGCTATTTTAATGATTATGACTATTCGTTAAAATCGAACCTGATAGGTTTTCCCATTCATATGGCACTTACATATTTTAATATCTACTTTTTAATGCCAAGATTTGTGTATAAGAAGAAATACTTTCTATATACCTTATTTATACTCGCGTCACTTCTAATAATGTTATATGTAAAATATTATTTGACTTACTACTTTGTCACTACTAATGTATGGCCTGAAGGTCCAGAGCAAATAGAAGTAATTACTTTTAACTATGCAGTTCAAATGATGTTAGGTGAACTGTATGTAGTATCATTTGTCACCGCTATTAAAATTACTGTAGACTGGTTAACTGAGCATAGCAAATTGCATGAGCTTGAGAAAAGACAGCTCGCAACCGAACTCAGGTTTTTAAGATCGCAAGTATCACCTCATTTTTTCTTTAACACCTTAAATAACATCTATTCTCTAACATTAAAGAAATCTAATAGAGCCCCAGAGGTAGTTCTTAAGCTATCTGAATTAATGCGCTACTTAATATATGCTACTGATAAAAGAAAACAAAGCTTAAAAAATGAAATTGAATGTTTGCAAAATTATATTGATTTAGAACGAATACGGTTTGACGACTCTCTAGAAATAGACGTAGGGCTATCTGGAGATATGGAAGGGAAAACAATAGCTCCAATGCTTTTAATACCTTTTGTAGAAAATTGTTTTAAACATGGGGCTAGTAAGAATATTGGAAAAATGTCAATATCATTAGATGTTGAAGTGAAAGATGATTTTCTATACTTGAATCTAAAAAATACTATTCCCAAAAAAACCAAGGATAATAAAATACCAACTAGAAGTGGAGGAATTGGACTTTCCAACGTAAAAAAAAGATTAGAATTAGGTTACAAACCTGAAGATTATCAGTTAAAAATTAAGAAGAAGAATAAAACATTTCATGTATATCTAAAACTAAGAGTTTAATTAATTATGAAAATTAAAGTAGTTATAATAGATGATGAGCCTTTAGCAATTAATGTTATTGAATCTTATGTTGAAAAAATAGAGCAGTTAGAGGTTATTAAAACATTCTCCAATGCCGTTAATGCAAGTATTTTTTTGCAAAATAATGTTGTAGACCTAATTTTTTTGGATATAAACATGCCTGTTTTAGATGGCTTTAGTTTTTTAGAGACCCTCAAAAAAAAGCCAATGACTGTTATTACTTCTGCACATGCAGAATATGCATTAAAAAGCTATGAGGTAGAAGCAATTGACTATTTAGTTAAGCCTATTCCATTCCCTAGGTTTTTAAAAGCTGTAAAAAGAATAATTGGGCTTATCTCTAATCCAGAGTCATCAGTACAAAAAGCGGTTAGTAATCCCAGTATTTTTGTCAAAATTGATAATAAAAAACTTCAAAAAGTATATTTAAATGAAATTTTGGTTATTGAAAGTTTAAAGGATTACATTAGAATAAAAACTACTTCCGACAAATATATTATTCATAAAACTTTAACTGGATTTACTAATGAACTACCATCCAATAAATTTATTAGAATTCATCGCTCATATACGGTAGCTATAGATAAAATACAATCTGTAGAAGGAAATAGTGTAGAAATAGATGGTATACGCTATACTATTGGGAGGAGTTATTGTGATGAGGTAAAAAGTAAAATTTTAGCCAGTAACTAAATAAAAAAAGCCTCCAAAATTGGAGGCTTTTTTTGTGGGCGCTGAGGGATTACATATCCCAAAAACGAGACCACTTTTGCAAATACAATCCCATGTGCTAAACGCACATTGCATGATTTTTGTTTTAAAAATTTAAATGAACTTTGCTCCTAAACTTTAAAAACAAAAAATCCCGATGCAATGGTATCGGGATTGTGCTTGTTGTGGGCGCTGAGGGATTCGAACCCCCGACCCCCTCGGTGTAAACGAGGTGCTCTGAACCAACTGAGCTAAGCGCCCTAATCTATTTCTGATTAAGGTGTGCAAATATAGCACCATTTTTTATTTAGCAAAAGCAATAAACTAAAAATAATTAGACAATTTCTGCTACAACAAAAGTACTACCTCCAACATATACAAAATCATCTTTTTTTGCTTTACTAATTGCTCTCTTTAAACCTTTAGAAACTGAGGAAAACGAATCACCCAGCAAATTATAATACTCTGCATTTAAGCGAAGTTGTTCAGCATCTAAACCTCTAGGCACATTAGGGCAAACAAAATAATATTCTGCTTTCTTTGGTAAAATTGCCAAAACAGCATCTGGGTCTTTATCATTAACTAATCCCAAAACTATATGAAGTTTGTTGTACTTTTGAGATTGCACTTGTTCTAAAGTCAAAGATAGTCCCTCTTTATTATGAGCTGTATCGCAAACTACTGTTGGGTTTTTACCTAAAATCTGCCACCTTCCTAACAATCCTGTATTCTTAACTACTTTAAGCAATCCTTTTGAAATAGCTTTCTTGGTAATTTTAAATCCATTCAACTCATCTAAGCAAGCTACAACACCTTTTATATTTTTTCCTTGATATTCTCCTAATAAATCAGTCTCATATAGCTCTTTAATTTCTTCGTCTGCATAGACAATACCTGCTTTTTTTTGAGAAGCTAGCATACTAAAAATACCCTTTGTTTCTGGTTGTGTTTCACTAATTACAACCGGAACTTCTTTTTTAATAATACCCGCCTTCTCTAAAGCAATTTTTTCTATAGTATCCCCTAATAATTGCATGTGATCCAATCCTATATTAGTTATTAATGAAACTTCTGGATTAATAATATTAGTAGAGTCTAAGCGACCACCTAACCCAACTTCAATAATAGCTATATCTACTTTTTGATTTGCAAAATAGTCAAATGCCATTCCAACTGTCATCTCAAAAAAAGAAAGCTTGTTCGTCTCCAAAAACTCCTTATGCTTTGTAATGAATTCTTTGACATTCTTTTTATCAATTTTCTTCCCATTGATTTTTATGCGCTCCCTAAAATCTTTTAAATGAGGTGAAGTATACAAACCAACTTTATATCCAGCTTCTTGTAATATAGAAGCGAGCATATGACAACTAGAACCTTTTCCGTTTGTACCAGCTACATGTATTGATTTAAATTTTTTTTCAGGATTCCCTAAGTAAAGTGCAAAATTGATGCTATTATCAAGCTTATCTTTAAATGCAGATTTTCCTTTTTGTTGATACATAGGAAGCTGGGCAAACATCCAATTCAAAGTTTCCTTATACTTCACTATTGCCCCAATTTGAAGTTTACTACTACAAAACCTATTTGCTGCGATGGGGCTTTAGCATCTAAGTTCCATTTATGAAGAAAGGCTGTTTTTTTTGCAGGTTCTAATAAGCATGGAGCATTATTTGTAGTTCCTTTAACACCAGGAGTTGCTTTAATTACTTTACCATTTTTATCAACTACAATTCGTACTACAACACGGCCATCTTCATTACACTCTTGTTGCACTTTACCTTTACTAACTAAGGACCTACCATTAAGTCCATAACCACCCGTTCCACTTCCGCTACCAGGTGCACCATAATAACTTGTAGCATATGGGTTTCCTGCAGGGTCTCCTTTGTCACCAGCCCTATTATCATCACCTTCGCTTCCAGCGTCTGCGCCATCAGACTTTCCAATTCCGCCCATTAAAGCATCCAACTTCTTCTTTTTGGCTTCTTGTTCGGCACGCTTTCTGTATTCAGCTTGCTTTTTTTCTCTTGCTATTCTTTGCGCTTCAGCTTTAGCCTTCTCTGCCTCAGCATCTGCTTTTCGCCTTGCTTCCTTTTGTTGTTTAATACGAATAGATTCTTCACTTTCTTGAGTAACCACTTTTTCAATAGGTGCCTCTTTTTCAACTACCTCTTCCTCAACAGGTTCTTGCTCAACAACCTCTTCAACCTCTTCTTGGACATCTTCAGTTTCATTAGGAATCTTAGGAATATCTAAAGGTTCAGATTTAATTTTTTCTTTGGGTTGTACTTTGCCGCTACCAAAGTCCATGGTGCCAAAATTAATGGCTATTCCACTTTCCTCAGGTGGGTCTAAATAGGTTAACCCAATATAAAAAAGAAGCAGCAATAGAACACTTAACAATAGTGTTGTAAGTGTAAATGATTTTTTCTTGTGTCTCGTGTCTAAAAGTGGCATTATTTTGGCCGCACCGCCAGAATAACCTTATAATTGTTCTTGTTAGCAATATCCATAACATTTACAGCCTCTTTAATGGCTACGCTCTGTTCTGCTCTCAAGATAATTGTAGGCTTTTCTTGACCTTTTAGTGCTTTTTTTAATTCAATTTCAATGTATTCTCCGTTAATCTGTTCATTATTAACGTAATATTTCAAATCCTTATCAATGGTAACTGAAACGTTCTGCGTGTTCGTAGACTTCCCTTTTGCTTTTGGCAAGAGTAAATCTAGAGCGTTTGGCGCGTTGGATGTTAACATAAAAAAGACCAATAGCAAGAAAACAATGTCAGTCATAGACGACATGCTAAACTCTGGACTTACTTTATTTCTTCCTTTTAATTTCATAATAAACTATATAGGCTCGTTAAGCAAATCTAAGAACTCAACAGCGTTAGCTTCCATCTTGTGGACTACTTTGTCAGTTCTATTTACCAAATGATTATAACCAATATAAGCTATAATACCTACCACTAAACCTGCAACAGTTGTTGTCATCGCTGTATAAATACCAGACGCTAAAGAACCCATTTCTGCTTGTCCTCCACTGCTTGCCATTTCATGGAATGCTAAAATCATACCAATTACTGTTCCTAAAAATCCAATCATGGGGGCAGCACCAGCAACGGTCGCCAAAATGCTTACGTTCTTTTCTAGCTTATATACTTCTAGTGTACCCGCATTTTCAATAGCAGTATTAATATCATCTAATGGTTTTCCTATACGTGAAACTCCTTTCTCCGTTAAACGTGCCACTGGAGAATCCGTTTGAGCACATAAAACCTTAGCTGCTTCAAGTTTTCCATTCATGACATGGTCACGAATTTGGTTCATAAAATTCTTATCAATTTTAGAAGCTGCTTTAATAGCAAAAATTCGTTCAAAGTAGATGTAAAGAGCGACAAAAAGCAGTACAAAAAGTACCGAAATAATAACAATGCTTCCAGTGCCTCCGTTAACTATTAAATCTACAACGGAAAGTGTTTTTTCTTCGGAAATAGATGCGGCAGTATCAATGCCTTCTTCCAAATCTTGAAATAGTATCATAAAGTATCCCCAATTTTAGTTGCAATAATAACGCAGTTTTGGGAATAAAATTATGTTATAGCACAAAATCACGTAAAGCAATAAATACGAAACCTCCAGCAACAAAGCCAATAAATGCTAACCAAGCTATTTTCTTTAAATACCAGAAGAAATCTATTTTCTCCATTCCCATAGCAACAACACCTGCGGCAGAACCAATTATAAGCATACTACCACCTGTTCCTGCTGAATAAGCAATAAAATGCCATAACGGATGGTCTGGACCTTCTGAAAACATTCCTATACTTGCAGCTACTAAAGGAACATTATCAATTACAGCTGAACCTAGTCCTAACAACATTACAACGACATCTTGTTGCGGAATAGCTGCATTTAAACTTTCTGCATAATTGAATAAAATACCCAAAGATTCCAGAGCAGCAACAGCTAGTAAAATACCTAAGAAAAATAATATACTTGGTAGTTCAATTTTTGTTAACGCAGCGTGCACTGGACTATGATGAGCTGCCTCATGATGTTCTTCATTAACGGCAGAACTAATGCTAAATTTCGCATTACTGTAAATCTCTGCAAAAGTTGCAACAACTGCCAATGATAGCATCATACCCACGTAAGGTGGCAAATGTGTAATTGTTTTAAAAAATGGGACGAAAACAATAGCTCCTAATCCTAAATAAAGCATGATAGAGCCGTGCTTGGATTTTGGGGCTTCGGTTTCTTCAATATCCACTTGACCAGTAAAAGCCTTAAACCTACTTGCGACAATTGTTGGAACCACCATACAAACAATAGAAGGTAGTAACACGTGTAAGACTAGTGACCCAGCTTCAACTTTCCCTGCAATCCACAGCATGGTGGTAGTAACATCTCCTATTGGAGACCAAGCACCACCTGCATTTGCATTAATAATAATTAAGCCAGCAAACCATAAGCGTGTTTCACGGTCTTTAATTACTTTTTGGAGTATAGTGATTAAAACAATTGTTGCTGTAAGATTGTCTATTATAGCTGATAAAATGAAGGCTAAAATGGAAAAAATCCAAAGAAGTTTTCGCTTACTTCGCGTTTTTATATATCCTTTTATGGTAGCAAAACCATCAAAATAATCAATGATTTCTACTATTGTCATTGCACCAAGCAAAAACACTAAAATCTCAGCTGTCTTCCCAAGATGGTGTAGTAAAATTTCATCTATATGAGTGGGCTCCAATTCCTTTAATTGCGCGTTCACCTCAAAAACATCTAAATGAGCCAAAGCAATCATCGCCCATAATATAGCCATCATTGCTAATGCAGGGATTAGTTTATCAATCTTTAAATTATGTTCTAACGTTATGGCTAAGTAACCGGCGAGAAAAATAATGATAATTATGGTTTCCATTTTCAGTTGGTTTTAAAAATGCGTTTGTAAGGTTATAAATAATTAGCTTATATCCTAAAGATATTTATTTAAGATGATTTCTATCTTTTTATTATCTACTAATATAAGGATTGATAAAAAAGCTTCCCAAAGCAATTGTATAAATATTTCAAATTCAATTATTCTTGTATTTCAGTTAAAATCTCTGAAAAATAAACAGTTTACCCCTATCTTTGCATCATATTTTTATTTATTTCACAATAGTATGGACTTTACCCTTTCAGAAGAGCAGTTAATGATTCAACAAGCTGCAAGAGACTTTGCGCAAAACGAGTTATTACCTGGTATTATTGAACGTGATGATGATCAAAAATTTCCAGCAGAGCAAGTAAAAAAAATGGGTGAATTAGGATTCTTAGGAATGATGGTTGATTCAAAATATGGCGGCAGCGGATTAGACACGCTATCCTACGTAATTGTCATGGAAGAACTTTCTAAAGTAGATGCTTCTGCGTCGGTAATTGTTTCTGTAAATAACTCTCTAGTTTGCTGGGGATTAGAAACTTTTGGAAATGAAGAGCAAAAGAAAAAATACCTAACCCGTTTAGCATCTGGAGAAATCATTGGTGCTTTTTGTCTATCTGAACCTGAGGCTGGTAGTGACGCAACTTCGCAAAAAACTACAGCAATAGATAAAGGTGACCATTATGTTATTAATGGAACTAAAAACTGGATTACTAATGGTAATTCTGCTGAAGTTTACTTAGTAATTGCCCAAACAGATACTAATAAAGGACATAAAGGAATTAACGCACTAATTATTGAGAAAGGGGCAGAAGGTTTCGAAATAGGACCAAAAGAAAATAAGTTAGGTATTAGAGGTAGTGATACTCACTCCTTATTATTTAATGACGTAAAAGTTCCTAAAGAGAATCGAATTGGTGAAGATGGTTTTGGCTTTAAGTTTGCGATGAAGACTCTAGCTGGTGGAAGAATTGGTATTGCCGCACAAGCATTAGGTATAGCTGCAGGAGCTTATGAACTAGCATTGAAATATTCAAAAGAGCGTAAAGCCTTTGGAACTGAAATCTCTAATCATCAAGCAATTGCTTTTAAATTAGCTGATATGCATACCAAAATACAAGCTGCCCGCCATTTAGTTTATAAAGCAGCTTGGGACAAAGACAATGGTAATGATTATACTCTATCTGGTGCAATGGCAAAATTATACGCCGCAGAAACTGCTATGGAAGTCGCTGTAGAAGCTGTTCAAATACATGGAGGAAATGGATTTGTAAAAGATTATCATGTAGAGCGAATGATGAGAGATGCTAAAATCACTCAAATATATGAAGGCACTTCGGAAATTCAGAAAATTGTAATTTCTAGAAGTATTTTAAGAGACTAAAAACATTAATATATTTTATCACACCCCTCAATAAATGAGGGGTGTCTTTATTTATTTACGCTTTATTCATAATCAACTGCATAAAGGTGTCTTTAAAAGCCTTGTCAACTAAAAAAATATACATTCTTCTTAGTTTTTAGGTCGTATTAAACTAATCATATCTCAAAATTTACAATTTCATAATTTCAATAGGTATAAATTTCGATTATGAATAATTTTTAACGTTTTAATGGCAATACTGATTTTTTTATTGCATTACTTAAAAAACACAATAAATAATTCAATGGTTATGATATTTTTGAACAAATGCCATAATTATGAAATTAGAAAAACAGGGGCTATATCTCCCCGAATTTGAACACGATAACTGCGGAGCAGGATTCATTTGCAGTCTAAAAGGAGAGAAATCGAATGACATAATTCATAAGGCGTTAGAAATACTTGTAAAGTTAGAGCACAGAGGAGCTGTTAGTTCCGATGGAAAAACTGGAGACGGGGCAGGTATATTAATTGACATTCCTCATGACTTTTTTACTGAAGTATGCGATTTTAAACTTCCAAATGCAGGAGATTATGCTGTCAGTAATGTTTTTCTTCCGCAAAAAGAAAATCAAAGAACATTCTGTATTTCCGTATTTGAAGAAAATATTAAGAAGCAAGGTCTTCAATTAATAGGTTGGCGAGATGTTCCTGTAAATAAATCTATCCCTGGTAGAATAGCTACAGAAACCGAACCCTTTGTAAAACAAGTTTTTATTGGAAAAAATGATGTTTTAGATGATTTTCAATTTAACCTAAAACTTTTTATTGCAAGAAAAACTACTGAGCATACTATAATTGCTTCAAAATTATCTGAAAGTCAATTTTTCTACTTACCCAGTCTATCCACAAAAATTATAATTTTTAAAGGATTACTAGTCCCTGAAGATATAAGTAGATATTATAAAGACTTATTAGACCCAAGAGTAATCACAAGACTAGCATTAGTACACCAGCGTTTTTCAACTAACACCTTTCCAACTTGGGATTTAGCACAGCCTTTTCGTTATATGTGCCATAATGGAGAAATAAACACTCTGAGAGGTAATGTAGCCCGGATGCGTTCTCGAGAAGAGCTACTTGAAAGTGATTGGTTTGGAGATGAAATTAAAAATATTTTACCAGTAGTACTACCATTAAAATCAGATTCCGCTAGTATGGATATGGTGGTTGAATTACTGCTAATGACCGGGCGCTCTTTACCTGAGGTAATGATGATGTTAGTACCTGAGGCATGGGAAAAGAACACAGAAATGTCTGAATCTAAAAAGGCATTTTATGAGTATAATTCTTGCTTAATGGAACCTTGGGATGGCCCAGCATCAATTCCATTTACAGACGGAAATTATATAGGTGCGGTGTTAGACAGAAATGGCCTTCGCCCATCTCGCTACACCGTAACTAAGCAAGGGTATGTTATTATGTCCTCCGAAACTGGCGTGGTCGATTTAAAACCTGAAAATGTTGAATTCCATGGTCGCTTGGAACCTGGAAAGATGTTTTTAGTGAATATGGAAGAGGGTCGTATTATTAATGATGAAGAAGTTAAAGAAACTATTGCTAAAAAGCATCCTTATAAAAAATGGCTAAAAAACAACCTAGTTCATCTTAAAGACATTCCTTATAATGATTGTCCTGTTTTCTTCGGGGAATTTCCTTTAGAAACACGACGCTCTGCTTTTGGTTATACCCAAGAAGATATTAATACCATTATAATGCCAATGGCAAAAAATGGTAAAGAACCTATTGGTTCAATGGGTTCTGACACACCTATTGCAGTCCTATCGGAACGCCCTCAATTAATTTACAACTACTTCAAACAGTTATTTGCTCAAGTAACAAATCCACCTTTAGATGGTATCCGTGAAGAATTAATAACAGACATTAGTCTTACTTTAGGGAGTGATCACAATATATTTGAGTTTACAGAAAAGCATTGTAAAAAGCTTAAAATTCAGAATCCAGTAATTTCAAAAGAGGATTTAGATAAAATTAAAAACTATGATTCCAATCCAGATTATAAAGTAGTTTCCATTCCTATTTTATATGAAATTAAAAAAGGACACAATGGATTAGAAGAAGCTCTCGACAATATTTTAACCTTAGCCATATCTGCGATTGATGATGGCGCTAATATCATTATCCTATCAGATAGAATGGTAAGTAGAGAGATGGCTGCAATACCAGCTTTACTGGCCTGTTCTTTTGTAAATAGTGGTTTGAGTAGACATGGAAAGAGATCTAAGCTTAGCATTATTATAGAGTCTGCCGAGCCTAGAGAGGTACATCATTTTGCATTACTTTTTGGTTATGGAGCAAGCGCAATTAACCCTTACTTGGTAAACGAAATCATAGGGCAGCAATTGGAAGAAAACAATACAACAGAATACACTTTTCAAGAAGCTATAGAAAATTACAATAAAGCTGTCGGCAAGGGTATTCTTAAAGTAATGAACAAGATTGGGATTTCCACACTTAACTCATATCGCAGTTCTAGATTATTTGAATGTATTGGAATAAGTACCAAGGTTGTAGAAAAATATTTTCCAAACACACCTACTAGAATTCAAGGTATTGGTTTGTATGAAATTGAAAAAGAAATAGCTAAGCGTCATTCAAAAGCTTTTGTTGGGAAAAAAGTTTCAGCAGATTTAGATTTAGAAATTGGTGGAGAATATCGCTGGAGAAGAGATGGTGAAAAACATATGTTTAACCCATTAAGTATCGCCAAATTACAGAAAGCCGTTCGTAATAATGAACCAAATACCTATAAAGAATATTCAGAGCTAGTTAATGAACAATCTAAAAATCTAATGACTATTCGTGGTTTGTTTGAATTTTCAAACTATGACCCTATTCCGATTGAAGAGGTAGAACCATGGACGGAAATCGTAAAAAGATTTAAAACTGGCGCCATGTCTTATGGTAGTATTAGTAAAGAAGCTCATGAGAATTTAGCTATTGCCATGAATAGGATAGGTGGAAAAAGTAATTCTGGAGAAGGCGGTGAAGATGCAGAACGGTTTTATAAAAATCAGAGTGGAGATTGGAGAAATAGTGCCATTAAGCAAGTGGCATCAGGGCGTTTTGGAGTTACTTCTAATTATTTGACTAATGCAAAGGAGATTCAAATAAAAATGGCTCAAGGAGCTAAACCAGGTGAGGGTGGACAATTACCAGGACCTAAAGTAAATCCTGCAATTGCAAAAACAAGAAATTCTACACCCTATGTAGGCTTAATTTCTCCGCCACCACATCATGATATTTATTCAATTGAAGATTTATCACAATTAATTTTCGACTTAAAATCTGCCAATAGAGAAGCAAGAATAAATGTAAAGCTTGTTTCCGAAGTAGGTGTTGGTACAGTGGCAGCGGGAGTTGCTAAGGCTAAGGCTGATGTTGTATTGGTTTCTGGTTTTGATGGCGGAACAGGTGCCTCCCCACTTACATCTTTAAAACATGCAGGCTTACCATGGGAGTTAGGTATTGCTGAAGCCCAACAAACTTTGGTTATGAATGACCTTAGAAACCGAATCGTTTTGGAATGTGATGGTCAATTAAAAACTGGTCGCGATGTAGCAATAGCTTGCCTTTTAGGAGCAGAAGAATTTGGCTTTGCAACCGCACCACTAGTAGCCTCTGGTTGCGTGATGATGCGTGTTTGCCATTTAAACACTTGCCCTGTAGGTATTGCAACTCAAAATCCTGAATTACGTAAAAAATTCAAAGGAAAACCAGAGCATGTTGTGAACTACATGTATTTTATTGCTCAAGAGCTTCGTGAAATTATGGCCAAGCTTGGTTTTAAAACTGTAAATGAAATGGTTGGCCAAGTTCAAAAACTTGATAGAAAAAAAGCTATCAACCATTATAAGGCTTCTGGTATAGATTTAACTCCTATTCTACATCAAGTAGATGTACCAGCAGGAACTAAGTTCTACAACACACAAAAGCAACAGCATGATGTAGCTAAATCTATTGAGTTTGACATTATTGCTAAGGCTAACCCATCACTTTTTAGAAAAGAAAAGTTAACATTAGATTTTCCTATTAAAAATACAGACAGAGCCATTGGTGCTATTTTAAGCAACGAAATATCTAAAGTTTATGGTGCTCAAGGGTTACCTATAAATACTTTAAAAATTAACTTCACTGGTTCGGCAGGACAAAGTTTTGGTGCATTTGCCACAAGAGGTCTTACCTTAATAGTAAATGGTAACACCAATGATTACTTAGGTAAAGGACTTTCTGGCGCAAAACTGGTCATAAAAGTTCCAGAAAAATCTACGATTGCCCCAGAGGAGAATGTAATTACTGGAAATGTAACCTTGTATGGTGCAACCGCGGGAAGGGCATACATAAATGGCAAAGCTGGAGAACGTTTTTGCGTTCGAAATTCAGGGGCAAAAGCTGTTGTTGAAGGTATAGGAGACCATGGATGTGAATATATGACTGGCGGAGTTGCTGTTATTCTTGGCGAAGTTGGTAGAAACTTTGGCGCAGGTATGAGTGGTGGCATCGCTTATGTTTTTGATAAAAACAATACTTTTAAAAAACAGTGCAATTCAGATGATTTAAACTTATTGCGAGTTGAAGAGGATAATGATGTAAAACAATTAAAAGATTTAATTGAGAGTCATTACAATTCAACTTTAAGTCCTCTTGCACAACGTATTCTAGAAACCTGGGAAGAAAGTTTACCAAAATTTATTAAGGTTTTACCCGAAGAGTATAGACGGGCCTTAATTCGTTTAGAAAAAGAAAAAATGGAAACCATATAATTAAGACCAAATGGGAAAGACGACAGGATTTATGGAATTTGAGCGTAAGGATGAATCTTATGCTCCTGTTAAAGACAGGATTAAAAATTATAATGAGTTTACAAAGCCGCTTAAAGAAAATGAGCTTAAGGACCAAGGAGCACGTTGCATGGACTGTGGCATTCCATTTTGCCATAGTGGTTGTCCATTAGGGAACCTAATTCCCGACTTTAATGATGCTGTTTATCAGGGAAAGTGGGAAAAAGCGACTGAGATACTCCATTCTACCAACAACTTTCCAGAATTCACCGGAAGACTATGCCCTGCTCCATGCGAAGAAGCTTGTGTTTTAGGTATTAATGAAGACCCAGTATCTATAGAAAATATAGAAAAAAACATTGTAGAAACTGCTTTTAAAAACAAGTGGATTAAGCCAAGTACACCACTAAATAGAACTGACAAAAAAGTTGCCGTTATTGGTTCTGGCCCCGCAGGATTAGCTGCTGCACAACAACTAAATCGTGCTGGACATCATGTGACCGTTTTTGAAAGAGATGAAAAAGTTGGAGGGTTATTACGCTTTGGAATTCCAGACTTTAAAATGGAAAAAAATGTCATCGATAGACGTTTAGAAGTTCTTATTGCTGAAGGAATTCAATTTAAAACTAATGTTCATGTTGGTGTTGATATTAAAGCAGAAGAGCTAAAATCAGATTTTGATGCTATTGTACTTTGTGGTGGCGCAACTATTAGACGTAAGCTAGCAATAGAAGGTTCAGATTTAAATGGAGTAGTTCAAGCAATGGATTTTTTACCTCAAAATAATCGAAGAGTTGATGGCATTAAAGAATTTAATAATGAAATCTTAGCAACAGATAAAAATGTAGTGGTAATTGGTGGTGGAGATACAGGTTCCGACTGTATTGGAACTTCAATTCGCCAAGGTGCTACTTCAGTTTCTAATTTTGAAATTATGCCTATGGCTACTTCAGAACGCCCTGATAATCAACC
>CAYTRI010000035.1:17600-20251 GCA_964440105.1 uncultured Flavobacteriaceae bacterium
GCAGATCAGTTCGGACTTGAAATGGATAACAGAACAAATATAAAAGCTTCCGAAAGCAACTATAAGACAAATGTTCCTAGTGTTTTTGTTGCTGGTGACCAAAGAAGAGGACAATCATTAATTGTATGGGCAATATCTGAGGGAAGGCAAGCTGCACATCATGTAGATACCTATTTGATGGGAAAATCAAATTTACCACTT
Source organism: uncultured Flavobacteriaceae bacterium (assembly GCA_964440105.1). Taxonomy (GTDB): domain Bacteria; phylum Bacteroidota; class Bacteroidia; order Flavobacteriales; family Flavobacteriaceae; genus Croceitalea. Next base: position 17,802 of record CAYTRI010000035.1, read on the forward strand.
AAAGGTGAAGGAGATTTGCCAAGGGTTTAACCAACAGGATGGGACAGCTATTCTAAAAATGGTGCTTTTAATGTATCCAACAACTCATGTCTAATCAATTTCGCTTAAGATAAACATTACCATATCCAGCATCTATATTGAACTTTGTATCTCCTTGATTCAAAATTAGCTTCATTTGTTTGGTGCCCCTTAATGCTTTTTCTTCTGATATCTTAAAATCTAAATTACTATATATTTCAAACGCTTTTATTTTCATATCAACAGAAGCCGTTTTTGGTATATCAATAGTGATAAAACCATCATTAGTAATCAAAGAATATAATTTAACAGGCATAACCTTATCGAATTCAACCTTAATATTTCCCTTTAATGAATTAGCCAATACAGACCCAGTAACATCAGATAGTTCAATACGTCCATCAATATCTATTTCTACTTCTCCCTTAAATTTAGAAATTGTTAAGCGTGGAACCCATATTGAGCTCCAGCCTTGATTATTTTTTTCAGTATTTGCTGATTTCACTTTGAGCTTTAATTTATTGGGAATTTTAATTGTGTAAGTAGTTCCAGCTAGTATACTATTAGCAGGAGGCTTATCCAATTTCTCTTCTTTTAAAATTAAACTTCCATTTATATTTCTAATCGTAAGATAGACCTTCTCAGGACTCTTATCATTTCTTTTCTCTTTTAGTAGAATATATGGATTTTGATTTTGACTTGCTCGCTGTGACCCTATGGGTTTTAAACCTCGGGCATTTTTCTTATGATATGCTGAATTAGATAAAGTATAATTAAATAATGAGTCGTTACTAAAAGATAGCGATGTAATACCTCTTCTTAAGCCCTTTTCTCCTTTTGGTTCAATAACTATTTTATTACCATCATAACCCTCAATTTTAGTTGATGTACTCAAGACTATTTCTAAATTACCAGATGGAAAATCTATACTCTTTTCTTGTGCGGTTACTTGATAACAGTAAATTACTAGAATTAAAATACAATTAATGAATACTTTCATGGCTTTAAGAATTTAATTTCGTTAATACTATAGATGCATTGGTTTTTACTTTCGGAAACACTTCTTCTCTTTTAATAATATTTTTCAATGTGTTTTCTGCTCTGGCTTCATTTAATTGCATTAGAGCATCAATGAGTTTCAATTGTACAATTGGTGCTTTTTCATTATTTAACGCCTCTATTAAATTCAACCTCATTTCATCATTATTAGGAAACTTGAGCAATGCCTCAATAGAAGCTACTTTTACATTATTATTAGAGTCCTGTCTTAAAATCTTAAAAAGTGCATTAACCAGTCTATCGTCTTCTTTTTTAAAAACTTCCTGATAATCATATAATGCATCAATCCGTTCATGAGGAAATTGACTTTTCATTCCTATTAAAAGTTTATTCGCAAAAACTTCGTCCTCATTTTTATTAACCCATAAAAACAAAATAAATCCTACAAAGAAAATCGCAGATGCCGCAGCAAACCACATCTTTTTGAGGTTTTTGGATTGACTATTTTGATGTAGTTCTTCCAAGATTTTTTTTTCAAACCTAGACTGGTTCCCATTGGGCATCTCTTCAAAATCAAGTTTATCTTTATTTTTTAGAATGAATTTTTTCATTATTCCAATTTGCGTTTTTGTAAATATTTCTTCAATTGTTTTCTACCTCTTTCATATTGACTTCTAACGGTACTTGTATTAAGGTTTAAAAATTGAGCGATTTCCTTATGCGAACAATCTTCTATTAGATATAATAGGACAACTAATCTATATTTATCTTCTAAAGATTGTATACCATGCATGATGGAGTGTATTGAATGCCCTTTGTAATTGTTCACGGTAGAATTAGCAAGTGATATTTCGCTTTGCCTGTCCGTGATGCAAACAATTCTTTTATTTTTCTTTAGTTGATTTAATGATTCATTTATTGTTATGCGTGTTAACCATCCCTGTAAATTGCTTTCGTCTTTTATATATTCAATTTTCTTGAACGCTTTAATAAAAGATTCGTGTACAACATCTTCAGCATCTTCTTTATTTTTTAATATCCTGTAGCTGCTATTGAATAATGATTTTTTAAATAAATTATATACCTCTAACTGTGCAGAATATTCATTTTGCTTACATGCTTTTATTAATTCTGTTTGATTCAAGATTTATATTTAACTATTTACTATTATAACAAACAACAATGTTGATTGTCTCAAAATTTAATTGGTTTTTTTAATACTGAAGAGTTAGTATTCAATAGAAGGTGCGATTTTAATAAATCTTTAAGGTAATTATCTAAATTTTACTTAACTAAGTCTATAAATTATTTTTGAAGAAATAAAGTTACAATACGTAAAATAATGGGCGAGTGAAAATTTCGTTTCTCTAGAGGTATAAAACTAAAAAAGCCCTTTCACAAATGTAAAAGGGCTTTGAAGAAGGCGGTGACCT
>CAYTRI010000036.1:0-19967 GCA_964440105.1 uncultured Flavobacteriaceae bacterium
ACTTGAAGCATTGAAACTCTCTATTATCAAACCCTGTTCTTTTTTGAATAAAAAATATAGGCCCTTTAGATTCTAAGCGAATTAGTAAAGCTAAAAGTGGAGCAAACCATATTAGTATCCCGAAAATAACAAATATAGAAAACACAACATCAAATGTCCTCTTTGTAAATGCGTTTATAGGACTATGTAAAGGAATATCTCTTAATGAGAGTATTGGTAGATAATCATAATACTCAAACTTTAATTTTTTGGAAAATATATTTTTATTATCAGGTAGAAATTTTAGTGTTTTAAGATTATTATCTGCAAAATTTATAAAAGCACTAATTTGAGCATTTGTAAGTTCAGATATCGAACAGTAGATTTCGTTTATATTATTCTTTACTATATAACGAAAACACTCCATGATATTGAAGTTATCGTCTTTTGTAGAAAATTGTTTTTTAAAGTTATAACCATATTCTGTTCTCTCTATAAAAACATTAATAAGCTGCTGGGTCTTTTTATTATTACCTATTACTACTACATTCCTTATATTACCCTTAACCTTTTCCCTATACTTCATTAAGAGAAAGTAACTTATAAATTTTAATACAAAAACGGTTATAAAAACAAAGGCAATATATTTAGCCAACGCTAACCTACTCATGTTAGGTTGTTTAAAAAAACCAATAAAAGCATAGACGATTAGACCATAAAAGAAGAACTGTCTAAATAATAACTTTAAGATATGAGTCACTTTAGTATATCTGTAAATAACATAGAACTCTATCATAAAAGCTATTACAATCCATGCTAAAGAAATATAAGTATGGAATAAATAAGGAGCTAAAAAATTAATAGGGAGGTAGTATGCAAACAAGTTTATCACCAACAAATCAAACCCATAAGAAATAGGAGTTATAAAGCCAGAGTATCTTCCTTGTCTAAAAAACAATTTTTAAATTTTAATTCAGTGTTAAAGATATTAAAACCCAAACTTCTCTTTAATTATCAAAATAATAAACTTGCTATTACCTATTAAATAACGTCTCCACATACGTTTTGGCTCTTGAATAAAACGATAAAACCATTCCATTCCTGATTTTTGCATCCATAATGGGGCACGTTTGACTTTCCCAGCTACAACATCAAAACTACCACCAACTCCCATAATAAAATTAACTTTTTGTAACAGTATTTTATTTTCATACAAAAAGTTTTCTTTTGTTGGGGAGCTTATTCCAACAAACAAGATATGGGCTCCACTGGCCGCAATCTGTCTTGCTATCTTTTTTTCCTCCTCTTTCTTAAAGTATCCATTTTGATAACCTGCAATCAATCCTTTTGAGTATTCCTTTGAATATTTGTCCACTACTTTTTTGACAATTTGCTCTGTTGCTCCAAAAAAGAAGATTTTATGTCCATTTTTATAAGCAAATTCAATAAGTTTTATCATTAAATCAATTCCAGCAACTCTTTCTCTCAAAGGTTGTCCAAGTAAACGAGATGCCCATACCACTGCCTGACCATCAACATTAATCAAGTCACTTTGGTTTACACTTTGGCGCAGTCTAGTGTCAGATTGCATAGCAACAATTTTACTGGCATTTACTACAACATGATGAATTTGCTCTTTTCGGTATATAGCTTTGGAAATCTTATTTAGTGTTTCAGACATGCTTAAATCATCAATATAAGTCTGAAGAATTTTAATTCGAGCCATTATTCTTTTGATTTATCATATAGTAGCTCATCGAATACATCATCCAAGACTGGGCCCATCTCATATAAGGAATCTTAGAGCTTATCCCTTTCTTTTTCTGGTAGTAAAAGAAGTCTTTTTTATCCTGCATATTCTCTATTGTCCAATACAAAACTTTCTCAATAAGTTCTTTGTTTTTTTGGAAACAGTCCATTTTGGAAACAGTAACGATTAATTGAGCTGGAGCATGAATGTCTATTGGGTATGTCTTGTTGTTGTAGTATTTGGCCCTGCCGTCCTCAAGAAAAAAGTTTTCCAGATAATACTTTAATCCTTGGTCAATGTTATTTTGAAAAGTCTTGTCACCCGATATTTTAGTGTAGGCATGAAGACATTCAAGGTTAAATCCTGTGTGAAAGCTGTCGATCCATTGATGGTAAGGAAGATTGCTATAGGCCCAAGAGCCATCTCTATTTTGCTTATCGCAAACATAGTTGCAGATTTTTTTTGCCTCACTCAGGTATTGATCATTGTCACTGTATTTGTAACATTGTGAAAGCAGTTTTGCGCCTAATAAACCCGCATTAAAAACCTGAGTGTTGTCTAATGCAGAATAGGAAAGTGTGTAGTTTTTGTTTTCATCATAGGTCCTGTTCAAATCTTTCAGTATAAACTTTGAGCTGCTAAGCGCAACTTTTTTGTATTCTTCTTTTCCGGTGAGATCAAAAGCCATAAATAACGCTTCAACCACAAAACTGGTTGCGACCACTGTTGGTGTTCCTTTAGGCTGAAAAAAAGCTCTGGCCTGCCAGTCGAAGTTATACCCCCAACAGGCTCCTGAATAATCCTTTGACCTAAGTTCAATTAATTTGTCCGCTAAATGCTCAACTTTGTCTCGAAACCCTTTTTTGTCCTTGTCTAATTTGTGCATATTACAATACGCAATGACAAATAACCCAAGACCTTTGGAATTGTATCCTTTTCGTACACCAAGAATATTCCTAAGATTGAAAGGGTTCCTCTTGAACAATTGAATCCAAGCAAGTCTAAAAAAACTTGACTTTCCTAAAAAAGTGTGCTGAATCACCCAACTATTCAGTCCGTCATATGGGTCCCATCCCTTATAGTTTTCTGCTTCACAATATTCTCTAAGTCTGTTAAAGGATTCGTTAACCATATCTATACAAGATAAAGAGGAATATCAATTAATGTGTTGGGGTAAGCCTGTAGCTAAAGAATCCAGGATTTTAAAGGTAACTAGAGTAGTGTGATAAATCGATTCAAAAGTCAACGGTGTTTCTTTTTCCTTATCCTTTAAAAAATCCAAAAAAGCATTGACTTCTTGTCTATGGCCTTTTCCCGATTCCTTTAACTTGATTTCTTTGTTGTTCTTATGGATGGAACCTTTCCTAAAATCAAAAATTCTTCCAATCTTTCCTCCAGAAAATACTTCGACCAGTTCTTTTGGCATCGATTTGTCCCCATTTCCAAGATATAGTAAATTCCCTATGGAACCGTCCTTAAATGAAACTACTACGGAAACGTTGTCCTGAGGTGTAATTTGGGTATTATCGGTTTTTATGCACTCTGCATATACCTTAACCGGTTTTGTCTCCGTAAAAAACTGAAAAAGGTCAATAAAGTGGCACATTTCACCTATGACACGCCCTCCTCCAAGTTCTGGGTTTTGGGTCCAATGTTCCTTTGGTATAAATCCAGCATTAACCCTAATATTGATGACCTTTGGCTCCCCATTACTTTTAAACTCGCTCTTTATTCTAGTTGTCAATGGAGAAAACCGTCTATTGAACCCTACCATTAATTGTCCTTGATTCAGTTCATAGGCCTTCTTTACTTCCAAGAGATCATTAGGATTCATAGCCAAAGGCTTCTCAACAAACACATTTTTTCCCTTCTGTAAACACTCCGACACATATTTAGCATGAGAGTTATGCGGAGTGGCTATAAAAACCGTGTCTATTTCATCATTGTTGACTATGTCCTCCCAAGATGTTGAGGCATTATTAAATAAGAATTTGTCAGCAACATTTTTTGCGGATATTCCTTTTGTAGTAACCACTGTTTCTAAAGAAGCACCCCAAGATTTCACATGAGGTATCAAATAACTTTGGGCAAAACTTCCAGCTCCAATAAAACCAACATTTGATACTCCAGATGCTTTACTTTTAGAAATTGAAACAGAGGTAGAATCCCTTCCTTCAGAATCAGGATAAGACAACAAAATTCCTATATGTGGTTCCGGATTATTGCCCATTACGATTTCATAGGCTTTTTCTGCTTCCAATATATCAAAAACATGGGTGGTCAGTTCATTAAGTTTGATTGCTCCTTGAGAAACTAAATCTAAAAAAGCTTCCATGTTTCTTTGCTCCGTATAACGTACATAGGCTAGTGGATAGTCCTGTCCATTCTCTTCATAGTTCACGTCATACCTCCCTGGGCCATAAGAACAAGACATTTTTAACTCTAATTCTTTCCTATAAAAGTCTGGATCTCTCGGGACATCCATTTTAACCGCCCCAACGACAATTACTTTGCCTTTTTTTCGACTAATAACAGCTGAAAGTTCTATCGGATCATTTGAAGTTGTAGCTGCAGTTATTATTACACTGTCAAAGCCGTGTCCATTGGTGAAATTGTCCACTGCTGTCAACAAATTTTCGTCATTTCGTAAAAGCGCTTCATCCGCCCCACTGTTCTTAGAGATTTCCACCAAATTTGGAGATAAATCCACACCGAAAACCCGACAACCATTTGCTTTGAGCAATTGAACCGTAATTTGGCCCAAAAGCCCCAACCCTATAACACATACCCTATCTCCGAGTCTTGGTTCCGCTTGTCGAACTCCTTGTAGGGCTATTGCACCAAGAGTCGTATAGCTGGCTTGTTCGAAACTAACATTATCAGGGATTCTGGAAATCAAATTCTGGGGCACTCCAACAAACTCTGAATGCGATGCATAATCTTGACCTGCACATGCAACCCTGTCCCCAGGTTTGAACGCCCCATTGCTATCAAGGGATGCTTTTACAATGCCAGAAGTACTATAACCTAGTGCCTTGAGAGAATCAAGTTTTGTACGTACCTTTTCCAAGGTTGCTTTTACTCCCTCCTTTTTCATGTTTTGAAGGACTTGCGCAACCAAATCTGGCCTTTGTCTGGCTTTGCCTATCAGATTGGCTTTTGCAACTTTTACGGTTCCTCTCTCCGTTCCAGAACTGATAAGTGAAAATTTGTTCTCTACCAAAACCATCTTATCTGTAATTGCGGGAACAGGAACATCGTCTATATATAAGTCTCCTGTTTTAAAATTTTGTATGACCTGTTTCATAGTTCAACTTCTAGTCACTGATTTTTTGTATTATAAAAATATGTTTTCCAGCAGGTGTTTTTTCTATACTATCACAAACCTTCAAATTTACACTTAGTTTTCCATTGACAGAATTTTCAAGCTTTTGCCTAAAAAGGATAGTATCAAAATTTACTTCATCTTCCAAGACAACCCTAACCAACAATTCCCCTTTTTCCGCTTGTTCTAATTGCAACTCTTTGATTAATGCAAATTCATCGAAATGTTGTCCAAATATAAATGCTGTCAAAGATACCTTTGTTTTGTCATCTAAGTAAATATAATCTTGTTTTCTTCCATGAATTCTTCTAAAGCTTCTTCCTTTAAATCCACATTTACAGGAATCAGTATCCGCATATTCCGCCTCGTCCCCTGTATCATATCGAATTAAGGGCATCGCTTTGTTGTCATATCCAGTAGCTACAATTCTTCCTTTTACAAATGGTTGGGTAATTGGCTGATTCTTTTCGTTTAAAAGCTCCGTAAAACCATAAAAAGGGTAAATGTGAAAGTCATTTGAATATGGACAGTTGCCGGCATGCACCAGTCTTTCCGAATGACCATACCAATGTACTATTGTTGCATTGGTTTTGGTTTTGATATATTCGCGATCTTTTTCGGGCAACCCTTCAGAACCTAAAAACATGGCCAATATGGAAGAAGGTAGCTCTTCACCAAAATCATCAACTATTTTTATAAGATTTCTAAGTGCAGATGGATAGGCATGAATATATTTTGGTGAAAAGTTTTTGATTCTTTCAAGTACTTGTCCAACATTGTCTTTATTCAAAAGATAACAAGAAATGGCCAGTTTGTTTCCTATTGGTTGATACTCATACAGCTTATTGTTAGGTAGTGCCTCACCTCTTACCATCAATACTTTATCCCCATCCTTATAGCCAAATTGCCCCCAGTACCAATCAAAATGGGCTTTTTCCTTTGGGCGTGAAATACCGGGCTCAAGATAAAATTCGAATGGGATTCCACTGGAACCTCCTGTATTGGAAAGCAATCTCTTTGTATAGTTCGAATTACAAAAGTCTTCAAAGTTATCACGTACTATGGTTTTGTCGATCACTGGAAAATCCGAAAGCTCCTGGAGTTTCTTTCCCTTATAAAAACCTATACTTCCAGTCGCTATACTCAACTGTTTCATTAATAAGTGCTCGAAATCAGCGTTGAAATCAATTCTCCGCCCGTACTTTACATAGAAACCTCCATATTTAATATTTTTGGGGATAAGTTGATATGCTTTACCCAAAATCCATTTAATAGGATATGGAAGCTTTTTGTAAAACTTCAACAAACCATACAAACTATCTTCGAAACTCATACGGGTCAATATTTTAACTTTCTTGTGATTATGGAAGCAAAATACGTGGAATAATGTCTCAATGCCTTAAGGGGGTTTTTTCTGAATCTTTCTGCCATAGATTTTATTTCCCTCTTGATCAAAACCTTTCTTAAACGGCTATGATAATATTTGCTGTCTCCAATTTTTGAGTTTACAAAGTCTTGGTACAATAGTCCTTGTTCGCTTGCATCAGCTAAAGGCAACTTACTATCCAAATCGTAACGATACAGTTGTGGGGTACATGAAAGGATTGAATTCTTATCAAATTCCAGATTAAGACAAAATGAAAAGTTTCGTTGAGCACCTTGGCTTTTGGAAAAACCCAATTCTTCTTCAGGAATGTAAATAAAACTTCCCAAACTGTAAGCTATAATTCCGTGGGCATATTTCTCTGTGCCCTGAACAATGTGAGGGTGATGTCCTATTACTGCGGAAGCACCAGAATCGATAAACAAACGCGCATTTTTTATTTCTTTCTCATGTGGGGCATCTATCAACTCAGTCCCCCAATGTGGGTATACAATAACATGGTCACATGCTTGCTTTAAAGAGATAACTTTATCTAAAACTGCCTTTGTATCATATGGGTCAGGGCCTTTACGTCTATCCTTCCTGCTCCACCTTCCTTTCTTTACAAATGCAATTACCCCAAACTCTATTCCATTGCAACTAAATCTTAAAACATTGAAATCCTTTTCCCCGAAACCAAAAACTGAAATTCCTTTAGAAATCAAAAAATCTCTCATGTCCAATACGCCCTCCAACCCATAATCCATACAATGGTTATTGGCCAAGCCATATGCATTGAACCTACCTAAGCTCAATGATGTAAAGTACGGAAAGGTCACCGCATATTCATCTGGAACATCATAAAAATTCTTGGTTCTTCCGTTTGGAATCACAAACTCCATGTTGCCAATATTATAATCGGAGTCGGGCAATAGAACTTCATGAAATGGGTCGATACCCATTTCTTCATATTTTCTAAAAATTGAAACATCCCCAACAAAATTTATTGATGCTCTCATTGTTTGATCAACTCATTAAATACCTTCAGCATGTTCATTTCAAAACTTTTTATGGTATAGTTCTCTTTAAAAGAATGTTGCGCCTCGGATGCCATTTGCCTTATCTTTTCATCATCTTGCAAAAGGTCTTCCAAACAATCAGCGAGGCCTTCCACATCCCTTTCATTTATTGTAAATCCATTCCTTCCTGATGTGATTATTTCTGGTATAGCCCCATTGGTTGTGGAAATAGGAACAAGACCCATCATCATAGCCTCTAGGATAGAAAGTGGAAAGCACTCGTTTGCATAATATGTGGGGAAAACAAAGATTCCACATGAAGAGAACATTTCCCATTTTTCATCTCCATATTTTGGCCCAAGCACTGAAACGTTTTTCTCAAGCCCTTTCATTAGCAGAATACCCTTAAGCTCAAGAACAGTCAGGTCGTTTGTATCGCCACCCACAATTTTGGCCTCGAAGGAAACCCCTCTTTTTTGTAAAATATCCAAAGCCTTTACCAAATCCATTATACCCTTGCTCTTCTTTAGTGCGGAAAGGTAAAGGATGTTTCTATGCTTCTTATTAGGATTCCCCTTGTTTTTGTATTCAGGAATTCCATTAGGGACTATAAATATTTTTCCTTGATGGACATTTTTAATATCGTGTACCAAAAGTTTGGAAAGACATATTACGCTGGTATGGTTAAAAACAAAACGATAAAGCGTTTTTTTAAAAAAAGAATCCAGATTATTGGAAATACCCTTACCATGAAGGTGGTAAAGTATGTTATTGTTAAAAACTTTTAAAACAACTACAAACAAAGTATCTCTAAAGAAAGCGCCTCCAACTGGGGATAGGGTAAAATAAACCAATTCGTACCGATTTCTAATCAATATCCATATCAGTTTCCAGAGCACCTGAAACATCTTAAAAAGCTTTACAAACGAGAAACTACCAATTTGGCTTACCTTATCAACAAAGTCCAAATTGATGATTGTCACCGCATATCGTTCCGCTATACGATTGCTGCTCGCTAAATATTGATTCATTAACGAAGCACCATGCACTGGTGGCGGCATCTGCGTGAGAAATAATATTTTAGCGCGTGGGTCTTTCCTTGCCATGCTGATTAATTGTTTGGGTGTTCTGAAGAAATACGATAAAAAAGCTAAAGAAGATTATGCCTTTGTTAATGGCCAAAACTTCTTCCGTAATACTAGTAATCATTAATAGTACCATCAATGAAAAAAGAAGAAAATTTCTTTTGGTAATAGCTCTGTAAAGTCCGACTACAATAAGCATTACAAATAAGCAAAATCCTATAACACCCATTTGAACGAGATATCTTAAGTACATGTTATGGCTTGTGTAATTCGCTTCAATTCCCATGTAAAATCCCTTTTTTCTATAGATTTTCAACAATTCTGTTTGAGTACACCCTGTCCCAACACCTAAGAGGGGATTTTCTCTATAAACTTCCAATGCACAGCCCCATTTAGCAAGCCTAACATTCATAGAGTTCCATGCCATTGTTTTTGCAGGAGTCTCATAACTGAACTGAAACATTTCTGGTTTAATTCCTCTGACTTTTTTAGCAAAAACCATAATCACAATAAGGCACAGGAACGTCACCATAATGCCCATTCGCTTTCTTGACAAAACCTTGTTTTTAAGAAATAGGATAAAAGCAATCCCAATTATAGTAATCGAAAAAATTACTGCAAATGAATTAAGCAGATAAATCTGGAATAAGGCCCATAAGAAAAGAAGCCAAACGAAAAAAGGCTTTTTTTTAAGAAATTTCTTTTCAATGAGGCCAAAGTAAAGAATTGTAAATGCTGAAAACGCAGTATAAATAGAAAGATAGGTGGCATGGAATCCGATATTGCCACTTAATCTGTGATATCTGAAAAAATTTTCCAAAACAAGATTGTCCTCATTAAAAATATATGGGGAGCCATTTTCAAAAGCCCGGAAACCTGCAATCACTATTGCTATTGTTAATGCTAAAATCGTGGTCAAGGAAAATACGAGCCCCATAATCCGTAGCTGGGATTTTGACAATTTAATAGTGCCCAAAACAAAAGGGAATAGAAAAAATGCCGTGGTTTTTTCTATTTTCTTTAGCCCCAAAGAAAAGTCACAAGAAAACAAAAGCCAGATGACGGAAGCTAACAACAATAAGATCAGAAAATAGCCAAGTCCGATATGGCCGTACAAAAATGATCTGTTCTTTGTAAGGGCCAAAATTGAAACAAGCACCAGTAATCCTATTATTATATTGTTTATGGTCATTGGCAAAAGAAGCGATATGCCGGTCATTACCACCAAACAATATTGGACCTTATGCAATGTGCTATCAAATTGTAGCATCTGATTTTTTTTTTATATCCAATTGCATAAACAGTTCATAAAATAGAATCACCGTGAAATATTCAAACCAATAGTCCAACAGGAAAAATGATAGCATCAGCAATAATATGGTTTTTCCGAACGTGAGGCTTGAAAAAGTCTCAATACTTTTCCCCATGTATAAAACTAGAAAAGCGATAAAGCCTAACATTCCATATTCTCCAAAAATTTTGTTGTAAAAAGAAAAAGGCTGGTTGGCAGTTCCGTCCATATAAGGCTTTTTCAAAAGCTCCGAATTCCATAGGGAATAGTGCCCCTCTTCAAACTTTTCCGACATATAGACATAGTTTTTTGGATACCATCCAACGTAATCTCCGGAAGTAAGAAAAGCCGTTCTAGAAGAGAATTTTCCACCACCCGCACCAAAAACAAAACTGTCGAAGCTAGAAAAAAGATGTTCTGTAGTCTTTCTAAAAGAAATTATTTTTCTCGCTTGGTTTTTATTGCTGAAAACTTTTTTGCTTAAGTTTTCTTTAACATAGTCTATATTCTGTGGACTTACAATTGAAAATATCAAAAACCCAAGAAACAACGAAACGAGTATTCTAATCTTTTTTGAAAAAGAAAGAAAGAAAAAGGCAAATCCAGATATTACTACCAAAAAAATAAAAATACCGCTCATGTAAGTAGACGCCAGCATTAATAAGGCGGCCAATACGGCCAATCGAATATTCTTGGAATAGAAGAAATATACCGTGTAGAAGGAAAAAACAATCATTGACACCGAAGAGTTTGCAAAAACCCCTTTTATAAAATCTCCTGTTCCCATACTTACCATGTAGGGTATGACCGCACCTTTTACAATTGCAGTATGGATATATTGAAAAACCATCACCACAAAATTCAACCAGAAAAACCATAAAAGTATCTTTTCAATCGATTGAAGAGACAACTTCAGCAGTAATTGGGAAAGAAAAAAAGAAAACACCAGCATCAAGACCCACATTAAAACCATAGTTCCAGTGTTCACAGTGTAGCCTATAAGATTCTCGCCATTCAAATAAAAAGGCCATTGCAATAAGGTAACTAATGCCATAAACAAATAGAAAGGGGTCCAATGGTTGGTCTTTAGCTTAATATTAAAAAAAAACAGAATTATAAGGATAGTTCCCAACCCCCCTACAAGTTGCATAGCAGGGTTTCCTGAGGACACGCTAAGCAAAAAAAATAACAGTAATATCATCGCCATATTGTAAGATGAAAGTTTTGTGCCTGCCATTTTCTTAAGTTTGAATTATTTGATTTTTTTTATTAAAATACTTAAAAAACATTACCTTACTTTTAGATAAACACCTAATAAAGAAATTTTAAATTTATCCCTGCTATAGAAACACGGCAATAATCACAAAATATAGTCTGTTAATTATTTTGATTGAAATTCAACCTGTCTATACCTAATATTTAATTTTAGCTTTTATTAAAGCTTCATCAATAATCTTTTTCACATTAGGCCTCGATTTAAAAATTCTTGATTGATTCAACATAATTTGATAGTTTTTAAAAAAAATCTGTTCAAATTCCATAATATTTTCCGAATCCTGAGCTAGGGTTCTTGTTTTTTTGTCATTAAGAAATATCATCTCTCCCATTGGTGCTTTTTTTGTTTCAGATTTAGTTTGTAAAGATAAGTAGTGTACTGGCTTCCATGGAGGGGTGATATATTTTTTTAAATTCAATTTGTGTGTTTTTAAATATGATTTATCTATTAAGGGGAGATTATATGAGTATAATCTTATGGGTCTTAGATACGGATAGACAAAGCCTTCGCTATCAATAATAGATAAATCATCTGACCAGATTTCTTTTTTTTCAAAATCTTTTAAAATAGCATTAGTTTTACCAGTGCCTCTCCACCCCATTATTACGGAGACCTTTCCGTTTTCATAAATAGAGGAAGCATGAACAAAGGTAGCGTCATATCGCTGTAGGATGATTTGAAGCAAGGGCTCAATAATTTCATCAGTAATATGCCTACCCGGTGTTACTCTTTTGAAAGGGATTCTGCCACGTTTCACTTTAGTTGGTATTCCCACCTTAAGAATATTATCTTGACTCCTTATAAAAAAATGTCCAGAACTAAGTATTAAAGTTTTTTCATCAAAATACCCATCTTTTCCCAAAGAATATTTCTTTTTAATTTTAGGAATTTCATCTGTCACCACTACTTTTAGAATAAATTTTGGAGTTTCGCATTTTTCATCAAAATTTTCATATATTTTTTTCAAAAAACTTATACAGTCGTTAGATAGTTCACCTGAGATTTCTACGTTTATCCTTTCAGCAATCGAAAATTCTCTTTTCATTTTATTTTAGGTTTAAAATTAAATCTATTGCAACCGCTATATTCTCCAGTCCTTCTGAAATTTCTAGCTCATAAGTAGCTACCGTAGCGGCTAAAATAGGTTTTCTCGGAATACTCCTCAAAGGGTCTTTTAGATTTAGGTAAGCAACTCCTTCTTGCTCCTCGTTATTTATTTTGAATAATATTTCCGCCAAGGCTTCTAACTTAATTTCTCGTATTTGATTTTTTTCTCCTCGGTTCAAATAAATAATAAAATCTGTATTACTTTCATATGCTTTAGGGTAACCACTAATAGAACGCCCATAAAAGGTTGGTTTAAATGTCTTTGAATCTCCTCCTCTCATTGGCTCCTCAATAGTTTTGACATAATTATCTTTTAAAAATGCATAGTTATCTGATAAAACTAGAACATCATGTTTTTTAACCAATTGCTTAATAAGCGTTGATTTACCTGCTTTACTTCCTGCAGCGACCACGAAAGTCCTATCCTGATAAATAAACACACTAGAATGTACAAGACTCCAGCCTTGTAGATGCTTGTAAAACTCAATAGGCTCTAAAATCGACTTTCTAATCATTGCTAAATATAACTCTGGAATTCCTATCACATTAGCATTTCTGAACATAGTCTTATAAAAACTTCTTGTAGATGCTCTTAGCCAATCTATTCTATTTATGTGAGTAGTAATTGAACTTTCGTCTATTTCTCTTTGGTAACTGAAGAGCCTATCATTTACTCGATTTGTTTTTGGTAATATTCCAAACTTTACGATTACTCTTCTTTTACACCTCTTTTTTGGGAGAGAAATCCAATTCTTAAAAAAGAATTTTAAAAAAAACGAGTCAAGTAAATTATTTCCCTCATATTGAACACAAACATTTTGATGTTGCCACTGAGTTGTAAAACTTTTCCTTTTCATACTCTAAGAATATTTCTCCGCGAGCTTATTAAAACCCAAATACCAAATATTAACAAAGAAATCGAAAACACGTATAATTTTTGCCCTAAAAAATAAGCAAATAATATAAAAAGAAATGTTGGAACTATCAGTTTCATTGTGCTTTTTATTCTGAGCAACATATAATCTTTTTCATTCAAAGATTTAATATTAAGCACAGAGATTATTATTTCGCCCAATAAAACAGATAGCGCAATCAAATATGGCTCATCACCAAAAAAGAACCAGAAGACTAAGCCAGAGATTATGGTAAAAATTGCTGCAAAAATTAGGTTTCTACTATATATAAAATCCCACTTTTTTAATAAAAGACGAGTGCCAGAACTAGTAGTAAAAGAAGATATAAAACCTGCTATGCCCAATAAAGTAAATGTAGTGTTATAAGTAATATATTTAGCCTCGAACAATAATGGAATTATCACCTTTGGATAAACAATTATAGATAAAAGGAAAATCAGACCGGCCACTACAGCAAGAAAATCTACTTTTAAAGAAACTTCAATCTCTTGGAGCTCCTTAAAAAAAGATTGTGTAATTATTCTTCGCACCCCTTTAAAAATCATGTACAGCTTTAAGACAATATAGACTACTGCAATAGATTCGCTAGTATAGAAATATGACATGATATTGATGATGCCGATACCTATAAAAAAAAGTGCAAAACTGGCAAGTCCAATAGTGAAATTGTCAAGATACTTCTTTAGATTTTTAATTTTTGGAATAACAAAGTAAGAGGTTTTCAGTACTAGAGAAACCAATATTCCAGATATGAGATATGTAATGAAAAGACTTATGGAAAATAGCAAAGCTATTTGTTCTTTAAAATAAATTGAGGCTATTATCAATATGAACGAGGGTATTACAATGCGAATAAACGCTATAAAAGCCCCATGTATGGGTTTCCCCCTACCATAGAGTGCGTAATCTGCGTTTAGACTTATAACAGGTGCAATTAAAAACATATAATTTTTACTGTACAAAAACCCTGAAATCCCAAAAATCATGATTATTGTCGCTAGTGTTAATCTCGCTGATTGCGTTTCATACAATTCTTCTTTCCAGTTAGTTTGAATGGCAATATTTCTGGTAGTGGATAATTGCAGACCAAAGGCAACAATAGATACGATGAGTAGTGTAAGAGAATCTATTTCTCCAATAAACGCAATTGTATCCTTGTCGATAAATTTAGAGACGTACTTTAAAGAAAATAGAGTGGTAAGGTGGCCTATTCCAGTTACAATAGCTATAATAAACAATCGTTTTATCATTTATTAACCCCACAAAAATTCAACATCTCTTGGTCTTTTGATATATTTATTCTCTTAAATTCATCATGAGCTACTAAAAAAACAATAATATCTGCCATTTCTACTGCTTCCTTGTAATCTGTTAATTTAAAAACTTTGTGCTCTTTTATATTTGGCTCCACTATAAGAATTTCACCTTTGTTAATTGTATCAACAACACCAGGGTTAATATCCACTCCATGGACGTAGGTTTTGTTCTGCGCAATCAAAGCTGCTGTAGGGAGGCCGATATAGCCTAGACCAATCATTACAACTTCAGGACTGTTATCCATATTTAATCTATTAATATATGTTCTACTATTCTTTTGCACGCCTTGCCATCACAATAAGGATTATGGAGTTTGCTCATTTTATCATAATCATCAGAATTATCTAGTAGATTTTGTGCTTCTCGTACAATTTTTTCTTTGTCTGTTCCAACGAGTATTACTGTTCCTGAATCTACAGCTTCTGGTCTTTCTGTTGTATCTCGCATCACTAAAACCGGTTTCCCCAGACTCGGAGCCTCCTCTTGAACACCACCACTATCCGTAATGATTAGATAGGATTTCTCCATTAACCAAACAAAAGCTGGGTATGATACTGGAGAAATTAAAGTGATATTCTCTATGCCTTTTAAAAGCTTATACACTGGCTCTTGCACATTGGGGTTGAGATGCACAGGGTAAATTATTTGAACATCTTGATTTTCAAGTGCTATTTTCCTCAACGCTTTACATATATCTATAAATCCCTGTCCATGGTTCTCTCTCCTATGGCCGGTAACCAATATTATACGCTTGTTTTTTACAATTAGTGTTTTTAGCTCTTCTATTTCCTCATCTTTAAAAGAAGATGATTTTACTTTTTCAACACTACGTTTTAAAGCATCTATAACTGTATTTCCAGTGACTAAAATTGATGCTTCCTCTTTGTTTTCAAGAAGCAGGTTTTGTTTGTAAACAGTGGTAGGTGAAAAGTGGATTTTTGTTAACACTCCAGTTACGCACCTATTCATTTCCTCAGGAAAAGGAGAGAGCATATTATTTGTTCTAAGCCCCGCTTCTACATTGCAGATTTTAGATTTTGAATAAAACCCTGCTAAACTGGTTGCCATAGTTGTAGTAGTATCACCATGGACATAAATATAGTCTACCTTAAAATCTTCCAATATAGGCTTTAGGCCAACTATGATATCAGATGTTAGCGAGTACAGGTTTTGACCTGGTTTCATTAAATCGAGGTCGTAATCAGGAACTATTTCAAAAAAAGAAAGTACTTGGTCCAGCATTTCCCTATGTTGAGCCGTAACACAAACCTTAGTTTCAAACTTGTCAGGTTGTTTTTTAAACTTCTTAACTAAAGACGCTATTTTTATGGCTTCAGGTCGAGTTTCAAAAATTACCAAGTTCTTTTTCATAAACAAAAACTAATCAGACTAGCTTTTTTTAGAATAGTTCTTCAAAAATCTATTCATTTCTATTAATCCAAGAAAACAAATAATTAATCCCAAAAGACCTAAAGGCAGAACAAACTTATAACTCTTCCAAAACCCTTTTTCCTTTACTCCTCTATTTGGAAAATCACTAATAACATTTAAAATTGCAGATTTGTTAGCCTTCTCTTTGTTCAACATAACCAACTGGTTCTTTAGCAACTCTCTTTCTTTTACTAAAGCCAATTCTTTATTTTGAGATTCCCCATTTTCAGCTAAATTTATATTTGTTCCCTGCATTGGTTTATCTGCTTCCTTTACCAATACTGTCTTATAAAGTTTTTGTAAAGAATCTACCTCAACTAGTTGGTTTCTAATAATTGAATCTTGAAGTGTTAAATTTTCATCATTGATACTTTTCTGTAACTTGAAATAATCGTTTGTAGAAATTGAACGAATTATTGTGGCTTGGAGCTTTTTAGCCACCGTGTTATCTGTGCTTATTACAGATATTTGGTGAAAACGAGCATCCATTGAATTAAAATTTTTCAAATAACTTTCGTAATCCAATGCCTTAATTGTTGTAGTATCCAACTCCCGTATAAAATCATCAAAAAGCTTTACTTTTTGGTTTTCATCTGAATAAGAGTCCACAAAAATCTCTTTGATTGATATTGCTTCGTTTACTTTAATGTTAAGCGCAGCAGCCAGTTCCGTAGAATCTTCTGCTTTTGCTAAATCATTATAAAAATCTATGTTATTATACAATTGCTGAACACTATTAAAATTAGGTTCAACTACCATCTTTGAAATATATTTTGGAGTTTTATTTTTATCTAAGAAATATCCTCCTACTGCTCCAACGACAATGGCTAGAGCCAAGATGATAAAATTCTTCTGTAAAAAGAGTAGAAAAAGAATCAGCACATGAAAAAGGCCTTTAAAAATACTTCCTATAAAATTAAAAAGTTTTTGAAAAGCTCTTCCAATCAATTGAAATAGCTGCCCTAAATCTATCTCGTCAGAATTATTATTTGCTTGGTTATCTGCCATGGTTAGTTCAAAAATTAGTAATCTTAAATTTAGCCATTACAAATATAGTAGGTTTTTACCTCAAGATAATGTTTGGCTTAACTATAATAAAACTAGCCTATTTTGTAAACTCAAAAATTCACTTATCAAGCGTTAGTCTTTTTATGGATTCCTTCAAGCTCTCTTCCCAATAAGGAATCTTGATGCCAAGAGTGTTTTTTATTCTAGTCTTATCCATAACACTATATCCTGGACGTTCTGCTTTAGTCGGGTATTCTTTAGATTTAATAGGTATTACCTTAATGTCAATATTACTTAAATCAAAAATAGCTTTAGCAAAATCGTACCAACTTACAATTCCGTCATTGCTATAATGATATAATCCAAAAGCTGTTTCCTTTTTCTCTATAATCCCAATAATTACTTTCGCTAAGTCTCTAGCATATGTAGGCGTTCCAACTTCATCACTTACAACATGCAATTCATCCTTTTCCTTACTCAGCTCAATCATAGTCTTGAAAAAATTAGTTTCATACTCTGAATACAACCAAGATGTTCTAATAATAAAATAGCGTTCCAATAATTCTTCAACTATTTTTTCACCTTTCAATTTTGTCTGCCCGTATACATTTAAAGGGTTAGCCTCGTTTCCTTCGGTATAGGGATGCGTTTGTTTCCCGTCAAATACAAAATCAGTAGAAATATGGACTAGAATGACATCATTATCAATACAAGCCTTTGCAAGATTTTTAATCCCTGATACATTAATGGATTCTGCCTCTTCTTGATTTGATTCGGCTTTATCTACTGCTGTATACGCCGCACAATTGATGCAATATGAAATAGAGTTTTTTGCAAAAAAAGTATTTACATCTTCCTCTTTTGTGATATCTAATTCATTCTTATCCGTAAAAATGAAATTCAGTTCTTTTGAACTTTGGACAACATTTTTAATACTCCTCCCTAATTGTCCATTGCTGCCAGTTACAAGCACACTTTTCATAGTCTAGCTTCGCTTAGAATGGGCAAGTTCAAGTCTCTCTCTGAGGCTTTAATTTTATCCGATTCCATTCTCCAATCAATATTTAAGGTCGAATCGTTATAGATAATACCTCCTTCACTTTCTTTATTGTAGTAATTATCACATTTGTAAAAGAATTCTGCTGAATCTGATAGCGTTATAAAACCATGACCAAAACCTCTTGGGATAAAAACCTGTTTCTTGTTCTTATCACTTAATTCTATCTCAATATGTTGGCCAAAAGTACTAGAGTCTTTTCGTAAATCCACTACTACATCTAAAACAGTTCCATGCAAAACGCGCACTAATTTTGCCTGTGCGTGTTCGCCTATTTGATAATGGATAGCTCTAATTACTCCTTTTGTTGAAAAGGATTGATTGTCTTGCACAAAGTTGACCTCTTCTCCAATTCCTTCTTCAAGGATTTGTTTATTGTATGATTCAAAAAAACAACCTCTTTCGTCATTAAAAATAGTTGGCTCTAAAACAAAACATCCTTTTAGTTTGGTTTCTTTAAAAGTCATTTGTTTTTATTTAAAATACCTAATAAACTTCTACCGTAACCGCTTTTCATTAAAGGTTCAGCTAAAGCTTTCAACTGTGCTTCATTGATATAACCCATCTCAAAAGCAGCGGTTTCTATAGCGCCTATTTTTAATCCTTGGCGTTCTTCAATTACCTCTACAAATTGAGACGCCTGCATTAAAGATTGAAAAGTTCCCGTATCGAGCCATGCGGTTCCTGCATCTAAAATGCTGACATTAAGCTTTTTCTTTTCTAAATAGGCCTTATTAATATCTGTTATTTCCAGCTCTCCTCTTTGGCTTGGCGAAATACTCTTTGCAATTTCTACTACGCTATTATCATAAAAATAAATTCCTGGCACTACGTAATTAGATTTCGGGTTTTTGGGCTTTTCTTCAATACTAACGGCTTTTCCATTATCATCAAATTCAACCACACCATATCTTTCTGGGTCATTAACACGGTATGCATAGACAATTCCTCCATCTGGGTTATTATTGGATTGCAGGAGCTTATTCAATCCAGAGCCATAAAAAATATTATCTCCAAGAATTAAGGCTACTTTATCATTCCCAATAAATTCTTCGCCAATAATAAATGCTTCTGCTAAACCATTGGGTTTCTCTTGTACGGCATAAGAAAACGAACAACCGTATTTTTCTCCATCACCTAATAAGTCTTTAAATAATGGTAAATCTTTTGGCGTAGAGATTATTAAAATTTCATTTATTCCAGAATACATAAGCGTAGATAAAGGGTAATATATCATGGGCTTATTATAAATAGGCATTAATTGCTTACTTATTGATAAGGTGAGTGGATGTAATCTTGTTCCAGAACCGCCTGCTAAAATTATTCCCTTCATTCTTTGCTTTTTAAAACCTCTTTAATTAACTATTTCTATAAGTACATTTTTGAGTAGTATTCTTGATATTCACCCGATGTTACATTCTTTAACCATTCTTCATTTTCTAGATACCAATCAATCGTTTTTTCAAGACCTTCCTCAAAACTTACAGAAGGCTTCCAACCTAATTGTGAATTAATCTTATTCGCATCTATAGCATATCTTAAATCATGCCCTGGCCTATCCTTTACATAGGTTATTAGATTTTGAGATGTTCCAACTGGGTTTTTTAATTTACTATCCATCTTATCGCAGAGCAATTTCACTAAATCTATATTTTTCCACTCATTAAATCCACCAATATTATAAGTCTCTTGGTTAATGCCTTTATGAAACACCAAGTCTATAGCTTCTGCATGGTCTTCTACATACAACCAGTCCCTAGTATAGTTTCCATCACCATACACAGGCAAAGGTTTGCTTTCGACTATATTATTGATACAAAGAGGAATCAATTTTTCAGGAAAATGGTTAGGGCCGTAATTATTGGAACAATTAGAAATCACATAAGGCAAGTCATATGTTTCTCCATAAGATCTAACAAAATGATCTGAACTTGCTTTTGATGCCGCGTAAGGAGAGTTAGGGTCATAAGGTGTTTTCTCAGTAAAAAGACCTTCACTTTCTAAAGACCCATACACCTCATCTGTACTGATATGGTAAAAACGTT
>CAYTRI010000037.1:0-19532 GCA_964440105.1 uncultured Flavobacteriaceae bacterium
ATTTTATTAGCAAAATTCTTCCCTTGTTGACATAAAGCCTCATCAAACATTAAATCGTTTCCTGCTGCAGAACTTAATAATAAACCAACACGAACGCCATCGGCACCATACTCTTCAATCAACTTTAAAGCATCTGGTGAGTTCCCTAAGGATTTAGACATTTTTCGACGCTGTTTATCCCTTACCAAGCCGGTTAGATAAACATTCTCATAGGGTCTTTCATCTCGGAATTCATAACCAGCAACAATCATACGTGCTACCCAGAAAAACAGAATATCTGGGCCAGTAACTAAATCGTTAGTAGGATAATAGTAATTAACTTCTTCATTATCAGGTTCCAAAATCCCGCCAAAAACACTTATGGGCCATAACCATGAAGAAAACCAAGTATCGAGTACGTCGGCATCCTGCCTTAAGTTGTCGGTTGTTAGTTGCTCGTTGTTCGTGCGTTCTTTTGCTAGCTCTAAGGCTCTCTCTAGGGATTCTGCAACTACAAAATCTTCTTTACCATCACCATAGTAATATGCCGGTATTTGCTGTCCCCACCATAATTGGCGAGAAATATTCCAATCCCGTATATTCTCCATCCAATGGCGATAGGTATTTTCAAACTTTTTCGGGAAAAGTTTTACTTCACCATTATTTAATACTGCATCAATGGCTGGTTTTGCCAAACCTTCCATTTTAAGGAACCACTGGTCCGAAAGTCTAGGTTCAATAACAGCTTTGGTACGCTCCGAAGTACCTACTTTGTTAATGTGTTGCTCTGTTTTTACTAAAAACCCTTTCTCTTTTAACTCTTTAGCAATCTCCTTACGCACTACAAATCGGTCTTTACCTTCGTAATGCATGCCAAAAGAGTTTAAACTGGCATCTTCATTAAAAATATCTATTACCTCTAAATTGTGCTTATCTCCAAGGTTTTTATCGTTCTCATCATGAGCAGGAGTAACTTTTAGACATCCAGTACCAAATTCTATATCTACGTAGTCATCTTCAATGATTGGAATAACACGATTGCAGATAGGAACAATTGCCTTTTTACCTTTTAAATGGGCATAGCGCTCGTCATTTGGGTTAATGCAAATAGCGGTATCCCCTAAAATAGTTTCTGGGCGTGTAGTAGCTATGGTTACAGCCTCCCCCGACCCCTCCAAAGGAAGGGAGCCATCTTCATTTGCTATTTGATACTTTAGATAATAAAGAAGCCCTTGTCGTTCTTCATGATTTACTTCTTCATCAGAGAGTGTAGTTTTAGCTTCTGGGTCCCAATTTACCATTCTAAAACCTCTGTATATCAGTCCTTTATTGTATAAATCAATAAAAATTTTGATTACTGAGGCTGACATATCGTCATCCATAGTAAACTTAGTACGGCTCCAATCACAAGAGCAACCTAACTTCTTTAATTGCTCTAGAATTACGCCTCCATACTCATCTGTCCAATCCCATGCATGTTTCAGAAACTCATCTCGCGTTAAATCTGTCTTATCTATGCCCTTATCTTTTAATCTAGCTACCACTTTGGCTTCAGTTGCTATAGAAGCGTGGTCCATACCTGGTACCCAACAGGCATTTTTACCCTGCAAACGCGCTTTTCTAATTAAAACATCTTGTATGGTATTATTAAGCATATGACCCATATGCAATACTCCGGTAACGTTTGGTGGCGGTATTACTATGGTATAAGGCTCTCTATTATCTGGTTTTGAGCTAAAAAAGTCATGTTTCATCCAGTAGTCATACCAGTGCCCTTCTACCCTTTTTGAATCATATTTAGATGGAATCTCCATATTTTCGGTACAGTTTTTGTCTAATCATGTTTGAATTGGAATTGACTGAGAAAAGCAATGTTAAATTTTAGTGCTGTTCGACCAAATGCCAATTCTAGAAATACGAAACAAAAGTAAGTAACGTTATTAGATGACAAAAGAATTTTGGATGTAGGTTTAAATCTATTAAATTTGAAATTCCTCAAAAAATTAAAAAGATGAAAAAAGCAGTACTTTTATTATTTGTAGGTCTTATGGCCCTAAGCGTAAAAGCACAGGACAAAACCGCTAAAATTGAGTTTAAAGCTGAAACTATTGATTATGGTAAAGTTCAGCGTGGTGGTGATGGTGTAAGGACTTTTGAATTTACTAATACTGGCGATGCGCCTTTAGTAATTAGTAATGTAAAATCGAGCTGTGGATGCACAATTCCTAAAAAACCTGAAGCTCCAATTAGTCCTGGTGAAACAGGAGAGATTGAAGTAAGATATGATACTAAAAGACCAGTAGGTCCTTTTAGAAAAGCAATTACAGTAACATCAAATGCTGATACACCTACTATGGTTATTAAAATTAAAGGTGAATTGGTAGAAGGAGCTAAATAAAAATTTAGCAAATAATATCTAATAAGGTCTTGACGTTAGTCAGGGCCTTTTTTCTTTAAAAATATCTTCAACTACAAACGAAAAGAGTAAATCCTTGTTGTAACGTTCAATAAGTAATTTGACTTTTCTCCCTTCTTTTTGATTAATCATAGAAAGGATTTCTTGCAACTTATAGTCGTGCACTCTCTTTCCATTAACAGCTAGAATAACATCTCCTTCTTTAAGACCTGATTCTGCGGCAGGGCTACCAGCTCTAATACCAGAAACTATTATTTCTGGTACAAGACTCAACCGTGTTTGATTACCAAGTAAAATCTGTACATTACCAAAAGTGTCGCTATCCTCTTGCTGTGCTACTCCTCTAGCGTTCGTTATGCGTTCAGAAATATAACGTAATCCATTATGTTGTAGGGCTATACCTGATAAGTTATATTGAAAAGGAGTCTTAAAATTACTATTTTTCTTCAGGTATATCCGCTTGTTACCGTAATCAAATACCATATTAAACCTTTTTAGAACCTCTCCTCCTAAACTACCATTTCTATTACCCAAACTTTTAATAGCACCAAAAGACTCCTTAAAAGGAAAAGCTGCTTTTGCGTCTTTGAGTAAAAAATCTCCAATCTTAACTCCTTTTAATTTGGTGCGTTTTCCAAAAATATCCCCGTTCAATCCTTTTCCTAAATAATCATCGTAATTTTTATCAGGAAGTTTTACCCCTTTTTCAGGATCATGAAATAACCAAAGTGCATCACTACTGCCTGTATCTACTAATAGTTTTACAGGAATATCAGTATCATCTTCTAATAGAATAGCACCCGTTAAAAAAGCCTTTTTATTGTATATAGCCAGTGGTAATTCTTGGTATTTTGCTAGCTTCTTTTTTTCGTAGTCTTTTTTATTATAAAGCTTAATATGATTATTTGTGTAATTAACATCAACAATAAAACTTTCAAATACGTCATAACCAATAATACCATGAACCGTGACTCCTAATGATGTAGAAAAGTTTAAATCTTTATCTAAGACTACATAAAGAGATTGATCAAAATTGGCTGCTTTGCCTAATTTAAAAATATTATTTCTAGATTTTAGAGCTTCCATAGGCTCGCCTTCACCTAAACCACGAAGCGTAATTTTAGAAACATTATTTATCTGTATTGAATCTTGATTAGAAACATTAAATAGTATGGGACTACTAACCCCAGAATCTAGTATAAATGAAAGTTTTGCCCCATTTACTTCAACTGGAACAATCATCAAGTTATTGATTAACTCGAAATTAATCTTCTCAAATTTTTTACCAGGTGGAATTTGAAAATTTTGGGCGCTAACAAAACTCCCTAAGCAAAAAAATAAACATGTGATATAGCAAATTCTTAGTAACAAACCCTTACTATTTAATTGATTGACTCTTTTAAAGATAGGAATTAAATGCTTTGACTACTCCTAATTTAACATTAGTAATAGGGAGAAATAAACTCATGTTAAATTGTTTTGTTAAGGCGGTTTAGCGATTTTTGTAAAAATTAAGCTGAAAATGCCAAAAATTTCAAAGAAAGGCAGTAGAATGCCTTCTTCTCCAATTCGAAAATTAGTCCCTTTTGCTGAAGCAGCTAAAAAAAGAGGAGTTAATGTTATCCATCTAAACATAGGGCAACCAGACATTAAAACACCTAAAATAGCCTTAGATGCAGTAAAAAATAGTAAGCTAGAGGTATTAGCCTACAGCAGAACTGAAGGTTCTGAAGAATACCGCAGCAAAATTGCTAATTACTATGCAAAACATGATTTAGAAGTTGAAGCTGAAGACATTATTGTTACTACAGGAGGCTCCGAGGCCTTGTCTTTTGCTATGGGTAGTATTTTAGATGAAGGTGATGAAGTTATAATACCTGAACCATTTTATGCTAATTACAATGGTTTTGCTACCGCAAATGGTGTTAACGTAGTCCCTATTATTTCTAAACTAGAAGATAATTTTTCACTACCCCCAATTTCTGAGTTTGAAAAACTGATTTCCAATAAAACTAAAGCCATTTTAATTTGTAATCCTGGTAATCCAACAGGTTATTTATATAACAAAGAAGAGATTGAACAATTAGCTAAACTTGTTAAAAAAAATAATCTTTTTCTAATAGCAGATGAAGTTTACCGTGAATTTGCATATGACGGTAAAAAACACACCTCATTATTGAGTATTTCTGGTCTTGAGGATAATGCTATTGTGATTGACTCCGTATCTAAAAGATACAGTATGTGTGGCGCTCGCATTGGATGTTTGGTTTCTAAAAACGGGGAATTAATACAAACAGCGCTCAAATTTGCACAAGCAAGGTTATCTCCTCCTACTCTAGCACAAATTGCAAGTGAAGCTGCTCTTGATACTCCACAAAGCTATTTTAATGATGTTATTGAAGAATATGTTTCTAGAAGAGATTTATTGATTGATGAGTTAAAGAAAATTGATGGCGTAAAAGTTGCTCGGCCGAACGGGGCATTTTATTGTGTTGTAGAGTTACCCGTTAAAGATTCGGATGATTTTGCGCAATGGTTGCTAGAAAAGTTTAATATTGATAATGAAACGGTCATGGTTGCTCCCGCAGCTGGGTTTTATGCTACCGCAGGGCTCGGAAACAATCAAATACGCATTGCTTATGTGTTAGAAAAAGAACGTTTAAAAAAAGCGGTGCAAATTCTTGCTGAAGGACTAAAACAATATCACAATTCGTGAATATTCAAGAAAACATCTCTCTAAAAGAGTACAATACCTTTGGTATTGCGGCTAACGCTAAATTCTTTGTAGAAATAAATAGTGTATTACAGTTACAAAAAGCCTTACAATTATCTGCTTATCCAGAAAAATTTATAATTAGCGGGGGTAGCAATATGCTTCTAACTAAAGATATTGATGCTTTAGTACTTCACATACATATGAAAGGTATTTCTGTTTTTGAAGAGGATAATGATAGTGTAATTATCAAAGTCATGGCTGGCGAAAACTGGCATAATTTAGTCCTTTGGACCTTAGATAATGATTATGGCGGTATTGAAAATCTATCTCTAATACCTGGTAACACAGGTACAGCGCCTATTCAAAACATAGGCGCCTATGGTGTTGAGCTTAAAGATGTATTTATCAGTTGCGAAGCTATGCATATTCAAACTCAAGAACTTAAAGAGTTTACTAAAGAAGACTGTAAGTTTGGCTATAGAGATTCTATCTTTAAAAATGAAAGTAAAGGGCAATATATAATTACTTCAGTTAAATTAAAGTTGACAAAAAATACCCATAGACTAAATACTTTTTATGGAGCTATTGAAGAAGAGTTGCAGGTAAATCAAATCATACATCCTACAATCAAAGATATTTCAAACGCAGTAGTTGCAATTCGAAAAAGGAAACTCCCAGACCCAAAAGAAATAGGTAATAGTGGAAGTTTCTTTAAAAATCCAGTAGTTTCTAAAAAGACCTTTGAAGCATTTAGAAAGAAAAATCCCGATGCACCTTTTTATGATATGGGTAATAAAACATATAAGATACCAGCTGGTTGGCTTATAGAACAATCTGGTTATAAAGGAAAGCGCTTTGGAGATGCAGGAGTTCATCAAAAACAAGCCTTAGTACTAGTAAATTATGGCAATGCTACAGGTGAAGAAATTTTAGGTCTAGCATATAAAATTAAAAAAGAAGTATTAAATAAATTTAAAATCAGCATCGTTCCTGAAGTAAATATCATAAAATAACCCCTGATTTCTTAGAGAAAAACAGGGGTTATACCAAACCAAACTAACCAAAAATTTATATACTTTAAACTATTGTCTTTTTATAACTTAACTGCTATGTAATAATCTATTCCTTACTTTAGCATTGATATATATACGGTAAGAAACTTTTTTTGGATTTTTTTAAAATCATTTTTTACCAATGCCTTATAAATGAGCACACTACTTGAAAAACACATTGTAGAATTGTTACAAGAACGTGATGAAAAAGCTATTTCATTACTTTATGATAATTATGGCGACACCCTTTATGGTGTAGCATATAAAGTGGTAAAAGACGAAGATTTAGCACAAGATGTTGTGCAAGAAAGTTTTATTAAAATTTGGAAAAAATCTGATTCTTATGACGTTACCAAGGCAAAACTTTTTACATGGTTATTCCGGATTACAAGAAATACAGCTATAGATAAATTACGAAGTGTAAACACAAAAGCAAATAAAGAAATCCAAATTGATGTTTCAGACGTATATAATTTAGGTGTTCGGGGAATTATACCAGAGTTAATGGATGTTCAAGAAAATCTTGACAAAATTGAGCCCAAATACAAAGAAGTTCTTGAAGCCCTATTTTTTGAAGGAATGACGCAACAAGAAGCTAGTGATGAATTAGATATTCCACTGGGTACTATTAAGTCTAGATTAAAAATTGGCCTTCGTGAATTACGTAAGATATATGGTACTTCAATGGTGCTAGCACTAGTTTTAAGTTTTTTATAATGAAAGAAAAGATTAAAATATTTTTAGATACTGATTTATTAGAAAAGTACCTTTTAGGTTCTACTTCTACAGAAGAATCACTTCGCGTAGAGCGTTATATTGCAATGTATCCTGAAGTTAGAGAAGCATATAATGAGTTACAAGAAAACTTAGAAACTTTTGCCAAATTACACGCCCTAAAAACACCTGAAGGTTTAAAGGAACAAATTCTTTTCAGAATTAAACAAGAAAAGCGTAGTAGAAGTAAATTCTACAGATTTGCTGTTGCAGCGAGTATTGCAGCATTAATTTTTGCAGGAGCTAGTTATTTCTTCTACAATCAAAACCAGAGTTTACAAGAAGAAAATTCAATTGTAACTAATAAGATTCAAGACCTTGAGAATGATATGAAAACTCAGCTTGAGGATATTAGAAATCAATATATTGTTCTTAACAACCCAAACACAAAAAGGTATTCTGTTAATGGTAACAATAAAGCAGAGGAGTTAAAAGCTGTTGCCTACATTAATCCTGTTAAAAAATTATCTTATATAAACGTAAGTAACCTTCCACAGCTACCTGAAAATAAATGTTTTCAGATGTGGGCAGAAGTTAACGGTGAGATGGTAAATCTTGGTATTATTAAACAATTTGATGATAAAGAAAAATTACTAGCATTACCTTATGCGGATAATGCTGTTGGTTATATTACTATTGAGCCTCAGGGAGGAAATAATACTCCAACTGTTCAAAATATAGTAGCTAATATTAAGTATTAAACTTACTTTAAAAGTAACCCGAGCCAAACTATTCTTCAAAGCATATTTTGTATTTTTGTATAAAATATGATATATGAAGTTGATTCTTCTAACTATAGGTCTTCTAGCATTAGCCTTTGCAGGTATTGCAATAAAAATTTGGTCTAAAAAAGATGGCGAATTTGCTGGAACATGCGCAAGCCAAAATCCTTTTTTAAATAAAGATGGAGAAGCATGTGGTTTCTGTGGAAAATTACCTGATGAGCAAGATTGCAAGAAAGATGCCGTTGCTTAACTACATTACTATTTTTTTAACTCGTAAACTACTTTTTTGAATAATACTGATGAGGCTCTAATAGAAAAAATAAATAAGGCTAAAGCTGGAAACCAAATTGCATTTAGCTCTCTATTAGACACCTTTTGGAATTATGTGTATCATTTTCAACTAGAACGTACCAAAAACGAGAATGATGCAGAAGATATTACCATACAAACTTTTTCTAAGGCGTTCGATAAGATAAAAACTTATAATGATTCTTATGAATTTAAGACTTGGTTAATAGCCATTTCTAAAAACATACATATAGATCTTATAAGAAAACAAAAGCGCAATGTATTAGATAGACTTGAAAATAACTCTTCTGATGCTGTAAAAAAAGTTTTAGACGAATCCCCAACAGTTGAAGACCAGTTGATTACCGAACAAAATTTAGCAACATTACTTTCACATATAAAAAAGTTAAAACCTCATTATCAAGAGGTTATAAATCTTCGCTATTTTAACGAATTGACTTATGCAGCTATAGCAAAAGAACTAAATGAGCCTTTGAATAATGTTAAAGTAAAACTACTCAGAGCTAAAAAACTTTTAGCCGAAATCATTAAGAACAAATAGTTTTTCCAAAAACTAGTTGACCCCCAATTTGTATATTTGTAGTAAAGAATTTTTGTTATGAGTGTTGAAGCCGCCGAACATGTTAAACCTCCAAAAGGCAAGCCAAAATGGCTAAGAGTAAAATTGCCTACTGGTAAAAAATATACGCAACTCCGTGGTTTGGTGGAAAAATATGACTTACATACTATTTGCACCTCTGGTAGCTGTCCAAATATGGGTGAATGTTGGGGAGAAGGTACCGCTACATTTATGATTTTAGGAAATGTATGTACACGTTCTTGTGGGTTTTGTGGTGTAAAAACTGGGAGACCAGAAAGCGTTGACTGGGCAGAACCAGAAAAAGTAGCTCGTTCTATTAAAATTATGGGTATTAAACATGCGGTAGTGACTTCTGTAGACAGAGACGATTTAAAAGATATGGGTTCTATCATTTGGGCTGAAACCGTTAAGGCTATTAGACGAATGAACCCAGAAACTACTTTAGAAACTTTGATTCCTGACTTTCAGGGCATTGAAAATCATTTAGACCGTATTTTAAAAGTTGCTCCTGAAGTGATTTCTCATAATATGGAAACGGTAAAACGTTTGACTAGAGAAGTTCGAATTCAGGCGAAATATGAAAGAAGCTTAGAAGTTTTAAATTACCTAAAGAAAAACGGAGCCAGAAGAACAAAATCTGGAATTATGCTTGGTTTGGGTGAATTGGAAGAAGAGGTAATTCAAACAATGAAAGACCTTAGGGCAGTTGATGTAGATATTGTAACAATTGGACAATACTTGCAACCTTCTAAAAAGCACTTACCGGTTAAGCAGTTTATTTTACCAGAGCAATTTAAAAAATATGAAGAAATTGGTCTTGAAATGGGCTTTAGACACGTAGAAAGTGGTGCTTTAGTTCGCTCCTCATATAAAGCTCACAAACACATTAATTAATAGCTATATAATTTTTAACGTTACCCTCCAAACATAATATCAAATGAAAAAAATCACTATTGGTATTAATGGTTTTGGCAGAATAGGTAGAACGCTCTTCCGGCTTCTTGCAAATCATGACAAGCTATCAGTAGTTGTAATTAACGACTTGGCAGATGCGAAAACCCTATGTCACTTAGTAAAATATGATAGTATTCATGGTAAATTTAATCAAGAAGTTAATCATGCAGGGAGCAACATACTTTTTAATAACCAAAAAATTCCAGTACTAAATTACAATCATCCCAAAGAGATTAATTGGGCAGCACATAATGTCGATATTGTAATTGAAGCTTCAGGAAAATTTAAAACGAAAGATGAGTTAGCATTTCATATTAAGAATGGAGCAAAAAAAGTCATTTTATCAGTGCCACCGATTGATGATTCTATAAAAATGATAGTATTGGGGGTGAATGAAGAAATATTGAGTGGTAAGGATACTATCATTTCTAATGCTTCATGCACAACAAACAACGCTGCTCCCATGATTAAAGTAATAAATGAGCTTTGTGGTATTGAGCAAGCATATATTACTACAATACATTCTTATACTTCAGATCAAAGTCTACATGACAAGCCGCATAGAGACCTAAGAAGAGCAAGAGCGGCATCACAATCAATTATTCCAACTACTACCGGTGCAGCTAAAGCTTTAACTAAAATTTTTCCTGATTTAGGCAATGTTATTGGGGGCTGTGGCATACGTGTTCCAGTACCAAATGGCTCTCTTACGGACATTACTTTCAATGTAAAAAAAGAAACTTCGATTGCCGAAATAAACAGTACTTTTAAAAAGCGCTCTGAAAATGATTTAAAAAACGTACTTTTTTATACGAAAGACCCTATAGTTTCTATAGATATAAACAATAGTTACTATTCTTGTACGTTTGATTCTCAGATGACCTCGGTTATTGGAAAGATGGTGAAAATAATTGGCTGGTATGATAACGAAACTGGTTATTGCGCTAGACTGATTGACTTAATGAATTTACTTATCAAGAAAAACTACGTTTGACGCATAAAAGCTCATATAAAATTTCCTCCAATCTAATATTGGCACTATTCTTTATACTTCAATCTTTGAGTATAAAGTCTCAGGATACAGACAATTCACCCAAAACCATAGAAGAATTCTACAAAGAAGCCTTAATATTAAAGCATCAGAATAAAATTTCTTCTTCTATAGAAACTTTGAATAAAGCAATCCTAATTGCAGAAAAAGAAGACGACCCAAAAACTATAATTGATATTTACCAGAAAATCTCATTACTCAATATTGAATTAGATAAGCATGAGGATGCTGCGTTTTTTCGAGAAAGAGCTGGAGCCTTTTTAAAGAATACCGAATACCGCTATGGTGATGCAATGCAAAAATTTATAGATGCTACCATTCTTTATCGTGAAAAAAATAATTTTCAAGCTAGAAAAATGCTCGATGAGGCAAAAAAATTGAGTAATGATAAAAACCTAATTAACAATATTGAGCTTACTGAGGCCAAGATTTTTATTAATATCGAAAAATTTGACGACGCTCAAACTAAGCTAAATGCATTATTAGTAAATTCTGATGCTAATGAACGAATTTACCTAGCAACTAAAGCTAATCTGAGCCTTGCTGAACTTAATTTTAAAAAGGGAGAATTAGAAAAAAGTGCAAAACATGGAGAGGCAGCGCTTGAATTAGCAACTAAGAACAACTTTTTTAGAGAAATTCTAACCGCAAATCAATTCCTTGCGATGGTATACGAGGAGTTAAGAATCTATAAAAAATCCTCTGCGTTCAATAAGAATTTACGCAAAATTCAAGATTCGCTTTTTAATATTGAAAAAGTTAAGCTTGAAATGAAAACTGCAGGAAATGTCACAAGTCAAATTAAAACTGATGAAGTACTGCGATTAACTCAAGAGAATGAAACCCTTAGTCAATCCAAAAACAGGTCTGAGATTACGGCGATATTAGCTTCTGCTTTTTTAGTAATAATCTCTTTACTTGCTGTTTCTTTATTTAGAAATAATCAGATTAAGTTAAAAACAAATGATTTATTGCAGACAAAGAATAGCGAATTAGAAACCGCAAGAGATTCTGCTGTACTTGCAATGAAAGCAAAAACTAATTTCTTATCTACTGTTACACATGAACTTAGAACGCCTCTTTATGCTGTAACTGGTCTCACACATCTACTCTTAGATGAAAACCCAGCAGAACACCAAAAAGAGCATTTAAAGTCTTTAAAATTTTCTGGAGAGTACCTCTTAAACTTTATTAATGATATTCTTCAAATAAATAAAATAGATGCTGATAAACTTGAAGCTTTAAATATAGAGTTTAAGTTAAAAAATGTTTTAACTGATGTTATTGATTCATTACAACAAAAAGCGAATGAAAATAATACAAAGATTGTATTAGACTATGATAATGACATTCCTATGCATTTAATGGGAGACCCTGTTAAACTCTCACAGATTATAATGAATTTAGTAGGTAATGCACTTAAATTTACTGAAGATGGACAAGTAGATGTAATTACTAAATTAAAAGCTAAAGATGATAATCTTGCACAAGTATATTTTGAAATAAGTGATACAGGTATTGGAATATCTGAAGAACAGCAGAAAAATATCTTTGATAGTTTTGAGCAAGGATCAGTACAAATAAATCGTGAATATGGTGGTACTGGACTTGGTTTAACCATAGTAAAAAGCCTTTTAGGTCTTTTTAATAGCAAGATTGAATTAAAAAGTGAAATTGATGTAGGAAGCTCCTTTTATTTTGATTTAGATATTGAGTATCAAGATAGTGTTATAGCTGATGTTTCTTTTGAAATGAGTCAAGAAGATTTTGATTTTAAAGGATTACACATATTAATAGTTGAAGACAACAAAATAAATCAGGTGATCACAAAAAAGATGCTCAATAAAAAGGAGATAACTTGTGATATTGCTAACAATGGTAATGAGGCTATTGATGCTGCAAAAAGTAAAAGATATGATGCTATTCTAATGGATATTCATATGCCTGGTATTAGTGGAGAAGAAGCAACTATACAAATACGAATGTTTAACAAAGACATTCCAATTATTGCGCTAACTGCAATTTCAATGGATGATAGTCTAGATAGTTTTTATGCGGCAGGTTGTAATGATGTAGTCACAAAGCCATTTAAACCAGAAGTTTTCTATCAAAAAATAGGTGAAAATATTTTTAAGAGAAAGATTGAGAATCAAGCATAATATCTTTAATACATCTTTCAATAATTTCCTTGCCATCATCAAAAAACTCATGCTTAACTTCTAAGTAAAAAATATTTTTACATCTTCCCTCAAGCTTAGTAAAGTCTTTTTCTGTAGTTACAATCAATTCATTTTTAGAAAAATCTGCAATATCTTTCTCGCTAAAAAAATGATGGTCCGCATATTTAAAATGCTCAAATGAATTACCTAAAGATTTCAAATATGTTACAAGTGGTTTTGGATTGGCAATAGCTGTAACCAAAGAGAAATGTTTTTCTTTTATATCTGATAATGCTATTTTCTTAGCTAACCCTACTAAAAAATCGTTGTAAACAAATTTACTAAACAGTACTTTTTGATGTTCTTTAGGTTTTATTGATTTAATTATAGCTTCCTTTTCTGCTTTGACAAGATGCTCAGGGCATTTTGTAACTACAATGACTTTAGCTCTTTTAGCTTCTTTTTTACTATCCCTTAAATCTCCTGTAGGCAAGTACCAGTCATTAACATATAAATTTGAGTAAGTAGTTAATAGTATAGCTAGGCTAGGGTTTACTTTCCGATGCTGAAATGCATCATCTAGTAAAATTAAATCTGGGGTTACATCTCTTTCAAGGTTTTTGATTCCATTTCTTCTATCTCCATCTACAGCTAAAGCAATTGTTGTTTTAAACTTTGAATAGATTTGAAAAGGTTCGTCGCCTAAAGCTTCAACTGTTAAAGTTTCATTGGCTAGCAGATAGCCCTTTGTCTTTCTTCTATACCCCCTACTAAGCACAGCAACTTTATAATCTTTATTCATTAATCGAAGCATGTACTCTATCATTGGTGTTTTACCCGTACCGCCTACGCTTAGATTACCAATACTTATAGTTGGTGTACTAAAGGAAGTAGACTTAAAAACACCCATGTCAAAGCATAAATTGCGTACATACACAACTAAAGCATAGATTAAAGAAATAGGAAAAGCTAGTTTACGTAAAAGCTGCATCTAAGCGAATTTATAATATTTTATCTTTAACAACCTAAAATAGCTATAATGACTGTTAATGATATTGCTCAAATACTAGAAGAACTCTCACCTTTACATTATGCCGAAGATTTTGATAATGTAGGTCTTTTAGTGGGTAACGCTTCCCTGAAAGTAACCGGAGTATTAGTAACCTTGGATACCCTAGAAAATATTGTAGATGAAGCAATAACTAAAAAATGCAATCTAATAGTTAGTTTTCATCCTATCATATTCAAAGGTTTAAAAAAACTTACTGGAAAAACTTATGTGGAGCGGGTAGTGATAAAAGCTATCGCAAATAATATCGCCATCTATAGCATGCATACCGCCTTAGACAACTCTAATCTTGGTGTTAATGCAAAAATTTGTTCCGTTCTAGGTATTAAAAATCCAAAAATCCTTATTCCAAAAAAGAGTACTATAAAAAAACTAACCACTTATGTTCCTTTGTCTAGCGCAGAAAACCTAAAAACTACATTATTTCAAGCTGGTGCGGGTACTATTGGCAACTATAGCAATTGCAGCTTTAGTAGTGAAGGTATAGGCTCATTTATGCCAAATAACAATGCAAAGCCTATAATTGGAGAAACAGGAAAAATGCATCAAGAGAAAGAAGTTCAGCTAAATCTAACTTTTCAGAGTCAATATGAATCTAAAATAATGAGTGCTTTATTTAAAAATCATCCATATGAAGAAGTAGCTTATGAAGTAATTAGTTTAGAAAATAGCAATCAACATATAGGTATGGGTATGATTGGGGAATTAGAAAAAGAAATGGACGAAAAAGCCTTTTTTAACCATATTAAGAGTAAGATGAATGCAAAAGGTATAAGACATTCCTCTTTTTTGGGAAAGAAAATAAAAAAAGTTGCAGTTTTAGGAGGTAGTGGTGCTTTTGCAATTTCAGCTGCAAAAGCTGCTGGAGCAGATGTTTTTATCACTTCAGACATTAAATACCATCAATTTTATGAATCTGAAAATCAGCTAATTATAGCTGATATTGGTCACTTTGAGACAGAGCAGTTTACAAAAAACTTATTGGTAGACTTTCTTACAAAAAAAATTCCTAATTTTGCGGTCAATTTGGCTGAAAGTATTACTAATCCCATCAAGTATTTTTAAAATATGGCGAAAAAGAAAGAAGCAACTGTAGAAGATAAATTACGTGCATTGTATGATTTACAATTAATTGATTCTAGAGTTGATGAAATAAGGAGTGTTCGTGGAGAGCTACCTTTAGAAGTTGAAGATTTAGAAGATGATGTTCTTGGTCTTAAAACTAGAATGGATAAGTTGAAAACTGATGTTGAAACAATAAACTTTGAAATTACAGCAAAAAAGAATCTTATTGAAGAATCTAAAGCGCTAATAAAAAAATACGCTGAGCAGCAAAAAAACGTGCGCAACAGCCGTGAATTTAACTCGCTTAGTAAAGAGGTTGAATTCCAAGAATTAGAAATTCAATTAGCAGAAAAAAACATCAAAGAATTTAAAGTTCAAATTGAGCAGAAGAAAGAAGTAATCTCAGAAACTAAAGAAAAACTGAGCGAAAGAGATGCTCATCTTAAACATAAAAAGAGTGAGCTAAATGCTATTTTAGCTGAAACTGAGAAAGAGGAACTAGCACTTTTAAAGAAATCTGAAGAATTCGAAGATAAAATCGAGGAGCGACTTATTAAAGCATACAAACGTATTCGACACAACGTTAAAAACGGCTTAGCTGTTGTACCTATTGAGCGTGGTGCTTCTGGTGGTTCTTTCTTTACCATTCCACCACAAGTACAAGTTGAAATTGCTTCTCGCAAAAAGATAATTACAGATGAGCATAGTGGTCGTATTTTAGTAGATTCTACTCTAGCAGACGAAGAACAAGATAAAATGCAAAAGCTTTTTAAAAAGATTTAGAAAATAGCTTCATATCATAACAAAACCATCCGAAACTACCGGGTGGTTTTTTGTTTCTAACAAATAGCACCACTAACTAAAAAGACGCAATACGCTATATTTTAAAACTTTAAGATTACCTCCCAATATAACTTTATTGATTTAAAGATATTTTGTTTAATTTTTTATTATTTTTATTAAACAAAATGTATCAAAAACAAAACTTACCTCAAAAAACCTGTCTTACTTGTAAAAGACCATTTAACTGGAGAAAAAAATGGAAGAAAGATTGGGACAATGTAAAGTATTGTAGTCAAAGATGCAGGGCAAATAAAAACATATGAGCGCATTACTTTGGTTTAGAAATAATCTTAGAACTACAGATAATATTTCATTAACAAAAGCATGTAAAGCTGATAAAACAATTGCTGTATATTTTTTTGACCCAAGGCAATTTACTTTAGGTGATTATGGTTTCAAAAAAACGGAGAAATATCGAGCAAAATTTTTGATTGAATCTGTAGCAAATTTAAAAACCAATCTAAAAAAACTAAATATTCCACTATATATTTTTAATAGTAAACCTGAGGGAAAAATAAATGAGCTACTCATTAAACACAAAATAGATAGTATTTATCTGCAAACAGAATGGACAAGGGATGAAAATGAAGTTCTTCGTAATGTTAAAAAGTCAGTATCAAGTAAAATAAAATTTATAGAAAGTTATGATCAGTTTTTATATAATCCTGAAGAAATACCTTTTTCTAGTTTTAATGAGATTCCTAATGTATACACAAGCTTCAGAAAACAATGTCAGAAAAATACCAAGCTAAGGAAAATTCTAGAGCAACCAATTAAAAAAACTAAAGAAAATAATATTGAAACTGGCACTTCAATACCAACACTACAAAATCTTGGTTTTGAGAGTTGCAAATTAGATTCAAGAACTGCTTTTCCCTTTTTAGGTGGTGAGGATGAGGCTTTAAAAAGGTTAAACTATTATTTATGGGAATCACAAAAAATAGCAACTTATAAAAAAACAAGAAATGGATTAATGGGTCTTGATTATAGCTCAAAACTATCTGCCTGGTTAGCCAATGGCTGTATCTCACCAATCACAATATATTGGGCTATAAAAAAATTTGAAAAAGAAGTTCAAAAAAATGAAGATACTTACTGGTTAATCTTTGAGCTTATCTGGCGCGACTATTTTAAATATGTGAGTTTAAAATACAAGTCTAAAATATTTAAACTTGGTGGAATTTATGACAGGGATTATGAATGGTATACTAGTCAAAAGGTTCTTGAAAAATGGGCTAAAGGAAAAACATCAGAGCCGTTTGTTAATGCTAATATGATTGAATTATCAAAAACTGGATGGATGAGTAATCGTGGCAGACAAAACGTAGCTAGTTATTGGTCTAAAGAATTAAAACAGGATTGGCGTATAGGTGCTGCATATTTTGAAAGTTTGCTTATTGATTATGATGTGCACAGTAATTGGGGTAACTGGATATATGTTAGCGGTGTTGGGAACGACCCTAGGGATAGAAAGTTCAATACAAAAAAGCAAACAGATATGTACGATGCTAGCGGTAAATTCCAAAAACTTTGGTTACAAGAATCAATATTCTAATATGAAAAAATTACGCTTAATACTAGGTGATCAATTAAACTTGGAACACAGTTGGTTTAATACAATAGATGATAATACCACTTACTTAATGGCGGAAATGCGCCAAGAAACCGATTATGTAAAACACCATATTCAAAAAGTAGTGGGGTTTTTCTCATCAATGAGGAATTTTTCAAAACATATTGAAAAGGATGGACATAGGGTAATCTATTTAAAAATTAATGATGATACCAATCCTCAAAATCTTGAAAAACTTGTACATAAATGCATAGTTGAAACCAATGCAACCCTATTTGAATACCAACTACCAGATGAATACCGCCTTGATGAACAATTAAAGGCGATTTGCAAAAGCCTTAAAATAGAATCAAATGCAGTAGATACAGAACATTTTTATACTACTCGTAGCGAGCTTAGCGCCTTTTTCAAAGAAAAAAAGCAATTAATCATGGAGAGTTTTTATCGTATGATGCGTAAAAAACATGACATTATGATTACCGGCGGCCAACCAGAAGGTGGAAAGTGGAATTTTGATTATAGTAACCGTAAAAAATGGAATGGAGATCCTCAAATTCCAATAGAACTAAATTTTGAAAAGAATGTATCTGAGATTCTAAATGAAATTGAAATTGCTGGTATCAAAACCTTTGGCAACATTGATTCACAACATTTCAACTGGCCAACATCAAGACAAGAATGTGAGGAACTTTTAGATTACTTCTGCGAAAATTTATTAATCTACTTTGGAGATTTTCAAGATGCCCTGCATACAGAAGAGAGATTCTTATTCCACTCACGACTTTCTTTTGCAATGAATACAAAAATGCTTTCTCCAAAAGAGGTAATAAATGCTGTTTTAAAACATTACTATGAAAACTCATCAGAAATAAATATTTCTCAAGTTGAAGGTTTTATACGCCAAATTTTAGGATGGCGTGAGTACATGCGTGGAATTTATTGGAAAGAAATGCCCAATTACAAAGAGCTTAACGCATTAAATAATAATAATCCCCTACCCGACTTTTTCTGGACAGGAAAAACAAAAATGAATTGTTTAAAGCATTCAATAGACCAAAGTCTTGATGATGCTTATGCCCATCACATTCAGCGATTAATGGTTATTGGTAATTATACACTGTTAACTCAAGTAAATCCAGATGAGGTAGACAATTGGTATTTAGGCGTCTATATAGATGCTATTGAGTGGGTAGAAATCACTAATACACGTGGTATGAGTCAATTTGCAGATGGCGGTATTGTTGCTACCAAACCCTATGTTAGTAGTGCTAACTATATTAATAAGATGGGCAATTATTGTAAAGGTTGCCATTACAGTCATACTAAGAAAATTGGTGAAGACGCATGCCCTTTCAATGCATTATACTGGAATTTTCTTGATGAAAAAAGAGATTATTTTAAAGGCAACCAACGAATGGCAATGATGTTAAATCTTTTAAACAAAAAAGATGAAACTGAACTCCAAAAGCTTAAAGAAAGAGCTGCACAAGTAATTCAAAATCCTGATAAATTTTAACTTTTATTAACGGAAGGTTTTAATCTGTATTACGACTTTAAAGCGTATATAAATAAAACTATTCCGCGAAAACGTCTATATATAAAAAGTCCTTCACAATAATATGTGAAGGACTTTTCGTTTTATTTAACCTTTAAAATATATCGCTATTTAAGGATACCGTCTACTATACCGTATTTTAATGATTCTTCAGCTCCCATCCAATAATCCCTATCAAAATCCTTCATAACCTTATCAAAATCTTGTCCACAGTTCTCAGCTAATATCTTAGCTCCAAGCTCTTTAGTCTTTATTATTTCTTTAGCTTGAATCTCTATATTAGAGGCTTGCCCTTGCGCACCACCACTAGGTTGGTGAATCATTACTCTAGCATGCGGCTGAATAAATCTACGCCCTTTTTCTCCTACAGATAGTAAGATAGAACCCATAGAAGCAGCTAGTCCAGAACAAACTGTAGAAATTGGACTTTTTATTTGTTTAATAGTATCATAAATAGCAAAGCCAGAAGTCACATAACCACCTGGGCTATTAATAATTAATTGTATCTCTTTATTGTTTTGTAAATCTAGATATAATAACCTATCTATAACATGTTTTGCAGAATTATCATCTACCATACCCCACAAAAAGACTTTACGTTCTTCTAATAATTTTTCCTGTATTGCTTCTTGTACTTTTCCCTTTTTAGAACTCATTCTTATTTTTTAAGATAAACCACAAAATTAACTAATTTATTTTATCAATAGCTAAA
>CAYTRI010000038.1:0-19361 GCA_964440105.1 uncultured Flavobacteriaceae bacterium
TTTGCAATTCGT
Organism: uncultured Flavobacteriaceae bacterium; assembly: GCA_964440105.1. Taxonomy (GTDB): domain Bacteria; phylum Bacteroidota; class Bacteroidia; order Flavobacteriales; family Flavobacteriaceae; genus Croceitalea. The sequence goes on from CAYTRI010000038.1 coordinate 13, forward strand.
CAATTCTAGTTTTATAGGACTTAGAGAACGGAATTTCTCTAGAATTATTTCTTAAAGAACAAATAGATTTTCCATAATTTATTCTAGAGACATACTCACTATTAAGTATGTAGCTTTGGTGAATTCGAATAAAGTTGGTAGGTAATGCCTCCTCAAAAGATTTTAGTGTTTTGTATGCACTAACCTTGTCACCATCAGCAAGAATAAAATCTGTAGCATTATTGTCTGCTTGCAGGTATAAAATTTCACTAGTATCTAAATAGTGGAAATCTCGATATGTTTTTAAACAAATAGTGCTTGGAGTTTTCTCTTTTGGATGTTGCCTTCTTAGTTTAAAAATTGTTTTACGAACATCAAACTCTGTGTATGGAAATAACCAATAATCAAAGAAACCTTGCTTTAAAGCATCATATGCATATTGCTTGGTTTCAGAATAGCCAATAAAAATTGGAATTTTGCGTATATATTGATGTAATTCACTAATCATTTTTATACAATCGCTAGCATCATTGCGGGTAAGGTTTACAAAAACTACATCTGGCAAGTATTTTAAAATCATACTCATGCCGTCATAATGATCGTGGACTACCATATTTAGTTCAAAATCATTATAGTCACTCATATGCGTCTTTAGTTTTAAACATGACGGCACTTGAGAATCTATTATGGCATAGCTATAACTCATACTTAATTTACTGATAGCTAAGGTAATACAGGAATTTGAAAACAGATTGCGTTTTTCCCTTAAAAAAACTATGGTTTTCCTTTAAAGAAAAATAGTACAAATGAAAAGTTAATTTTCTTGAGTATACTCATAAGCCCCTATATCTGGTAGGTTTGTTCTATTCACCCCCAGAATATCTAGTGGAGAAAATTGGGCAGCTTCAAGATTTCCGTTGTCTATTGCAATTGAGTTTGGCATTAATGTGAAGTTGTTTTCAAGACTATTTTGAAATAATAACTCTCCATTTAAAAATACAGACTCAAACAGTTGGGCATTTTCAAAATCATACAAGGGATTAGCTTCAAACTCACTAGTATTATCAATGAATTTTATACTGCAATTAATGAAGTTATATTCGAATGCTGCTGAATTATTTTTTAACAAACCTAATTCAATAGATCTATTGCCATCTATAATGGTATTAGAAAAGTTGGCATTAATTAGATCAGAAACTAAAACTTCATTTTCAGAAATTTCTTCAAAATTTGATATAGCTAGACTAGGTGTATTTCTAAAACTATTTCGCCAATAATTGGCAATAGTACAATGGTTAAAGCTATAATCTCCACCAAGACTAAGAAAGAGAGATGCCGAACCAGAACTCCCTAATACTAGATTTTCTGCATCTATTTTTGATGTTCTCGCTAATAAATTAGAATTTAGGCTGTTATAAATTTGAGTGTTGCTAATAGTTAGGTTTGGAATACTGAAATCTCCATCACCTTCTGATAATAAACCAATAGTAGCATTTTTAACGGTCAAGTAATTAATTTGATTATTAATACTGCCAGGGGTAAACCAAATTGTACCCCATTGTCCAGGGATGTTTGCGAATTCTGGTTCTAAACGGTCACCTTCAAAGATAACTTCGTTTTCTAATAGTTCTTGGTCTTCGCTTAATGAACCATTTATTTGTAAAGAGGCATCTGGACTAACTAGAATACCAGAATTCTTATGAAAATGTACTCTCGCACCAGCTTGAAAATTTGCTACGCTCTCATTTGGCACAGCTGCATAACCATAAATAACATATGGTTTTTCATTAGTAAAATTAAGCTCATCATCCTCAAGAAAAAAACCTTCAATTCTTATTTCATTTCCATCTTCATTTAAACCTAATAGTAAGGTTTCTGTTGAACCATCTGATAATTCTTTTGGATATAGAAAAATTGCATCTTTTATAAGCGTTACTAATGCTACTTCTTGTGTTTCATTTGTTGAAACAAATTGAATAGCATCAGTATATAAAAACTCATTTTGATCTACTTCGTCAAGTGGAGTAGTGACCTCAATAAATATAAAAAGACTGTCTTTTGCTAACAGCGGTATATTATTAAACTCTTTACCAGCCGCCCCGTCAACATTTAGTCGATAATTACTTTCTTGCCCGTTTTCTAAACTAACAGTAGGAATTTGAATATCATTGTTTGAACGATTGTAAACTTTTAAAGAATACGTACTACTGCCAATATTTGCAAATACAGTATCTAAAAAGACTGTATCCTTGGAGAATTCCAAATTCCCTGACGAAGCGTTAAAATCAAAATCTTTTCTGCAAGAAGCACCAATTAGTATTACGGTAGCTAAAGAAAAAAATACGATATATTTTAATACGACTTTCTTCAAGACTCTAGAAATAAATTTTTAATGACATCCGGAACTCTTATAGGTTTTAATGTTTTTGAACTCAACAAACACCATTCTGTTATAGATTTAACCAGTATTTTTCCTGTTTTATTGTTCTTCATTTCTACCTGTCTAAAAGAAATTGGTCCTTTAGTAGTCTTTATGTTTGTAGTGATTCTTATTTCTTCACCTAGTTTAGCTGCATCGTAATATGTGATGTCATGCTTTCTAACAACCCAGATATAATTAGCAGCAAGAGATTTTGATACTGCTTGCCAATGCTTTTTTGATATTTCTTGAATCCAATGCACATAAACCACGTTATTCACATGGTTTAAGTCATCCAAATCATCTTCAGTAACAGTATTAATTATACTAAAGGTATTCATATTACTTTTTGATGATATTGACCTCAAAAAGTTTATCCCAGTTCTTACCAGTAACAAAAAATGTTTTTCGCTCTGGGTGATAAGCAACGCCGTTTAAAACATCAAGTTGAGAATGTTGCTCCACTTTTTCCTTTAACCCTCCAAAATTTACAACTCCTTCAATAGCACCAGATGCTGCATCAATAATCATCATGCTTTCTTTTTGCCAAACATTAGCGTAAATTTTTCCATCTACATATTCTAGCTCATTGGCTTTATTGAATATTGATTTATTAGTTACTGTTTCAATAAAATCTACTTCGGTTAGGTTCTCAGGGTTAAGAATCCATATTTTTTCTGTTCCATCACTTTTATAAATTTTTTTACCATCATTACACAGTCCCCATCCTTCTTTACTTTTACCATAGCTAAAAGTTTCAATTTTACTTAAATCAGACTTATTGTAAACATAGCCCAGACCACTTTGCCAGGTAAGCTGATATACTTTATCATGCAATACTGTTAGTCCCTCACCAAAAACTGAATTGTCTAAATCTATTTGCTGCAATACTTTACCCGTCTTATAATCTATTTTTCTTAATATGGATTGCCCTTTACGTCCGGTGCCTTCATAAAGCGTATCGTTTTTAAACTCTAAGCCTTGCGTAAATGAAGTTTTATCATGCGGAAAGATGTTCACAACTTCATAGGTGTAAACATCTGGAGATTTTTCTGCTAAAACTTTTATCTTTTTAGTAATATCTACTGATGTGTCTTTGTAATCAATCTTTGCGATTAAAACTTTACTTCCCAGTTTCTCTATGTCAAAAGTTATTTTACCATCTGTGATAGGTAGTTGTTTTCCATCAATAAAATATTCAACTTTTGAAATGTCTAAATTCTTTTTATTTTTTATGGCAACTCCAATTTTATCATTTCTTTGAAATGATTTTTTTTGACCTTCTAACTGAATATCAAAGAGTTTGGTAGAATCGGTTGGATTACCACAAGCAAGAAAAAAAATGGACATAAGAGTAAAAAGAAAAATCTTCATGATTCTTTATATTTCAAAGGTTAAATACATTGCAAATTAAGCATGTCTGGTGATTGCAACAAATTTAAAAGGTCGTATATTTGTCCTTGGCAAGTCCTACACGACCAGCTCCTGCAAAATCCCCCAGGGTGGGAACGCAGCAAGGGTATGCGGTCGTAGCGGTGCGATGTAGGTAGCTTGCCTTTTTTTGTACCCTAAAGTCAACAAATGGCTTTAAGTTTTCTCTTATTTTTGCATCATGGATAAAAAGGTGATTTTAATTACTGGTGGATCTTCTGGTATAGGAAAATCTATAGGTATTTACCTTACTCAAAAAGGGTATAAAGTATATGGAACTACCCGTAATTTAAATAAGTATAGGGACTTTAAAGAGTTTAAATTACTTGAGCTCGATGTTACCAATAGTGATACCATTACCAAAACTGTATCCCATGTAATAAATGAAGAAGGGAGAATAGATGTATTAATTAATAATGCAGGAGTTGGTATTACTGGAGCTATTGAAGAAACCCCAATAGATGAAATTGATAAAGCTTTTGACACAAATTTAAATGGACCTATTCGGATGATTCAATCTGTTTTACCCCAGATGCGAAATCAAAAAAACGGTCTTATCATTAATATTACTTCTATCGCTGGTAATATGGGTTTGCCGTATCGCGGTATCTATTCTGCTAGTAAAGGGGCTTTGAGTATTGTAACCGAAGCTTTACGTATGGAGACCAAAGATTTTGGTGTTAAAATAACAGATATAGCTCCAGGAGATTTTGCAACTAATATTGCTGCTGGGCGTTATCATGCTCCAATAAACGATAGTTCGCCATACTCATCATATGCTAACGTATTAGATATGATTAATAATGATGTAGATTCTGCGCAAAACCCAATTGAAGTTGCTAAAAAAGTACATTCAATTATTCTAATGGCTAAACCTAAGGTACATTATAAGGTTGGTATGTTTTTGCAGAAATTTTCACTGTTTTTAAAGAAAGTTTTACCTGATACATTATATGAAAAATTACTCTTAAACCATTATAAATTGTAGCTTTACAATAACTAAAATTTAAATTATAACAAATGAAATTTTTTATAGATACAGCAAATCTTGAACAGATAAAAGAAGCAGAAGAACTTGGTGTTTTAGATGGTGTTACCACTAATCCATCATTAATGGCTAAAGAAGGAATTACTGGAAATGATAACATTCTTAAGCATTATGTTAATATCTGTAATATAGTTGAAGGCGATGTTTCTGCTGAAGTTGTCTCTACAGATTTTGAAGGCATGGTTAAAGAAGGGGAGGCGCTAGCAAAACTTCATGAGCAAATAGTTGTTAAAATTCCTATGATTAAAGATGGTGTAAAAGCATTAAAATATTTTTCTGATAAAGGTATTCGTACCAACTGTACGCTTGTGTTTTCTGCCGGACAAGCATTACTAGCAGCTAAAGCAGGGGCTACTTATGTGTCACCATTTTTAGGAAGGTTGGATGATATTTCTACAGATGGCTTAAACTTAATTGCTGAAATACGATTGATTTATGACAATTATAATTTTGCAACAGAGATTCTTGCGGCATCAATTAGACATACAATGCATGTTATTGATTGTGCTAAACTAGGCGCAGATGTTATGACTGGACCTCTATCTTCAATAGAAGGACTATTAAAACATCCATTAACTGATATTGGTTTAGAAAAGTTTTTGGCTGACTACAGAAAAGGAAATTCCTAGAAAAATATATTACAATTTTAAATTTTAAAACCTTGGCTACCTTGAAGTCAAGGTTTTTTGTTGCTTTACAAGAGGTTTGTTAGTAAAGATATTTGCAAAAGCATCTACTATAATGGTATCCTTAGTTATTACACATTTACTAAGATTATTAATTATTAAAGCTTCTTGAATTTTTTCAAAATCTGAGCTTCTGTATTGATAATCTTTATCAATGGAATGCTCATTCAACATTGATACCCATTTTTCTTCAGAAGTTCTCAAATTAATTCCCACGTATTGATATTCTGGATTTTGTTTTTCAAGCTTTTTTACATGCTTTAAAATGTTTCTAAAATGTCTTTTTTGGTCGCCAGTCCAAAAGTAAAATATGGTTTTGCTGTTTTTTGATATGTCTTTCATGCTAACTGTATCACCATTAACTTTTTGTACCATCAGTTCTGGAATATTCTCATTAGGCTGTAGCGCTTTTATACTATTATATAAATGATTTATTTCAGCAACATGGGAGTCATTATTTGAAAGCTGTTCAAAAGTTGTAATAAACTGATTGCATTCGTTGTTTGACTCATGAACTTTTAGAAGGTAATCCATGGCAACATTTCTAAAAAGATTATTTCTTAAGTGACCTTCATCTACCAAACTATCAATTAAATGCATCTTATGCTTGTTCAAATGCAAGTAGTCTTTGGAAGACATCATTTTTTCCATACCACAGTTTTGTAAGCAAGCCATGTAAGAAAGGTTTCCAAATCTATTATTTACGTAATTGTAGTAAGGTCTAAAATATGTAAGCTCCTTAAGATTAATATCTAAGGTTTCTCTGTAGTCGTAAAAGTTGGAGTCAAGTTTATGTATTACTTCTTCGCTAGACCTTTTTTTATGAATAAATGGGTACTTTTCTTTGTATACATAGCTGTTATAATCTATTGATGCCTTGGCCATTTTAAAAGCAGCTGTAGAGATATTTTCGCCAATTGTAAGCGCATTAAGTTCTTCTAGCTTTTGTAATCTTAGCGAATCTATTTTGCCACTAAACTCTGATGGACCTAGTTTATAGTAAGAATAAACAAGTTGTTCTTCATCTTCATAATTCAAAAACATTTCTAACAAAAAATTGTTAACCTCTTCATTTGAACCAGAAAAAACTAATGATTCATCAAAAGCAACTGTATTTAGACGTACAACAAGGCTATCTCCTTTTTCAAAATAAATATATTGTAATTCTGGATCATGATTAAAGTGATGTAAACCTTCTTTTACGTTTTCTAGTGAGAAAGAGAACCTGTTGGCTTCATTTAACTTTGCGGAATCCACAACGATATCATCCTTGTAAAGGACAATATAATCACTTGTGGGATTTACAATTTCGCCAGCAAAATATACGTTACCATTAGATTTTGGTTGCTGCGTGCAGGAAGCTAAAAGACATAATGTAAGACAGAGTAAAGCTCTTTCCATAGACAATCTTGTAGTAACAAAACTAATAATCCATAGAAAGGTGGTCTGTTAATAGCTAGTTAAATGTTGTTAAACCATAATTTTTGCAGGTTTTCATCTTACTTGGTGTAGTTGGTAGAAGGCATTTATTTTAACTATTTTTGCAAAAAATTAAAATAAAGAAATGCTTTCAGTATCTAATCTATCAGTTCAATTTGGTAAAAGAGTTTTGTTTGATGAAGTTAATGTTGCCTTTACCGAAGGGAACTGTTACGGGATTATAGGAGCTAATGGTGCCGGTAAATCTACCTTTTTAAAAATATTAGCTAATAAGCTAGATGCAACCTCTGGGCATGTTCATCTTGAGCCTGGTAAGCGGATGTCTATATTAGAGCAAAGCCATAATGCATATGATGAGTACCCAGTCATAGAGGCAGTGGTAATGGGTAATAAACCATTATATAAAATTAAAAAAGATATTGATGAACTGTATGCAGATTACACAGATGAAAATGCAGAAAAAATAGGGGAGTTACAGGTACAGTTTGAAGAAATGAATGGTTGGAATGCCGATAGCGATGCAGCGGCACTACTATCAAATCTTGGTATTACTGAAGATTTACATTTTACTACCATGGCAGAAATGGATTCAAAATTAAAAGTGAGGGTTCTTTTAGCTCAGGCATTATTTGGAAGTCCGGATGTGTTAATAATGGATGAGCCTACCAATGATTTAGATTATGAAACAATTAATTGGCTAGAGCATTTTTTAGCAAATTATGACAATACTGTAATTGTTGTTTCTCACGATAGACATTTTTTAGACTCTGTTTGCACACATATAGCAGATATTGACTTTGGTAAAATAAACCTATACTCTGGTAACTATACTTTTTGGTATGAGAGTAGCCAGTTAGCCTCTAGACAGCGAGCTCAGCAGAATAAGAAAGCAGAAGAAAAAGCTAAAGAGTTGCAAGAATTTATTGCTCGTTTTAGCGCAAATGTTGCAAAAAGTAAACAAGCTACTTCTAGAAAGAAAATGCTTGATAGACTAAAAATTGATGATATAAAACCTTCTAGTAGAAGATATCCTGCTATTATTTTTGATAGAGAGCGTGAAGCTGGTGATCAAATTTTAAATGTAGAAAAACTAACTGCTACTTCTGAAGATGGAGATTTACTTTTTGCTAATGTTGATATTAATCTTTCCAAAGGAGACAAAGTAGCTATTATTTCTAAAGATTCAAGAGCTTCAACAGCATTTTATGAAATTATCGCAGGAAATAGAAAACCTAATTCTGGGAAATTTCAATGGGGAATTACTACAACGCAATCATATCTACCTGCTGATAATGAAAAGTTTTTTGATGAAAACATGAATTTGGTAGATTGGTTACGCCAGTGGACAAAGACTGAAGAAGAACGCGAAGAGGTGTATGTTAGAGGTTTTCTTGGGAAAATGCTTTTTAGTGGTGAAGAGGCTCTAAAAAAATCAACTGTTTTATCAGGTGGAGAAAAAGTGCGTTGTATGTTAAGTAGGATGATGTTATTAAGAGCCAATGTCTTATTGTTAGACGAACCTACAAACCATTTAGATTTAGAAAGTATAACAGCATTTAATAATAGTCTTAAGAATTTTAAGGGCACTATTTTAATGACCACACATGATCATGAGTTTGTGCAAACAGTAGCTACCCGAATTATTGAACTAACACCAAATGGAGCAATAGATAGGCACTTAACTTTTGATGAATATATGTCTGATAAATCTATTAAAGAGCAACGCAAAAAAATGTATGCGGTTACCGCTTAATCAAGCATTAAAATATTTACTATTCCATATTGCGGCATTAAAATTTTTACCCTGAGCAAACGCATAGTAGATTACTATAGCGCCAATGGTTTTGAACATAAAGAAAAATAGAATCCAAAATTGAGCATTAGAAGCAGATTTGGAGAATAAACCATCAGGAACTAAAAAAGTAGCAAAATAACTTACTATTAAAGTTGTAATGGTTAGGTTAACCATTCCTTTAAAGGGCCATACCAATAGTTTTCGTAAAGGATGTAAATCGTTACCCCATTTGTGTATTAAATAGTAATAGCCGTTACCTATTGGTGCAAATAAGAGGGGGTCATCCTTATCTTCTAATTTAAATAGTTTAGATGGGGCCATCATTTTAAAGCCACCGAGAGTTATATCATGTTCCCTTTCTAGATGCTTTATTTTAGAAACGGCACTTTGAGGGATTTTTCCTTTAAAATATTTTGAATCTAAAAACCGTAACCTATAATCAGTACAAATCTTTTTGATTTCATTAATATGATAGATTTTATCTGTTTTAAGTAAATCAAAATTAAATTGGTTGTGAATAGTTGTATGAGGTTTTGAAAGTCTATTTTCAATCTCGTTTTCAGTTTTTAAGTCTTCTGCCAAAATGCGACTAACTTCTTTGAGAATATCGTCTTTTGTGATTGACTTATTTTTTAATCTAAGCAATTTGTTCTCGATATCTGTTTTTGGTAAAATCATCTTTTTATAGCTTTTCTCTCAAAATTAGTTAAATGCAATTTTCTTGTCCAGAACGATAATAAAATTTAAACGTTAATCTTTTGTTAATTTCTTTAAACTACATCTTTTCAATAAGCTTTTTTTAAACTAAAAAGTTAACTTACCGATGTTTTTGGTATTTCATCGAGAATTAACAATAACAACCAAACGTCATAACAGAACACTAAATAGTATATCTAAATGAAAATCCCCCAAATTGTTACCTACTTAGTCATAGTATTCTCCTGTCTAAATATAACTACCGCTCAAAATAATGTTTTAAGTTCCATACCAACAGGTGTTTACATTGTTGGGGATAATGATGGAATTGAAGAAGTTATAGATACAGACAACCACAAAACCTTATTAGCTGCTTTTAAAGCAACTGATTTAAAAGAACTATTAAGCGAAAGTGGGGACTTTACAATTTTTGCTCCTTCTGATCTTGCTTTCTCTAAGTTTTCGCAAACTAAGCTTCAAGCTATGTTAAGTTCTGATGATAAGAATCAACTCAAATCAGTTTTAAAATATCATATTGTTGCTGGAAAACTTACAGCTTCTAAAATTTTAAAAGCTTTGTGTAGAGGAAAAGGCAAAACAACTTTCACTACGATACATGGCGATAAGATTACTGCTAGCATGCAAGGTCTTGACATTATCTTAACTGATAAGATAGGTAATACAGCCAAAATCACTGTTGCCGATTCTACTAACGCTAATGGTGTAATGCACGAAATTGATAGTGTAATTCTGCCTGGAAGAATTTAATTTTATAACTTATCTTAACTCTGCACCAAGTTGCTCTACATAAGCATTTTGCAGTTTAGACATTATCTTATCAATTTGTTTATCTGTTAGCGTTTTTGTTGTGTCTAACAATGTAAAACTAACAGCATATGATTTTTTACCTTCAGGCAAGTTTTTACCGGTGTAGACATCAAAAAGGTTTACGCTTTTCAAAAACTTTCTTTCCGTATTTAAAGCTATACCATATAATTCTTTAAAAGGGATGTTTTCATCTAATAATAATGCAAAGTCACGATTAACCTCAGGGAATTTAGGTAGCTCCTTATAAACTATAGTATTTTTTGAGGCTAGTAATTTTAATAAATCCCAGTTAAAATCTGCGAATAGCACTTCATTTTTAATTCCAAGTCTAGTAGCAAAAGATTTATCAACTACACCAAGAGATAGTAGAATTTTGCCATCTTTTTGAAATGAAATACCCTCAGATAAGAGTTCTTCATTTGTTTCAACTTGTTTATAATCCTTAATGCCAATTCTATTTAAGATACTTTCAGAAACTCCTTTTAAATAATAAAACCCTGAAGGATTCGCTGGAGATATCCAATTATTTTCAAATTGGTTTCCAGTCACTAGTAACGAAAGATGGGTATCTTCTTGGTAACCATCGTTTTGTTTTAAATATGTTTTTCCAAACTCAAACAGCTTTAAGTTTTGCTTTCTTCTATTCTGATTGTGCGCTATTGCTGTTAGTCCGGAGAATAACATAGATTCTCTAAGTACCGCTAAATCTATACTAAGCGGATTTAGCATTTCCACATTTTTTTGATTAGTGATGGAAGCTTGGTTAGAATTACTTGGTACTAAGCTATTAGTCATTATCTCAAAGAAACCACGCGTAGCTAGCAAATCACCCACTACATTCTGTAGTTTGTGATTTTCAAATTTAGAAGTCTTGGCAACTGAAGCCGTAAATTTTTCTTTATAATCTATGTTGTTATAGCCGTAGACCCTTAAAATCTCTTCAATAACATCAACTTCCCTTTGCACATCTGTACGGTAGGAGGGAATGGTTAATCCTAAACCAGATTCTGTTACATTATTAACTTTTATTTCAAGAGAAGTGAGAATAGATTTAATAGTATCTTTCGGTATCTCTTGCCCAACAAGTTTAAAAATCTTTTCAAAAGTTAGGAAAACTTGAAAATCATCTTTCTTTTTGGGATATAAGTCTACTATATCTGAAGTGATTTCACCGCCAGCAACTTCTTTAATAAGTAGGGCAGCTCTTTTTAAAGCGTATTCGGTGGTATTTATATCTATACCACGTTCAAACCTAAAAGAAGCGTCAGTATTTAAACCATGACGTTTAGCAGTTTTTCTAATAGAAACAGGGTCAAAATAAGCGCTTTCTAAAAAAACAGAAGTAGTATCATTAGTAACTCCTGAATGCTTTCCTCCAAAAACACCTGCAATACACATGGGTTTATCACTATCACAAATCATTAAATCATCTTCATGGAGCTCTCGTTCAACATCATCAAGAGTTACAAATTTTGTGCCTTTAGGTAATGTTTTAACTACAACTTTATTACCCTTAATTTTTGTAGCGTCAAAAGCATGCAGCGGTTGCCCTAAATCATGCAATACATAATTAGTAATGTCAACTATATTATTTATAGGGGTTAAACCAATAGATTTTAATTTGTTTTTTAACCAAGTTGGAGAATCTTGGACTAAAATGTTACTAATAGTTACACCACAGTACCTAGGAGCAAGCTCATTATCTTCAACTTCAACATCTATTTTAAGTGAACGATTATCAATTGAAAAAGTACTTGTAGATGGTGTTATAAGTTCTTTTGTAATCTCTTTTTGTTCTAAACCAGCTTTTAAGTCTCTAGCAACTCCAAAATGGCTCATTGCATCAGATCGATTGGGTGTAAGACCTATTTCAAAAACCTGATCATTTTCAATTTCAAAAATACTACTACAAGGAGTTCCTGGAATAAGACTCTCATCTAATATTAAAATCCCCTCATGGCTACTACCAAGTCCTAACTCATCTTCAGCACAAATCATCCCATGACTTTCTTCACCTCTAATTTTACCCTTTTTTATTTTCCAAGCCTCATTTTCTTTGGTGTATAGTGTAGTTCCGATTGTGGCAATAGGTACTTTTTGACCAGCAGCAACATTAGGAGCACCACAAACTATTTGAACAGGGTTTTCTTTACCAATATCAACAGTTGTCAACTTAAGACGGTCAGCATTGGGATGTTTTTCGCATGTAAGAACATGGCCAACAATGACACCTTCAAGTCCACCTTTAACAGATTCAAAGTTTGAAATTCCTTCAACTTCAAGTCCTAAATCTGTTAAGAGTTCTCCAGTTTTTTCTGCTTTCCAATCTAGTTGCAAAAATTGCTTTAACCAGTTGTACGAAATTTTCATTGGTCAGTTTTAAAGGTTGCAAATATAAAACATTGCAAACTCACTTTCAATCTACTTTATCTGTAAAGATTTTGGTAAAAATGTAAGTGGAGCAATATTTTTTCGATATAATTGACAAAATATTTTCAAATGAAAAGGTTATCTATATTTTTTTTACTGCTCATGACATTAATTTCTTGTAATGAGAAAAGTGAGGTAAAATTAAAAACGGGTGATTGGTGGGCTAGTATGGAAGTTTCTGAAGATAATAAGTTGCCATTTAATTTTACGTTGACTACAAATGGTGATAATTATACTATGGAAGTTAGAAATGCTGATGAAGTAGTTTTAATTGATGAATTTGAGTTTTATAAAGATTCAATTAAAATACAAATGCCAATTTTTGAAGGATATATTGCAGGCTCTTTTTCAGAAAAAGAGATACAAGGTAATTTTATTAAAGAAAGTTTAGATAGAGTAGTTCCTTTTAATGCGAAGTTTGGTGATAATCCAAGATTTGATATTATAGAGAAACCAGAAGTTAACATTTCTGGGATATGGGAGGTTAATTTTGACTTTGATGGAGAAAGCCCATATCCTGCTAAAGGAATCTTTACACAAGAAGACGAAAAAGTAATAGGTACTTTTAGAACTAATACTGGCGATTATAGATATTTAGAAGGCGTAGTAGATGGAAGTACTTTAAAGTTATCCACTTTCGATGGTGCTCATGTTTTCTTATTTGAAGCTGAAGCAACAGACTCGACCTTGAGTGGTGTTTTTTACTCTGGAAACCATAGTATTGAAAATTTTAAAGCGAAACGTAATGAAGCTTTTGAACTTGCAGACTCGAACACACTAACCTATATTAAAGATGGTTATGATAAATTTGCTTTCACCTTTCCCGATGCAAATGGTAAAATTATTAGCTTAACTGATAAGGAGTTTAAAGACAAGGTGGTTTTGGTTCAAATAATGGGTACTTGGTGTCCAAATTGCCTTGATGAAACAAAGTTCTATGTTGAGTATTTGAAGAATAACCCAAACCCTGATTTGAAAGTTGTTGCATTAGCTTTTGAGTATGCTAAAACAAAAGAAAAGGCTTTTAAAGGAATAAATAGATTGAAAGAACGGATAGGAGTTGAATACCCTATTCTACTGTCTCAGTTTGGAAGTTCTGATAAAACACTTGCTAATGAGAAGCTGCCAATGTTAAATCATGTGTTATCATACCCAACTAGTATTTACATTGATAAAAAAGGAGGAATCAGAAAAATACATACGGGTTTTAATGGCCCAGCTACTTTAGAAAAGCATGAAGCATTCAAAAAAGAGTTTAATGAGACTATGGCCTCGCTATTAAGTGAATAACTTATATGATTGTTGATTTACCTAAATCAATGTTTTCATCATTAATATTGAGTTCCTCATCATTATCAACAATATTATCTGCTATAAAATCGCCAACGTGATTTGTGCCATAGCTACTATTGGCATCTAAATCTGGAGTTACAATTCTTTTCTCTAATGCTTTATCTACTGCTTCGCGTACAGCCATTGCTTCTTCAAATAATTGAAAATGCTCAAGAAGCATTGCAGCAGAAAGTATAGATGCAATTGGGTTTGCTATGTCTTTTCCTTTTGCTTGAGGGTATGACCCATGAATGGGTTCAAAAAGAGAATTTTCATCCCCAATAGATGCAGAAGCGAGTAAGCCTATTGAACCTCCTATAACACTGGCTTCATCAGAAATAATATCACCAAACATGTTTTCAGTTAGAATAACGTCAAACTGACTAGGATTAAGAATGATTTGCATTGCAGCGTTATCTACAAAAAGAAAATCTAATCTTACTTCGGGATAGCTTTCACCAATTTTGGTTACAACTTTTCTCCAAAGTCTTGAAGATTCTAAAACATTTGCTTTATCAACTAGAGTTAGCTTGTTCTTCCTGTTTTTTGCAGCTTTAAATGCTTGATGCGCAATACGACTAATCTCTTTTTCTGAATATTCACACAAATCTGAAGCTATGGTTCCTTCTTCATTAAGTTTTTTTTCTCCAAAATAGATACCACCAGTGAGTTCTCGGTAAATTGTAAAATCTGCACCTAAAATAATTTCTTTTTTTAAAGGTGATTTTTCAATTAAAGTAGGGAATACTTTTACAGGTCTAACATTAGTGTAAAGACCTAGTTCTTTTCGTAATTTTAATAGACCTTGTTCTGGGCGTATTTTAGCACTTGGGTCATTATCATATTTAGAATCTCCAATAGCACCAAAAAGAATAGCATCTGCATCTTTACAGAGTTGTAATGTTTTATTTGGCAAGGGATTTCCAGTCTTATCAATAGCAATTGCCCCAACAACTCCCTCTTTATATTCAAATGTATGATTAAAAGTTTCCTCAACAGCTTGCAAACATTTTACTGCTTGGTTTAGTACTTCTGGTCCAATACCATCGCCGGGTAGTAAGGCTATATTTAGATTCATTGATTAAATTTCAAGCGCCTAAATTACTTTTTTATTAAGCTAGGCTTTCTAATTTGATATTACTTGTTTCAACAATCTCATGAATGTCAACGTCTATAATCTCTTTCTTAATATCAGCAAACTTTAGAAAATTCTCGTAAACAACATCCAGTTGTAACTTGGTTAACTCATAGCCAACATTTTTTGCTCTGTAAGCTAAAGCAGCACGTCCGCTTCTTGCAGTTAAAACTATTGATGATTCGCTTACACCAACATCTGCAGGATCCATGATTTCATAAGTTTCACGGTTTTTGATTACACCATCTTGATGGATTCCTGAACTATGAGCAAATGCATTTGATCCCACAATGGCTTTATTTGGTTGTACAGACATACCCATCTTATCAGACACCATTAGACTAGTATCATAAAGTAATTTGCTATTGATATTGGTATCTAAATTTAAATCTGGATGCTGTCTCATAATCATTACTACTTCTTCTAATGAAGTATTTCCAGCTCGTTCACCTATTCCGTTTATAGTACATTCTATTTGTCGCGCACCATTTATAACACCAGCTATTGAGTTTGCAGTTGCTAAGCCTAAATCGTTATGGCAATGACAAGAAAGTATGGCTTTATCTATGCCAGTTACATTTTCTTTTAGGTATTTCATTTTTGCACCATACTCCTCTGGCAGGCAATACCCTGTAGTATCTGGTATATTTAATACTGTAGCGCCAGCCTTTATTACAGCTTCACAAATCCTTGCTAAATAGTGGTTGTCCGTTCGTCCAGCATCCTCTGCATAAAACTCTACATCTTCAACAAATGTTTTAGCATATTTAACAGCTTCTACCGCTCTTTCTAAAATGGCATCGCGATTCGAGTTAAATTTATATTTTATGTGTGAATCTGAAGTCCCTATCCCAGTATGAATTCTTGGTCTTTTTGCTATTTTAATAGCTTCAGCTGCTACTTCTATATCTTTTTTTACAGACCTAGTTAAACCACAAACAGTAGCATTTTTAACCAATTTGGCTATCTCATGTACCGATTTAAAATCACCAGGACTAGAAATTGGAAAGCCAGCTTCAATTACGTCAACTCCAAGTTCATCTAACCTTTTCGCTATTACTAACTTTTGTTTGGTATCTAATTTACAACCAGGTACCTGTTCACCATCTCTAAGGGTTGTGTCAAAAATTTGTACCTTATCTTTAGCCATAACTTTGAGTAGTTTAAACGAATCTACACGAAGATAAAATTCAGTAGTTCATCAACTATGCCACCCTGTAAATCATTACAACGTTAAATAGTTTTTTGAATAAGTTAATTAGCTGTATAACAATTGGTTAAACGTTTTATTTTACGATGACAAATTCCCAAAAGGATACTTTATTTATTCTGGTTAAATCACTTTCAAAATCAGAAAAGCGTCAGTTTAAACTTTATGTAGGTCGATTAGGCGTAAATACAGATGCTAAATTCTTGGCGCTATTTAATTTAATGGATAAGATGAAGGCGTATAGTGAGCCTCTTATCTTAGAAAGTGGTATTGTAAAAAAATCGCAGTTATCTAACTTAAAGGCTCACCTTTATAAACAGATTTTGGTAAGTTTAAGACTTAACCCTGTAAACCAAAATATTCGAGTACAAATACGGGAGCAATTAGACTTCGCAACTATCCTATATCAAAAAGGGCTTTACAAACAGGCACTAAAAATTTTAGACAAGGTCAAGAATATTGCGATTGATAATGAAGAAAAAAATGTAGCATACGAGATCGTTGAGTTAGAGAAAATAATTGAAACCCAATATATTACTAGAAGTATACCGGATAGGGCAGATGAATTGGCCATACAAGCAAAAGAATTATCTGCTCACAATGTAATGACTAGTAAATTATCTAACCTTTCACTCCAGTTATATGGGATGATGCTTAAAGTTGGGTATGTACGTACCGATGAAGACTTACAAGAAGTTACGGCTTACTTTGAAACACACTTGCCTGAATATCGTATTGAATCACTAGGTTTTCGAGAGAAATTGTGGCTTTATAAAGCATATTTATGGTACAGCTTTCTAACACAAGATTTTTTATCGTCTTATAAATACGCGAGTAAATGGGTAGATTTATTTTACGAAAATGAAGAAATGATTCATTTGAATCCAGTTTTCTTTTTAAAAGGAAATCATTATCTCCTAGAGTCTTTGTTTTATGTTAAATATCGCTCTCAGTTTAAACAGACATTGGAGAAATTGGAGGAAATGACACAAAGCTCCAACTTCCCCAAGAATGACAACATTTCTTCTTTAGCTTTCTTATACATTAATTCAAACAGATTAAATCTACATTTTTTAGAAGGAACTTTTGAAAAAGGATTGTATCTGGTAAATATTGTAGAATATGGTATAAACAAGCATAAAGACCGTATAGACCAGCATCATATAATGCTTTTATACTATAAAATTGCTTGTCTTTATTTTGGTAATGGCGATAATAAAAATTGCATTGTTTATTTAAAAAGAATCATCTCTAATAAGAATTTGAAGATGAGAGAAGATTTAATGTGTTTTGCTAGGGTTTTAAGTTTAGTAGCTCATTATGAGGCAGGTATGGATTATCATTTAGAAGTTCAATTAAAGAGCACCTATAAGTTTTTATTAAAAATGAACGACCTGCAAGCCGTACAGAAAGAGATGATAAAATTCTTAAGAAGTTTGGGAGACATATATCCAAATGAACTTAAGAATGAGTTTTTAAAACTCCACAGTGAGTTAAAAAAGTATGAAGACCATCCCTATGAAAAACGTGCCTTTTTATACTTAGATATTATTTCTTGGTTAGAAAGTCATTTATACAATAAGCCAGTAGGGCAGATAATCCGAGAAAAAGCACTTACCATAACTAGATAGCCAAAATTTGGTTCTTAATTAACGATTCCAGGTGTAGTAAGTCCCATTTGCGGTATTAGCCCACTGGAGAATTTTTCGAACTGATTATTTTTTGCCAATTCTCGTACTTTTAAGGGGTCAAAATTTCCATTAAAATATAAGAAAGACCCGCTTGCGTTATCATTGTTGTAGATTAAAATTTCTTTTACAACATCACGCTTTTCTCGTATAGAAACTACGTTGCGTTTAAGCTCATCATTTTTGCGAAATACTTCTATGAAAGAACTGGAAGCAAAATTATTCATTTGCGTATTTAAGAATTTGGTTTGTGCAGCAGTTTTACTAGGAAATTGCATGTACCTTAAATCTCGAGTGTTGCCTACTAAAGATTTCATTTCCGGAGATATCTCACTAACCAGTGAAAACATGAATTGAGGAACTCTAATGGCAGTTACTTGATTGTCATTTTTATGTGCTTCATAAAAACTATCTATTGAATTGTAACTCCCGCAAGAGAATAATAGTAATAAAGGAAGAATAAAAAGGAACTTTTTCATGGTATGTGTTTGTTTAAAAATAGAAAAAAATTAGAGACAAGCATTCCAAATGGGATCATTTGGAGGTGAAGCTAGAAATTCTATCAATTCTTTTTTTACTGGGTGTTCAAATGATAAACTTCTAGAATGTAAGTGAATGCCACCATTTTTATTGCTTCTGGCTGCCCCATACTTTAAGTCTCCTTTAATAATACTGCCTATTGCTGTTAGTTGTGCTCGTATTTGATGATGCCTTCCAGTTTTTAAATCAATTTCAAGCAAAAAATAGTTGTCTAACTTCTTTGCTAGTTTATAATCGAGTAGTGCTTTTTTACTATTTGGAACTTCCTTTTTGTGAGCGTATGACTTATTCTGTTTTGAATTACGAACTAACCAATGGGTTAGCGAATCTTCTTCGTTTTCTGGAGTTTTATTAACAACCGCCCAATAGGTTTTTTTTGTTTTCCCTTCGGAAAATAGCTTATTCAATCTTGGTAAGGCTTTTGAAGTTTTTGCAAAAACTACAATACCAGAAGTTGGCCTATCCAAGCGGTGTACAACCCCTAAATACACATTACCAGGTTTGTTGTATTTTGACTTTAGATACTCTTTTACAATTTCGCTAAGTGGCGTATCACCTGTTTTATCACCTTGCACAATATCTCCAGGTCTTTTATTGATGACAATTAAGTGATTGTCCTCAAAAAGCACCTGTAGGGTAGATGGTGTGGATAGGCGGATTTTTGGATTGTTAGATTTCTGGAAGTTTGAATT
>CAYTRI010000039.1:0-3988 GCA_964440105.1 uncultured Flavobacteriaceae bacterium
GATGGGGTTTGGTTTAAATCCATTTCTAGTAAAGGCTTTTGGGGCTGGGTAGCTGGGATTGCTTTAACTAGTTTCTATATTGTTCTTTATTTCTACCCAGAATATTTGGGTCTTGTTGCTAAAGGAAATAACAAGGGAGTTATTGGCTTATTTGACCCTTTAAGCAGAATGCTAAGTGGAAATCCAGCCAGTCAATGGTTTGTTTATGGAACACTCTATACGGTAGCAATTCTAGCTTTTGGCATCAAATTTATGTGGAAATATCGCCACAATAGATATGAACGGATTAGAACAATGAGTGTCATGTTCTTTCAAACTGGATTTGCTTTTATTATTCCAGAATTAATGGCTCGTTTAAATGGGAGTTCTGTTTTAAACGGTGGAAGTCTTCCCTATTATGACCTTAAAAATATGTGGCCTTTAAACTATTATAATTTTGAAGGTTATCGCATTAAAGGATTCTTGAGTTCTGGTGATATTGGTTTTGGCTTGTTAATTTTTGGGGTTGCAACAATTTTTATCATAAGTCCAATCTTAACTTATAAATATGGTAAACGCTGGTATTGTTCTTGGGTTTGCGGTTGTGGTGGATTAGCAGAAACTGCAGGGGATTCTTTTCGCCAGCTTAGTGACAAAACTGTAAAAGCATGGAAAGTAGAACGTTGGGTTGTACATAGTGTTGTCGTCTTTGTTACACTTATGACAACGGCTGTAATTTATTCTTACCTAGGTACAGACACTAGTAAATATTGGTTAACAAAAAGCACCTTTTTAATTGGTGTTGCAGTTTTATTGACAGCAATATTTGCATTGGTAATGATATTTAAAAGAGAGCAATTTAAAAAAGATGCAAAATATGGAGCTACAGGATACTTAGTTATCATTTTGGCCTTAATAGGGTTTCATTTTTTTAGTGGCGATGGTAATGTATTTTTATTCAAATCGGAAACGTTGCGTAAATCATATTCCTTTTTAATAGGAAGTATATTCTCTGGAGTTATAGGTACAGGTTTTTATCCAATCTTTGGTAACCGTGTATGGTGTCGCTTTGGATGTCCAATGGCTGCGATTCTTGGTTTTCAACAACGTTTGTTTTCAAAATTTAGAATAACTACCAACGGCGGACAATGTATATCATGCGGAAACTGTTCTACCTATTGCGAAATGGGTATTGATGTTAGAGCTTATGCTCAAAAAGGAGAGAATATAGTTCGTTCTAGTTGTGTTGGATGTGGTATCTGCTCTGCAGTTTGCCCTAGAGGAGTTCTAAAATTGGAGAACGGTCCATTGCAAGGTCGTATTGATAGTAATCAAGTTTTGTTAGGTAATGATGTTGATTTAATGTCTTTGGTAAACCAAAAATAAAATGCTTCGCATAACTCTTATTATATTTCTAATTTTATCTTCAAACAAGATATATCATCGTGATTATCATGACAATGGAAAACTAAAATCGCAAGGGTGGAAACTTGACGATTCTAAAGAAGACTTCTGGAAGTATTATCATACTAATGGAAAACTAATGGCCCAAGGCCATTACAATAAAAACTCTAAAATTGATTATTGGTATTTCTATAGTGAAAATGGAAAACTAGAAATGGAAGGGCATTTTAAAGAAGGCAAAAAAGTAAAGTGGTGGCTTTTTTACGACGAAAATGAAAAAGTTAACCATAAATGCCAGTTAAAAGACGGTATTAAAAATGGTTACTGCCTTAAATATATGGATGAACAATTAACCTCAGCCGAAAAATATAAAAACGGAAAGAAAATAAAAGAATGGTTTAGCTTTGGCAGCTTTAAAAAAGAAAACAAACTTTCTGACCTTAAGTAATGGTAGATATTAAAGTAATTATTCCTGCTTATAACGAAGGTGATTCCATAGGTCATGTTGTTTCAGAACTACCAAAATCTGTTTCTGAAATCATTGTTGTTAATAACAATTCTAATGATAATACTGTGGCAAATGCTGAAAAAGCAGGAGCTACCGTTTTAACCGAAAATAGAAGAGGGTATGGTTATGCTTGCCTAAAGGGTATGGATTATATAGCTAAACAGTCCAAACAACCCAATATTATCGTATTTATTGATGGAGACTATTCTGATTATCCTGAAGAACTAGATAAAGTTGTAGCCCCAATATTAAATGAGAACATGGATTTTGTAGTAGGCGCACGTAGAAAAGAATTGCGAGAAGCTGGCTCAATGACTTTTCCACAGATTTTTGGCAATGAATTAGCCACTTTTTTGATGCGCTTGTTTTTTAGAGCAAAATTTACAGATTTAGGTCCTTTTCGTGCAATTAAATACGAAAAGCTTAAAGAATTGCAGATGGAGGACAAGACTTATGGATGGACTGTAGAAATGCAATTAAAAGCTTTACGAAAAAAACTTTCATATACCGAAGTACCAGTGCGTTACAAAAAAAGAATTGGCATCTCAAAAGTATCAGGTACGGTAAAAGGCGCTATATTTGCTGGCATAAAAATTTTAGGTTGGATATTTAAATACAGCATCAAATAATTATGGGACTTACAATCGCTTACATCATCATTGCAGTTTACAGTTTGGCCTTGATTCTGATTTTTTTCTATAGCCTAGCACAGCTTAATTTATTAATCAATTATTTGAGTACTAAAAAGCAAAATGATGAGGCGCCCAAATTCAATTTATTAGATCCAAGAGAAATTCCGCATGTAACCATACAGCTCCCAATTTATAATGAGGAGTATGTAATGGAGCGTCTGTTAGAAAATATTGCTAAAATAGAATATCCAAATAGTAAATTAGAAATTCAGGTATTAGATGATTCTACAGATGATACTGTTATAGATACTGCAAAGCGCGTTAAAGAATTACAAGAAACAGGATTAGACATTCAACATATTACTAGAACTAATCGTCAAGGGTTTAAAGCGGGAGCTTTAAAGGAAGGGCTTGAAATTGCAAAAGGAGAATTTGTTGCGATTTTTGATGCGGACTTCTTACCAGAAAGTGATTGGTTAAAGAAAACAGTACCTTATTTTAAAGATTCAGAAATTGGAGTTGTACAAACTCGCTGGGGTCATATTAACAGAAACTTCAATTCTTTGACTAAAATTCAAGCATTTGCTTTAGATGCTCATTTTACTTTAGAGCAAGTAGGCAGAAATTCTAAAGGCCATTTTATCAACTTTAATGGTACAGCAGGTATCTGGAGAAAAGAGTGCATTTTAGATGCTGGAAACTGGGAAGGTGATACTCTTACTGAAGACCTAGATTTAAGTTACAGAGCTCAATTAAAGGATTGGAAGTTTAAATACTTAGAAGATGTTGAAACACCTGCGGAATTACCTGTAGTAATGAGTGCTGCACGTTCACAACAGTTTAGATGGAATAAAGGTGGGGCTGAGAACTTTAGAAAATCAGTTTCGAGTGTAGTTAAAGCAAAGAATATTGATTTTAAAACCAAATTCCATGGAGTAATGCATTTATTAAACAGCTCCATGTTCTTATGCGTATTTGTAGTTGCATTGTTAAGTATTCCAATGCTATATATTAAAAATACTTATGGACATTTAGGATGGATTTTTGAAGTAACAAGCTTCTTTATAGTAAGTACAATTATCTTGTTCTTTTGCTACTGGTTTACTTACAAAAGTATTCAAGGCAGTGGATTTGATAACTTTATTGATTACATAAAATTGTTCTTTACATTCTTCTCCGTTGCTTTGGGCTTATCATTACACAATTCTATTGCTGTTATGGAAGGGCATCTAGGTAAACGAAGTGAGTTTGTACGCACACCTAAATTCAATATTAATAATCTTACAGATAGTTGGAAAGGCAATAGATATTTAGCAACAAAGTTATCGCCAAATATGATTATTGAATTTGCCTTAATGTTATACTTCTTATTTGGTATGTATAGCGCTGTTCCTTTAAATGATTACGGTCTTTTTCCTTTTCATTTAATGTTATTCTTAGGTTTTGGCTTTGTATTCTTTAAGTC
>CAYTRI010000039.1:4088-8477 GCA_964440105.1 uncultured Flavobacteriaceae bacterium
ATTTTTGCTTACGATTTAGCGAGGGAAGATTTCATAAAACTAGCAACACTATATGTAGCACTTTTCTTCTTTTACTATAAGCTTATTCAGTTTGAAAAGTGGAACTTTAAATTTCTATTCCTAGTAGGAATCCTTTTTCGATTAGTTTTTCTTTTTACAGAACCCAATCTTTCTCAAGATTTTTATCGTTTTATCTGGGATGGAGAACTAATCAAGAATGGTATTAATCCGTATTTGTATACCCCAAATACTTTAATTCAAAAATCAGATTTAGCAATTGCCAATGCACAACAGCTATATGATGGCATGGGCTCCTTGAGCGCTAGACATTATAGTAATTACCCGCCGTTAAATCAGCTTATTTTTACCATTTCTTCCTTTTTAAGTGGCGGTAGCGTGTTAGGTTCTCTAATTGTAATGCGAATAACTATCATCTTGGCAGATATAGGTATACTATACTTTGGAAGAAAGTTGCTGCAAAACATAGGAAAATCTAATCATCTTACTTTCTGGTATTTTTTAAATCCGTTAGTGATTATTGAACTTACTGGAAACCTGCATTTTGAAGGGGTAATGCTTTTCTTCTTTGTTTGGTCTATCTATTTAATATCAACAAACAAATGGAAACAAGCAGCTCCAATTTATGCGTTCTCCATCTTGTTAAAACTTGTCCCTATTTTATTTTTACCATTATTCTTAAAGCATTTTGGATTAAAAAAAAGCGTTCTGTTCTATAGTTTGATTGGAATAACCTGTGTGCTGTTTTTACTTCCATTTTATTCTTCAGAATTTATTGATAATTATTCCCAAACAGTGGGTCTTTGGTTTTCCAACTTTGAATTTAATGCCAGCATTTATAACGTAGTTAAGAAAATTGCAGTAACTCAATTTGAAGCCAAACCATGGGAGTTAGTTAAATCTTATGGTAGTCTTGTTCCCATACTAATAATTTCAGCAGCTCTTTTACTTACCTTTTCAAGAAAAAACCAAAGCTTGGTTACACTTATTAGTTCCATGCTTATACTTCTTAGCTTTTATTATTTTCTTTCATCAACCGTTCATCCTTGGTATATAATCTTTCTTTTAACGCTTGGAATCTTCTCTAATTATCGTTTTCCAATAGTATGGTCAGCTATGGTAGTTTTAAGTTATTATGCTTATTCCAATCCAGATTTTAAAGAAAATCTATGGATACTTAGTTTTGAATATTTAGTTGTTTTTGGCTATTTGTGTTATGAAATTTCAAAAAGTAATAGCATAAAATCGTTCTTTCGTAAAAAATTAGCCCAGAATTAGGCTCATTTAAATTAATTCGTACATTTACACCATAATGAACGAGCAAGTATACATATTAACTTCTTTGAGCAACACTGCTCCACTACGTCCGTTCATAGCTCGCCGTCGCCCGTAAGGGTACTATATATTTCATGGAAATAGGTGAGTCCATTTCCGCAACATCCACAGAATTTTAAAATTATTTTTTTACTAAAGTATTGAACAATGGAAATCATTGTTGCGAACGAATCACATTTTAAATACGCACAAATTATTAGCGATACCATAACGGACTCGGCTAAGGTTCGAGGCACAGGTATTGCGCGTAGAACACCTGAGTATATTATTAAAAGGTTAGAAAACGGAAATGCAGTAATTGCCTTAGCTGATGACAAATTTGCCGGCTTTTGCTATATCGAAGTATGGGGAAATAAAGGTTTTGTTGCTAACTCAGGTTTAATTGTTCATCCAGATTTTCGTAACCAAGGACTAGCTAAGAAAATCAAAAAACGAATTTTTGAGTTGTCGCGAGAAAAGTTTCCTGAAGCCAAAATATTTGGAATCACTACAGGTCTTCCTGTTATGAAAATGAATTACGAATTAGGCTATAAACCAGTGACCTTCTCTGAACTTACTGATGATCCCGAATTTTGGAAAGGCTGTCAAACTTGCAAAAATTTTGATATCCTAACCAGAACTGAAAGAAAAATGTGCTTGTGTACAGGAATGTTATACAACCCTATCACCAAGACAAAAGAGAAAGAAAAATTAAACAGTAAAGCTTTTCAAAGATTGAAAAATATCAAAGAGAATTTACTATTGAGAAAAAAACCAAAATAAAGCTGTCACATCAAGCGGAGTCGAGATGCATTTTTCTAGACCCGTTCTGGACTCCGCTCGAACTGACAGTTTAAGTAAATAGATATAATGAAAAAACTAGTACTAGCCTATAGCGGCGGATTAGATACTTCGTATTGCGCCAAATATCTTTCAAAAGAAAAAGGATATGAAGTACATGCCGTAAGTGTAAATACAGGTGGCTTTTCACTTGAAGAAATTAAAAATATAGAAGAAAAGGCTATTGCACTTGGAGCATCGAGTTATACATCAATAGATTCTGTTCAAACATTTTACGATAAGGTAGTAAAGTTTTTGATTTATGGGAACGTTTTAAGAAACAACACCTATCCACTTTCGGTTAGCGCAGAACGAATTGTTCAGGCTGTCGAAATTGTAAATCATGCAAAAAAAGTTGGCGCCAAATATATTGCTCATGGCAGTACAGGTGCAGGAAATGACCAAGTACGTTTTGATATGATTTTTCAAACGCTGGCACCAGAGATTGAAATTATCACGCCAATCAGGGATAATAAATTATCTCGGGAAGCTGAAATAGAATATTTGAAAGAAAACGGAGTAGATTACTCATGGGAAAAAGCAAAGTATTCCATTAACAAAGGGCTTTGGGGAACATCAGTTGGTGGTGATGAGACCTTAACTTCAAATCTACCACTACCCGATTCAGCCTATCCAAGTCAACTGCAACAAAAGGAACCTTCTAAGGTTAAACTGACTTTTACAAAAGGTGAATTAACTGCGGTAAATGGAGAAAAGAACGATATTGTAACCAATATTGAAAAACTCGAAGCTATGGCATCTAAATATGCTATCGGAAGAGATATTCATGTAGGTGACACTATTATCGGGATTAAAGGTAGAGTAGGTTTTGAGGCCGCTGCTCCTTTGATAATTATTAAAGCGCATCATTTGTTGGAAAAACACACTTTGAGCAAATGGCAGCAATACCAAAAAGAACAGTTAGGTAATTTTTATGGTATGCTTTTGCATGAGGGCAACTACTTGGATGAGGTAATGAGAAATACAGAAGCTTTCTTAACGGATACCCAAAAAAATGTTTCTGGAGATGTTTTTGTGAGTTTATATCCTTTTCAGTTTAGATTGGATGGAATTACATCACCTCATGATTTAATGAATGCCTCTTTTGGTAGTTATGGCGAAATAAATAAAGGTTGGTCGGCTGATGAGGCTAAGGGGTTCATAAAGATTCTATCCAATCCAGGTAAAATAGCTAACCATGTAAATGAAAATCATGATTAAAGCAGGTATTATTGGTGGTTCTGGTTATACGGGCGGCGAGTTGATTCGATTATTATTGAATCATTCCAATGTTGAAATTGATTTTGTTTTTAGTACAACAAGAGCGGGTAAATCACTAACAACAGCACATCCAGATCTATTAGGGCAAACAGAACTAGAATTCACAGGAAAAGTAAATTTAAATATTGATGTGGTTTTTCTTTGTCTTGGACACGGAAATTCTTCTAAATTTTTAGCAGAAAATTCGTTTTCAAATACAACAAAAATTATTGATTTAAGTAATGATTTTAGGCTTAAAGCAGATTCAATTTTTCAAGAAAGACAATTTGTTTATGGCCTACCAGAATTATTCAAAAATGAAATAGCAGATTCACAGTACATTGCGAATCCAGGTTGTTTTGCGACTGCAATTGAATTGGCGTTATTACCATTGGCACAAAAAGGGCTTTTACATAACGAAATTCATGTGAATGCAGTAACAGGTAGTACTGGTGCAGGAATAAAACCATCTGACACCACACACTTTAGTTGGAGAAACAACAATGTAAGTTGGTACAAGCCTTTTACACATCAGCATTTAGGTGAAATTAACGAAAGTCTAACAGCTTTTGATAATGAAATAGGAAGATTAAATTTTCTACCAAACAGAGGTAATTTTCCAAGAGGTATTTTGGCCACTACCTACACCGAATTTCAAGGTAGTATAGAAGAAGCCAAAGCACTATATCAAGAATATTATGAAAATGCTTTATTCACCCATATTTCTCAAGAACCTATTCACCTAAAACAGGTAGTTAATACGAACAACTGTCATATTCATTTACACAAGCACGAAAACCTATTGTTGATTACTTCTGCTATAGACAACTTATTAAAAGGAGCTTCAGGGCAAGCCGTGCAGAATATGAATTTGATATTTCGATTTAATGAAGGTGAAGGATTACAATTAAAAGCAGGGGTGTATTAAAAAAGTAATAAGTACAAAGTATTAAGTAC
>CAYTRI010000039.1:8577-13487 GCA_964440105.1 uncultured Flavobacteriaceae bacterium
TAAGTACAAAGTATTAAGTACTGAGAAAAAATAATCATAAGTAGTAGGTACTAATTACTTTGTACTAATTACTTAATACTAAAGAAAATCATGAAAATAGCGATAATAGGTGCAGGTAATTTAGGATTAGCCATTGCAAAAGGTATTTTGCATAGCAATGGGGCAACATCCATGTATCTTACCAAAAGAAATACGGCAGAAATTGCAGATTTTGAAAAGTACGGAAATGTAACCGTTACGACTGATAATGCGGAAGCTGTGAAAAATTCAGATATTCTAATTTTTGCAGTTCAACCTGGTCATTTTGAAGCCATTCTTTATGATGTTAAAGATTTATTGGGTGAAAAACATGTTCTAATTAGCACCATAACAGGTTTCGGAATTCAAAAAATTGAATCCATAATCGGAACGGATAAATATATAATTAGAAGTATGCCCAATACAGCAATTTCTGTTGGTAAATCAATGACTTGTATTTGTAGCAATGGTTTGGGTAAAAAACGAATTGATTTAGCCAAAGCGATATTTAACAGAATGGGGCATTCTTTAGAAATTCCTGAAGAACAAATGCAAGCAGCAACAGTTATTTGTGCTAGCGGAATTGCTTTTTGGATGCGTTTAATCCGTGCTACGACACAAGGCGCAATTCAACTTGGTTTTGATGCCAAAGAAGCCCAAGAATTGGCTATGCATACGTGTAACGGAGCAGCTAGCTTACTAATTGAGTCTGGCAGCCATCCAGAAGAGGAAATAGACAGAGTAACGACACCAAGAGGCTGTACTATTTCTGGTCTAAACGAAATGGAGCATCAAGGTTTAAGTTCTTCTTTGATTAGGGGTATTGTGACATCCTTTGAGAAAATTAATGAGATTAAAAAAAATTAACAAATACAAACTCAAGTACAAGAATCAAGTTCAATTAAAATGTAGAATCAATTGAATTTAAATATTGTATTTGAGCTTGACACTTGAATTTGAATTTACTATGGAACTAT
Organism: uncultured Flavobacteriaceae bacterium; assembly: GCA_964440105.1. Taxonomy (GTDB): domain Bacteria; phylum Bacteroidota; class Bacteroidia; order Flavobacteriales; family Flavobacteriaceae; genus Croceitalea. The sequence continues at coordinate 9,573 of CAYTRI010000039.1, forward strand.
TTGATGTATACCCACTTTATGATGTTACTCCGGTTTCCGCTAAAGGAATTGAAGTTATTGATGACAAGGGCGAAAAATATTTAGACTTTTATGGCGGGCATGCCGTAATTTCTATTGGGCATTCACATCCACATTATGTTAACCGGTTAAAGAATCAGTTGGATAATATTGGTTTTTACAGCAATTCAATTCAAAACCCCTTACAAACTGAGTTAGCAAAAAAACTAGGTGAACTATCTAACTGTGAGGATTATAACTTATTCCTTTGTAATTCTGGAGCAGAGGCAAATGAGAATGCCTTAAAAATGGCATCATTCCAAACTGGAAAATCAAAAGTAATTGCTTTTAACAACGCTTTTCACGGTAGAACTTCAGCAGCGGTAGCAACAACAGATAATATAAAAATTAATGCACCAATAAATCAGCAGCAAAAAGTTACTTTCCTAGCTTTTGAAGATTTTGATGGTTTAGAAGTAGCCTTAAAAACCGGAGAATATTGTGCGGTAATTCTTGAGGCTATTCAAGGCGTTGGTGGTTTAGATGAACCTAGTCCAAAATTCTATCAATTTATTGAGGCAAAATGCAAAGAAAATAATGTCTTAGTTATTGCCGATGAAGTACAATCTGGTTTTGGTAGAAGCGGCAAGTTTTTTGGGTTTCAACATCATCAGATAACTCCTGATATTATATCTATTGCTAAAGGTATGGGTAACGGTTTTCCTGTGGGCGGGATACTAATTCATGAGTCTATAAAAGCTTCTTACGGCTTGCTTGGAACAACTTTTGGCGGAAACCATTTAGCATGTGCCGCTACTATGGCTGTATTAGAAGTTATAGAAAAAGAAGATTTGATGAAAAATGCAACTGACTTAAGTGCATACTTTTTAGATAAGACCAAAAAAATTCGCGAGGTAAAAAAAGTTAAGGGAAGAGGATTAATGTTGGGATTAGAATTTGATTTAGAAGTAGCTGAGCTACGTAAGAAACTGATTTATAATCAACATGTTTTTACAGGTGGGTCAGCAAATAAAAAACTATTACGATTTCTACCAGCATTAAATATAACCAAGGAACATATTGATATTTTCTTTGAAGCATTGAAAGCTGAATTATCATGAAAAACTACCTATCCATAAACGATTTAGAAAATTTACAGCAAGCTGTAAAAGAAGCTATTGATTTAAAGCAAAACCCTTTTCAATTTAAGGCACTAGGCAAACAAAAAACTATTTGTTTACTATTCTTTAATAACAGTCTTCGTACTCGTTTAAGCACTCAAAAAGCGGCAATGAATCTGGGTATGGAGGTTATGATTATGAATTTTGACAGTGAAGGCTGGCAATTAGAATATGAAGACGGTGTAATAATGGACCAAGGCAAATCTGAGCATATTAAAGAAGCCGCCCAAGTGGTTTCTCAGTTTGCCGATATTGTTGCTATTAGAGCATTCGCTGGCTTAGTCGATAAAGAAAAAGATGAGGCAGAAATCGTTTTAAATGGTTTTAAAAAATATGCATCTATTCCTGTAGTGAATATGGAAAGTTCGGTTGGACATCCATTACAGGCTTTAGCAGATGCAATAACTATAGAAGAAAGCAAGACTATAGAAAAACCTAAAATAGTACTGTCTTGGGCACCACACCCGAAAGCACTGCCCCATGCTGTTGCTAATTCTTTTGTAGAAATGATGAAACTACAAGATGCAGAATTTGTAATTACACATCCTAAGGGATACGAATTGAATCCTGAAATCACAAAAGGGTGCACAATTGTGCATGACCAAAATAAGGCTCTAGAAAATGCGAACTTTGTATATGTAAAGAATTGGAGTAGTTATTCAGATTACGGGAAAATATTATCTCAAGATAAAAGCTGGATGATGACCAAAGAAAAGTTAGGTAATGCCAAATTCATGCATTGCTTACCTGTGAGAAGAAATGTGGTGGTTGAAGGCACTATTTTAGATAGCAATCAAAGTTTAGTAATAGAACAAGCAAATAACAGAACCTATTCAGCGCAATTAGTCTTAAAGAGAATTTTAAAAAAACTGTGAAACAGCAATTATCCATAATAAAAATAGGTGGCAACATCATTGAAAACGAATCTGAACTTTCAAAGTTCTTGACTTTATTCTCAAAAATTGATGGGCCTAAAATCTTGGTTCATGGAGGAGGCAAAAAAGCCAGTCAAGTCCTAGAAAAAATGGGCATTGCTCCTAAAATGGTAAACGGGAGAAGAATTACCAATGCTGAAAGTTTAGATGTTGCCATAATGGTTTATGGTGGCTTAACCAATAAGAAAATTGTTTCTAAACTTCAAGCTTTGCAATGCAACGCTATTGGAATAAGTGGGGCTGATGGAAATTCGATTCATGCTCATAAAAGACCTGTAACTGATATTGATTACGGCTTTGCAGGTGATGTGGACGGTGTAAACACAAAATTCATAAGTAGTCTTTTGAAACTTGAACTTTCGCCAGTTTTCTGTGCTTTAACTCATGACAAAAAGGGACAATTATTAAATACTAATGCAGATACCATTGCTTCAGAATTAGCGATTGGTATGAGCACAACCTTTGAAACTACGCTCTATTATTGTTTTGAACTAAGTGGAGTGCTTCAAGATTTTGAAGATAAAAACTCGGTCATTAAAAAAATTGATTCCGATTCTTATCAAAGTTTAGTTTCAGGTGGTAACATTGCGGATGGTATGCTTCCTAAAATGCAGAATTGTTTTCATGCCCTTAAAAATGGAGTAAAAGAAGTTAGAATAGGTAATTTAGGCCTGTTTGAAAAAGGGAATACAAATTATACAACACTAGTTTTATGACGATTGATAAAGATATCTTGGCACAAGAAGCCTTGGATTTACTAAAACAACTCATTTCAACACCTTCATTATCAGAAGAAGAAGAAGAAACCGGTAATGCTATTGAAGCTTGGTTGAATAAGTTTGGGGTGGCAACCAAAAGACAGTACAACAATATTTATGCGTTCAATAAATATTATGATGAAAGTAAACCAAACCTATTATTAAACTCACACCACGATACTGTAGAACCAAATTCAGCTTATACCAATGACCCTTTTGATGCCCATATTAAAGATGGGAAGCTTTATGGCTTGGGAAGCAATGATGCCGGAGGTTGTTTATGTTCATTGTTAGCGACATTTGTTCACTTTTATGAGCGAGAAGACCTTAGCCATAATATTATTATGGCCGCCACTGCTGAAGAAGAAGATGCAGGTGCAAAAAGCCTTTCTGCCTTATTGCCTATTCTTCCAGAAATTGATGTCGCTATTGTAGGCGAACCAACAGAAATGCAACTTGCCATTGCTGAAAAAGGATTAATTGTCTATGACGGTAAAATTCAAGGGACACCTTCACATGCCGCCCACCCCAACGAGGATAGTGCTATTTACAAAACATCAGCTGTTTTAAATTGGTTTAAAAATTATGAATTCGAAAAAATATCTGAGGTATTAGGACCTGTTAAAATAACCGTAACACAATTAAGTGCTGGAAGTCAACACAACGTTGTACCTGCCCATGTCGATTTGGTTGTTGACACAAGGGTAAATGATTGCTATTCCAATGAAGAAATTAATGATATCCTACAAAGAGAAGCTCCATGTCAATTAACACCTCGGTCCTTGAACAAAGACAGTTCCTCAATTTCAATTAATCATCCTCTTGTACAATCTGGTATAGCATTAGGAAGAGAAACCTATGGTTCTCCCACGTTGTCTGATCAAGCAAAATTGAGTTGCCAATCGTTAAAATTAGGGCCAGGTTATAGTCCACGATCCCATTCCGCAAACGAATTTATTTATGTAAAAGAAGTGGAAGAAGGGGTAGGTTTGTATATTGATATTTTAGAAAGCTTCTTGACGAAGCAGCTATGAGAAATGAGAT
>CAYTRI010000039.1:13587-17976 GCA_964440105.1 uncultured Flavobacteriaceae bacterium
ATCTATTGAACATGAAACTCTGGGACAAAGGTTTTAATACCGATAAAAAAATAGACCATTTCACCGTTGGTAATGATCGTGAACTTGATTTGGTTCTGGCTAAATACGATGTAATTGCATCAAAAGCACACGCTAAAATGCTAGGCAAAGTTGGTTTGGTGACTAAAGATGAATCTAAAGCTTTGGTAACTGAATTAGATGTCATTGCAAAATCAATTGAAAAAGGAGAATTTACTATCGAAGATTCGTTTGAAGACATGCACTCTAAAATTGAATTTCTACTTACCGAAAAACTCGGTGATACTGGGAAAAAAATACATACTGCTAGATCTAGAAACGATCAAGTTTTAGTTGCTATGCATTTATATCTAAAAGATGAACTTACCGAAATAAAATCTCAGGTTAAAAGCCTTTTTGATTTACTCTTAAAACTTGCTGAAAATCACCGCAAGACATTGTTACCTGGCTATACACATCTTCAAATAGCAATGCCTTCATCCTTTGGATTATGGTTTTCCGCTTATGCAGAAAATTTGATTGATGATTTGCATTTTCTAAATGCTGCTTATAAAATAGCAGATCAAAATCCATTAGGAAGTGCCGCGGGTTATGGAAGCTCTTTCCCTATTGACAGAAATTTTACTACCCATGAAATGGGTTTTAAAAGTCTAAAATACAATGTAGTTGCTGCTCAAATGAGTCGTGGAAAAGTGGAAAAGGCTACTGCTTTTGGAATTTCCAATATAGCTGCTACGCTATCCAAATTAGCTATGGATATTACACTTTATATGAGTCAAAATTTTGATTTCATTTCCTTTCCAGATGAGCTAACTACTGGAAGCAGTATTATGCCTCATAAAAAGAACCCAGATGTGTTTGAATTGATTCGTGCTAAATGCAATAAAATTCAGGCTGTTCCTAATCAACTTACACTAATTACCAATAATTTACCAAGCGGCTATCATCGTGATTTACAGTTGGTAAAAGAAATTATAGTTCCTGCATTGCAAGACATGAAAGCATGTTTAGAGCTAATGACTTTTAGCCTAAAAGAGGTAAGAGTCAAAAAAAATATTCTTGAAGACCCTAAATATGATTATCTATTTAGTGTTGATACTTTAAATGAAATGGTTAAAACTGGCATGCCCTTTCGCGATGCCTATAAAACCATGGGTAAAGCCATTGAAAATGGCAATTTTATACCTAAAAAAGATATTGACCATACTCATGAAGGTAGTTTAGGGAATCTATGTCTTGATGAAATTAAAGCCAAAATTAGATTACTTTTCAAAGACTGATTTCACGGTTTACAGGGTATGTTTGACCACAACATACCCCTAGTTTTACAACAAAAAATTGTCTCTTAAGACTTTTAAGAAATAATTTACACCTTAAATCGTCGAAATAGAACTTTAAACAGTCCCCTATGCTAAGAAAACTACTTCTTTTAGGTACGTTTTTATTTATTGCAAATATTTATAGTCAGGATTTCACCTCTATTTGGAATACTGCAAATCTCAGCTCAGGTTCTTCTGCAGACAATCAGATTACCATCCCTACGAATCCCATATATACATACAACTATACTATAGATTGGGGAGATGGTGCTACAGACTCAAATGTAACTGGAGATATCACACACACATATGTTTCGCAAGGCACATATACGATAACGATTAGTGATACTTTTCCTGCTATTTACTTTAACAACTTAGGTGATAGACTAAAAATTATAGAAATTCTTGACTGGGGGGCCATACAATGGCAAAGTATGGAAAATGCTTTTTATGGTTGTGAAAATATGAATTTTGATGCTATAAATAGTCCTGATTTATCACAAGTTACTTCTTTAAAAAATATGTTCAGAGGAGCAACTTCGTTCAACGGTATTATTAATGATTGGGATGTAAGTAACATTACAGATATCTCGGGTTTATTTGCTGGTGCAAGAATCTTTAATAGACCACTTGATAGTTGGAACACAATTGCAATTCAAGACATGTCCGAAACTTTTAGTGGTGCTAATGATTTTAATGAACCATTAGATAATTGGAACACGGCTTCTGTAACCAACATGAGCTTTATGTTTAGTGCTGCTAGTGATTTTAATCAAAATATTAATAACTGGGACGTAAGCTTGGTAACAAGTATGAGTGGTATGTTTCGATATACTGGCAACTTTAATTTACCCTTGAACAATTGGAATATTAGCAATGTAACGGATACATCAAGAATGTTTGAAGGAGCAGCATTTAACTTACCATTAAACAATTGGGATGTTAGCAATGTAACAGATATGTCTGGGATGTTTTCTCAGTACAGTCGCTTTAACCAAAACATAAACAACTGGGATGTTTCTTCGGTAATTAACATGTCAGAAATGTTTCTTAGAGCTACTCAGTTTAATCAACCTTTAGCTGCCTGGGATGTAAGCAACGTTACAGATATGAGCGAAATGTTTGATGGTTTTATTGTAGCTATGATTTTTAATCAACCATTAAATACTTGGGACGTTAGTAGCGTAACTAACATGAGTAAAATGTTTAGAGATTGTAGAGCTTTTAATCAGCCATTAGATAACTGGGTTGTAAGCAATGTTACAGATATGAGCCAGATGTTCGAAGATGCTGAGGTTTTTAATCAAGATATTAGTGGTTGGGATGTTAGTAATGTTAGCAGTATGAGTGCCATGTTTCAAGAAACTGATGCTTTTAATCAGGATTTGAACTCTTGGAATATTTCTGCTGTTACTAATCTTTCTTCAATGTTTTCAAGTGCATCTCAATTCAATCTTCCATTAGATAATTGGGATGTAAGCGCAGTGTCTAACTTTCAAAGCATGTTTAGCACTTCAGTCTTTAATCAAGATATTAGCAATTGGGATACCTCTTTGGCTACCAATATGAGACTTATGTTCTCAAACGCGTCTTCCTTTAATCAAAATTTGGCTACGTGGAATATTACTGGAGTGACTAATATGATAGATATGCTATCCAATAGTGGTATATCCCAAGAAAATTATGACAACATTTTAATAGGTTGGGCTGCTCAAACAGTTTCAGATAATGTAAGTCTTGGTGCTACTAACCTCAACTATTGTGATGGTAGGGATGCAAGACAAGATTTAATTGATAATCATAATTGGGATATTACTGGAGACATTGTTAACTGTTCATTTGTTTTCTGTACCGATATAACTTCTCCAGTAGATGGCGATACTAACGTACCTGCCAATTCTGATATTAGATGGGCGCCAACACCAAATGCAACTGGCTATAGAGTTAGTATTAGAAGAGAAAATGGAGCAACTACAGAGGTTATTTATGATAATCAAGATTTTGGTAATGTTGTAGGGTTAGATTTTACAAACGAGTTTACCCCAGGAGATACCATATATGTTACTGTTGTGCCATACAATGCTGAAGGACCAGCAACAGGTTGTCCTGAAATTAGTTTTACAGTAATAGAGAGCTGGGTAAATAGTCCAGATGCGTTCAAACTTACCTACGACACTGCTCTGGTCAATGGCACACAAACTACGCCAGCGAACCAACTAAAAATAGAAACATCACCCAGCCTTACTTATGATTATTCTATTGATTGGGGCGATGGACAGTATAACAACAATGTATCTAATGATATTACCCATACCTATCTCACTCCTGGTGTTTATACTGTAAGTATTATTGGTACCTATCCAGCGCCCAGACATGAAGAATTTAATAGTGACTCTTTCAAACTTTTATCCATTGATCAATGGGGTACACAACCATGGCAAAGCATGGATGGTGCTTTTGCTGGATGTGAAAACATGGAGTATAATGCCAGTGACATTCCAGACTTGAGTAATGTTACTAATATGAATAGAATGTTTATTGTCTGTAGAAACTTTAATGGTGATATAAACAACTGGAATGTTAGTAACGTAACTAACATGTTTGCTACGTTTGGAGTAACAACTTTGTTTGACCAACCTCTAGACAACTGGGACGTAAGCAATGTTACCAATATGGGTCTTTTGTTTTTTAGAACGGATAATTTTAATCAAAACATAAACAATTGGGAGACCGGTAATGTGTTAGATATGTCCAGAATGTTTGAAGATGCCGATGCTTTTAATACGTCTATAAATAATTGGGATGTCTCTCAGGTAACTAACATGAGCCAAATGTTCAATAGAGCTCAGGTTTTCAATCAGCCTTTAAATAATTGGAACGTAGCTAATGTAGCCAATATGGAACGAATGTTCGCTTCCGCAGCGGCTTTTAATCAAAATATAGATTCTTGGAATGTAGGAAATGTTACTACCATGCAGCAGATGTTCCAATCGGCTTCGGTATTTAATCAACCCTTAAATTCTTGGAATGTATCTTCGGTAACTACCATGTC
>CAYTRI010000039.1:18076-19324 GCA_964440105.1 uncultured Flavobacteriaceae bacterium
CAGCATTTAACCAAAATATTAATTCATGGAATGTAACTAACGTAACAACTATGCGTTCTATGTTTTCTTTTGCTACTACATATAATCAACCATTAAATAGTTGGGATGTTAACTCAGTAGTAGATATGTCTCAAATGTTCCGAAATGCAGAAAATTTTAATCAACCGCTAAACGCTTGGGATGTTAGCGCAGTTGCTAATATGACATCCATGTTCGAAGACGCTATTCTTTTTAACCAACCTGTTAATAGTTGGGATGTAAGTTCGGTAACTCTAATGGAGTCCATGTTCGAAGCTGCTGAAACTTTTAATCAACCCATAAATGATTGGAATGTAGCTTCAGTTACTTTATTTGATGCTATGTTCAAAGATGCTATAGTATTTGGTCAACCATTAGACAACTGGGATACCGGTGAGGCTTTAACCATGCCCGAAATGTTTTACGGCGCATCAGCATTCAATCAAAATATAGATTCTTGGAATGTTTCCTTTGTAACTACAATGGAGTCCATGTTCAGAGAGGCTATCCTTTATAACCAGAATATGGATTCTTGGAACGTTGCTTCTGTTGCAACCATGGAAAGTATGTTTCAAGGAGCTACCTCATTTAATGGAATAATAGACAGTTGGAACGTACGTGGAGTATTAACCATGGAAGATATGTTTTCTGGAGCAACCCAGTTCAATCAAACCCTAAATAATTGGCGAGTATTTAATGTTGAGAACATGAATTCTATGTTTAGTGGGGCAAGTAGTTATAACCAATCAATGAATCAATGGGATTTAGGTTCGGTTTCAATGCTCGCCATGCTAGAAAATGCTACAGTATTTGATCAGTACCTTGGAGATTGGGATATTAGTAATGTATCCAACATGCAAGATATGTTAGATAACACTGCATTAATACGAGAAAATTATGACAACACTCTTATTGCTTGGTCAGAACAAATCTTAACAAGTGGAATTATATTAGGAGCTCAAGGATTACCTTATTGTGATGCTTTAGAAGAAAGGCAATCTATGATTGATACATATGGATGGACAATTTTAGGAGACGTTTTGGATTGTCCGATACCAGAATGTACACAATTAATTTCGCCTTTAAATGGAGCTGTAGATGTTCCTGTAAATACAAATTTGACTTGGGAAACAACACTTTTTGCAAGAGGGTATCGATTAACTGTGGGAACAACCTCTGGAGGCAATGATATAGTGAACAACGAAACTATAAATAATGCTACTTCCTATG
>CAYTRI010000040.1:0-19006 GCA_964440105.1 uncultured Flavobacteriaceae bacterium
CAAGGTACAGGTACTGGTAGCCCTGGGTACCAGTTCGATGATGAGTTTCATCCAGAATTAAATCATTCAGAACCAGGAGTGCTCTCTATGGCTAATGCTGGTCCTGGAACAAATGGGAGTCAGTTTTTTATCACCCACGTTCCTACGCCATGGTTAGATAATAAGCACACGGTATTTGGTCATGTGAAAAGTGGACAAGAAGTAGTAGATGCTATTGCACAGGAAGATAGTATTGATAAATTAGAAATTGTTAGGGTAGGTGCAGAGGCAGAAAAGTGGAATGCTATAGAAGCTTTTAGAACCTTTGAAGGCTCTCGAGAAAAAAGAATTGCAGAAGAAAAAGCAAAAGCAGAAGCCCAAATGGAAAAACTTGCCGCAGGTTTTGATAAAACAGATTCTGGTTTGAGATTCAAAATGATTCAAAATGGGTCAGGTACTAAAGCTGAAAAAGGTAAAACGGTTTCTGTACATTATGAAGGTAGCTTACCAAATGGTGAAGTTTTTGATTCTTCTTTTAAAAGAAATCAACCTATAGATTTTCAATTAGGTGTTGGCCAAGTAATTGCTGGTTGGGATGAAGGCATTGCAATGCTTAAAGTTGGGGATAAGGCTCGTTTTGTTATACCTTCTCATTTAGGTTATGGTAGTGCAGGAGCTGGAGGAGTAATTCCACCAGATGCTACATTAATTTTTGATGTAGAATTGGTTGGTGTTAGCTAACCTAGCACAGTAAAAGGTATTCTAAAGGTCTAGTGTAGAATTATTTGATGTAAAATAATATTACATGTAATATAAAAAGAAAGCTTCCGTAACTGGGAGCTTTTTTACTTTGCACTATTAAGACTAACTAATAATAGAAAGACATTGATAACTAGTAAGAAAAGAAGAATAGTAAAAAAAGTATTCATAGGGTTTATTGGCTATTAGTCAAAAGAAATAACACATTTCTTATATAACAACATAACGCAGAAAAACCCTACTTATTTTTTAGATTCATTAATACTAGCAAATAATAAGAAAATATTTACCGCAACTAGCGTTGAGAGTATCCCAAAAAAAGTAATCATGGTTATAATGTTTATCGATTAGGGGGAGCTTAAGTTGTTTAACACTTAGATACTAAAACCGAGTTAGGTTGCGTAAAAAGTTAAACAAAATAAAAAACCCCAGCCATTCGGCGGGGGTTTGTTCTATAAAAAAGTGTGCTGTTACCTTAATCTATAACTTGTACATTTACGGCGTTCAATCCTTTTTTACCTTGTTGTAGTTCGAATTCTACAACATCACCTTCACGAATCTCATCGATTAAACCTGAAATGTGTACAAAGTGATCTGTGTTTGAACCGTCTTCAGTGATGAATCCATAACCTTTAGAATCATTGAAGAATTTTACTGTTCCTTTACTCATAATAAATATTAAAAAAAATTAATTGAGCGGCAAAAATACGATTAATTTGTTGGTAATGAGGAATTTTATTTTAATTCTTTGTAATTTTTTTATTAATTAATTGAAAATTAACCTATCAATTCTAAGGTGATAATGTCTCCGTTTCTCTCTTTTTCTTAAGTCATTTACAATAGCATATACTTTAAAGTTTTATTTTAGACTATGAATAATAATGAATTAGAACAGTTAAGATATCCTATAGGTAAGTATGTGATACCAAACCCTATTACAGACCAACATTTAAAAGAATGGATTTCTATTTTAGAAAATTTACCAGCAAGGTTAGACGCAATGGTAGCCACACTTTCTAACGAACAATTAAATACGCCTTACCGCCCAGAGGGTTGGACGGTTAAACAATTAGTACATCATATTTCGGACAGCCACCATCATAGCTATACTCGTTTTAAATGGGGTCTAACAGAAGATAACCCAACCATAAAGCCGTATTTTGAGAAAGAATGGTCTAACCTTTTTGATGCTAAATCGGCACCTATTCAAATGTCTTTAGATCATTTAAAAGCAGTACACGCCAAATTGGTGTATCTATTAAAAGGACTTTCTAATGAAGATTTACAGCGAAAATTCACCCATCCAGATGGTAATGAAGAAACTACTTTAGTAGAAAATATAGGACGTTATGCTTGGCATGGGAGTCATCATTTTGCCCATATCGAAAACTTAATAAAAAGAGAAGGTTGGTAAGTGAGTAATTAAGGCTTTAATTTCATTAACCACATTTCTTTTTCTTTATCAAGTACATTAGGTAAATTAATAAACGCTTCTTTTATTATTTGGTAGCCATGCTTTTTATAAAAATCTAAGGGTTTCCCCTTTTTCATAGCGTATAACAAAATAGTATCCTTTTTGTGTTCCTTAGCAAGTTTATTAACAAAACCTATTGTTTTACTACCAACACCTTTTCCAGAAAACGAGTTTAGAAGATAAATTTTGTTAAGCAATAGATTGTGTTTGGAAATACTTTTTTCTTTTTCTGAGTCTATAGTAATGTTTAAAATACCTGCATTTTCTTTGCCAACTTTTACTAAATAGAAAAATTGATTTGGGTCTTTTAATGCCTTTAATACAGAAGCTTTTGTAAGATGCGCATTAATAAAGGGTGATGGGTCTCGTTTTTGCCAAAGATGTAAATAGTGCTCTTTGTAAGATTGAGTACCTACGGTTATGTAAGCATCAATATTGGCATCGCTAACAGGGTCAAAAGTTACTTCCATTTTATATTGCAACCTATGCTAGGTTTTTGGTTTTCATCAATGGAACCTCCGCTTAAAAGACCATCCATTGCCTTGCTTAAATCTTTTCCTGATAGTGCAATGCCATTGCCAGGTCTAGAATCATCTAATTGTCCGCGATACACTAAGCTCAAATCCGTATCAAATAAATAAAAATCTGGTGTACATGCAGCATCATAATCTTTTGCAACTTTCTGCGTCTCATCATACAGATAAGGAAAGTTGTAATTGGCTTCTTGCGCAATTTTGGTCATTAAATGAGGTGCATCTAGCGGGTACTTTTCCACATCGTTACTAGATATGGCAATAAATTTAATACCTTGTTTTTGATAACTATTAGCTAATCTAGAAATCTCAGGATTTACATGAATTACAAAGGGACAATGGTTGCAAATAAACATAATAACGGTTCCTTTTTCTCCTTTAAGTTCTTGTAGATTTAAAGATTGACCACTTACAGTATCTAAAAGTTCAAAATTTGGAGCTGTTGTTCCCAAGGATAGCATGTTACTTGGTGTCATTGCCATAATAATATTCTTTTTATTCTCTAGAAAGAGTTGTACATTTTATGCTATAAAGTTAACACTATGATTAAAACTATTCAATGGTCAGATTTTACTAAAGTAGATATGCGTGTGGGTACTATAATTGAGGTTACAGATTTTCCAAAAGCGCGTAAGCCAGCATACCAAGTAAGAATAGATTTTGGAAGTGAAATTGGAATCAAAAAATCTTCTGCCCAAATTACTAAGCGTTACTCAAAAGAAGATTTATTAAACAAACAAATTATAGCTGTTATCAATTTTCCCAAAAAGCAGATTGCAGATTTTATGAGTGAATGCCTTATCTTGGGTGCGGTTGAAAATGATGATGTTGTGCTTTTACAGCCCAGTTTTAATATCCCCAATGGGCTTAAAATTTCTTAATATTTGGAACAGGTTATAGATAACATTCACATCAACTTTGATACAAATACGCTTTGGACATTAAATATAGCTTTAGCACTAGTTATGTTTGGCATTGCTTTAGAAATTTCAATTAGTGATTTTAAAACCTTGTTTAAAAAGCCAAAGGTTGTACTAACCGGTGTTTTTAGCCAGTTTATACTATTGCCGTTGGTTACTTTTTTATTGGTGTTGGCACTTAAACCGCTGCCAAGTATTGCTCTGGGAATGTTTATGGTCGCTGCCTGTCCTGGGGGTAATATATCTAACTTTATAACCCACCTGTCTAAAGGCAATGCAGCACTTTCTGTTACCCTTACAGGAATAGCCACCCTATTGGCAATAGTTATGACACCTCTAAATTTACAATTTTGGGGTTCACTTTATGGGCCTACTCAAGTACTTTTAAAAGAAGTGGCAATTTCTCCTTTTGATATGATAAAGTTGGTAGCACTGCTACTTGGTCTGCCACTTATATTGGGAATGTTGTTAAACTATTTAAAACCTAGATTGGCTATTAGCTTAGCGCGAATTTTTAAAATAGCATCATTACTATTTTTTATCGCACTTATTTTCTTAGCACTTTATAAAAACAAAGACATCTTTTTAGAATATGTACTTTATGTTTTTTGGATAGTTCTGCTACATAATCTAATTGCTTTTTTAACTGGTTTTTCTTTGGCTAAAGCAATGGATTTTTCTAAAGAAAATGTAAAAAGCATTACAATAGAAACGGGCATTCAAAATTCAGGTTTAGGTTTATTATTAATTTTTACTTTTTTTGATGGACTTGGTGGCATGGCATTATTAACAGCCTTTTGGGCTATTTGGCATTTAATTTCTGGATTACTGTTAGCTAGTTTTTGGGGATATAAACCAGTTAAAAAAGAAGAATTGGTTTGAAACAACTTGGTTATTACTTTTTTAAATATTGGATTTCACTAGGGCTCTTTTTTTATTTTAAAAAAGTAAGGGTAGTTGGTTTAGAAAATATTCCTTTAGGCAAGCCAATTCTATTTCTTTCTAATCACCAAAATGCTTTGTTAGATGTTTTGTTAATTGCCACACAAAGAAATCTTAAACCTTGGTATTTAACTCGCTCAGATGTTTTTAAAAGTAAACTTTTTAGCCCTTTGTTCTATTTTTTGCAAATGCTTCCTATCTACCGCATACGAGACGGAAAGGATACGCTATCTAAGAATAAGGCTATTTTTAATCGTTGTGGAGAATTATTAAATGACAATGAAATGTTACTTATTTTTCCTGAAGCAAATCATAGTTTAAAACGACGTGTTCGTCCTTTGAGTAAAGGTTTTACTAGAATAATTGATAGTGCATTTGACAAAAACTCTGAACTACTACTTTATTTAATTCCTGTTGGACAAAACTATAAAAAAGCCAATCAAATTGGAGATGCGGCAGCGTTGCACTTTGGAAAACCTATTGTTGTGCAGTCTGGTCAATATTTTAATGAGACAAATAAATTTAAAGAAGATGTAGCTGTTGCGTTAAAAAAGTTGACTACCCATATTGAAGATGAAACTTCTTATGATAGAATAGTTGAAGAGCTAGAAGCTAATGGAGCAGATTTTTTAAACCCTACAGAAGTCAATGCGCAAATTCTAAAATTAAAAGGTGCTAAAGGTGAAAAAACTAGGAGTAAATACAACCTTATAAAAACTCTTTTTGTTTTACTAAACCTACCTATAATTTTTATCTGGCGAACTTTTATAAAACCAAAAGTACCTGAACTAGAATTTATGAGCACGTTTCGGTTTGTATTTTCAATGTTAGTGTATCCAGTCTTTTACACACTACTAATTTTAATTCTCACCTATACCTACAACATAAAAACAGGATGTATATACGCTTTAACTCATCTGTTATTAAATATAATTTTTATTAAAACTGACTTTTCAAAAAATGAATGAACATTTTTATCATTTATAGTATACAATACGTGGTAAATAAACACAAGCAAATGGCTCTAGCACCTACCGCTCTGCGTTTCATAGTTTGTAATGCCAAGAGTTTTTATTCTCGATTTACCAGTTTGTCAAGCCAATTGATTCGCTCTTTCACCACACCCAAGTTTTTATGATAGCTAAGTCCAGATGTTTGAGCATTGGCATTTTTCTCAGCAATTTTGGCGTATTGTTTTGCTAATTCTAGCTCATTTTTAAAATAGTAAATTATTGAAATAATAGATGCAGTTTTATATTTATCAATTGGAAAAAGCAGCTCATTTTTGCGCGTAATCAAGATGTTTAAAACGTTATCAAATTCTTCAGACTTGTTTGTTTTTATGATTAGTTCCGAATAATTTAAATAAGATTGGGTTTGGACATTGGGATATTCTTTTTCGAAATCTAAAGACATTTTATAATATTCAATGGCTTTTGGTAAGTCATTTTGCGATTTATAGATATCTCCTAAGGAGTTTAGTGCTTCACTTTTTTGCGAGTGTTCATTAGGGTATTCGTCAAGTATTTTAATCAGTAAAGATTCGGCAACTTTTAGCAAGTCAGATTTACCCGTTATTATTAACTCAATTGCTTGAATTTTTAAATATTGTGGTCGACCCCATTTCCTTGCCAGCTTTAGTTTGGTAAAGAAATGTTCTTCATCTTTTTTTGTCCAAGATTTTTTTCTAAACCAATCCATAGGATATTTCAAATTATTGAACACTTGTAATTAGACATAGAATTCCTCTCCTTTGGAGAGGTTAGGAGAGGCTATTACATTATCTGTCCAAAAAATATAGCATTCATAAGTAACTTATTGGTTCCATACCAGAATGCTCTAAAATTAGTATTATCTGTAAATAGAATAACGCGACCTCTACCCATTCTATTTACCTTAAAAGGAATACTATTTTTAATGAGTTCCTCATTCTCTTCAGAGATATAACCGCTTTGCAATGGGTTATTTGTGTATTGAATGGGGTTATTATAACTGTTCTTATCTGGCTTTATATAAATATTGGTGTTTCTAAACAAAGATAATTTGTCGTTTTTGTAACCATAATTTATTGGGTGAGAACGATCTTGTTTTGCTTCAAAAATAGCACCACCAGTAACTTGCGCTCCTAAGAAATCTCCCTTTTGATCAAAGGCTATATTTTTAGCAACCATAGAGTCTTTTTTCATCTCCATCTTCATCATTCCATTTTTCTTGTACCAATTAGCAACATTACGATAACCAATTACTGTTCCGCCTCCTCTAACCCAATCTTTAATCTTGTTAGCTCCTTGTTTATTCAAAATATTGCCTCCCCATCCACTTGGTAAAATAAGGTCTGTGTACTTGTCTAAATCAACATTGTTGAAGTATTTGGTGTCTATTTTGGTAATTTTCATATCATACCGCGTATCAAACAAATGCCAAATTTCACCAGCATCATATGAGCGTACACCATCGCCTACAAGAATCGCTACTTTTTGTTTTTTAACAGGATCAAAATCATTGCTTCCCAAATCTATTCCTTTAGTAAGCCCTGTTGCAACTCCTGTAATTTGCAATTGATTCTCTTTAGCAATTTTGGCTAAGAAAGCATGTAATTCTTGCGCATTTAGACTTTGATTGTGTACGGGAATCATAATAGTACCGTAATCATAATTTTTGCCTTCTAAACTAAAAGGAGATTTTGCCGTTTTTGCACGTAAGCCTTTTTCTAAAATTGCGTTTAATGCTTTTGGGGTATAATACTCATGCCACTCAAATAAATAGGCATAATTGCTTTTGCCACTAATAGAGCCATTTAAAGATTGGAAATCTGTAATTTCATTTCCAGCATTAGTTAGAGAAGTTAGTTCCGCATAATCCAAATTAAAAGCTAAAGGCAATGTCCATGCAGAAACATCGTAAAAAAGACTATCTGTAAATGTTGTTCTTTTTTCGAACATCGCATTTATTAACCTTGGATTTTTTTGATTTAGCGGTACCACATAGCTAGAACCTTTCTTATAAGATTTACCTGATATGGTTGCATCTGACGCTAACTCATGAAATTTAATTTTATGTCTGTTTAATACTTCTGCTAAGTGCCAAGCCCTTGAAGCATCTTTACTGTCACCAAAAACATAAGCTTTAGTTCTGTTTCGTGTAGCTTCATTTTTAATATCGCTATAGAATTTACGCTGGTAATCTAAAATTTTAGAACGCATATTTTTACCTGCTTCAATAGTTGAAAGCGCGGTTGTAAATTGATTGCGAATTGTAAAAGGAAAAGTTAGAATTCCGTTTTCACTTTCTTGAATATGACCTCGGGAACTGCCTTGTTCAAAAAGAATGCCAATGCTCCCATTTACATCTGGGAATGTAGAACCTTTACCATAATAATAATCATCATAATTCTCTTCAGAATAATACAATGAACCAATTTTATCTAAAGCTTTAGCATGGTATGTCCCTATCTCTGCTGTTAATTCTTGATTTACTTTTGGAGTAAGTGGATTTACACGAGTTGGTTCCCCTGGTTGAAAGAAAAAGGTTGAATTGGTACCCATCTCATGATGGTCAGTAAGAATATTAGGTAACCATTTATGAAACGTTTTAATGCGCGCTCTACTCTCTGGTAATTGCACAGGTAACCAATCTCTATTCATATCAAACCAATAATGATTTGTACGCCCGCCTGGCCAAACCTCATGATATTCTCGTTCATTACCATCTGGGTTTAAGTTTATACTTCTATTGGTATTTGCCCAATATGCAAAACGTTGCAGACCATCTGGATTAAAACTAGGATCTAATAGAACAACCATATTAGCCAACTTATCCTCTATTTCTGGACCTTGCGCAGCTGCTAGATAATAGGCGTATGCTAAGGATGCATTAGAGCCACTTGGTTCATTACCATGAATAGAAAAACCTTGGTAAACTACAATAGGCATTTCAGAGGTGTTTAAACTACCAGAACCAGACTCACTTAATGCAATATGATCTTTTCGTATTTGTTCTAGATTTTGATGATTTTTTGGAGAGGTAACGGTTAATAGTAGAATGGGTCTTCCTTCAAATGTTTCTCCTCTTGTTTCTATTGTCATTCTATCACTGGCTTCTGCTAATGTTTGCATGTAAAAAACAAGTTTGTCATGTGTTACATGCCATTCTCCTACCTCATGCCCAATAATATCTGCAGGCTTTGGTATAGCTTGGTTATAAGAGATATCTTGTGGTAAATAATAATCTAACGTTACATCATTTTGAGCGGATGCTATAACGGTAGTTGCGAAAATTAGAAAGGTGATGATTTGCCTCATGGTTGATTTTTTGATTAGCTAAACCTAAAAATAAAAAACGACCTGCGGAAACAGGTCGTTTTTAAAAATTATTTTGTTTTACTCGTATTAGATATCATCAAAATCTACATCAGTAAAGTTACCAGAACTAGATTTATCCTCACTCGGTGGAGTATTACTTTCTTCTTCCTCTTTTTTGAAATCTTTTTGATGACGTTCAGAAATTACTTCTAGTCCTTTTTCATCAATAATGTAATCCATCATTTCTTCCATGATTTCTCTAAACGCAGTAAAATCTTCTTTATACAAGTAGATTTTATGTTTTTTATAATGAAAAGACCCATCATCATGAGTAAATTTCTTGCTTTCTGTAACTGTCAAATAATAATCTCCTGCTTTTGTGCTTCTTACATCAAAAAAATAAGTCCTTCTTCCTGCCCTTAAGACTTTGGAGTAAATTTCTTCCTGATCCATTAAATCTTTATCGCCCATTTGGTATAGTGTTCTTTAAGTGTTTTGTTACTTAATTGTATCAAAAATGTAAAAAAAAAGCTAATTCAGCAACTTTTTATATTAATCTTTATCTGACAACTGTTCCAAGAAAAGTTCTTTATAATACCCTTCAGAATTATTAAGTTGCTCATGTGTGCCTTCTTGTAGTATGCGACCATTCTCTAAAATAATTATTTTATCCGTGTTCTTGGCAGATGATACTCTGTGGCTTACTATAAGTGTAGTTTTATTGGTAGATGCATTTTTAAGATTTGTTAGAATTTCTTCTTCGGTCTCTGTATCTACAGCTGAAAGACAGTCGTCAAAAAGATAGACTTCTGGATCTTTTAATAATGCTCTTGCGATAGATACACGCTGTTTTTGGCCGCCACTAAGTGTTATTCCACGCTCACCCAAAATGGTGTCATATTGCTTGGTAAAACCAGTGATATTTTCGTGAACAACAGCTTTCTTGGCTACTTCAATTATTTCATCTTTTGTGGCATTCTCCTTACCAAAACGTATGTTGTTTTCAATTGTATCTGAAAACAAAAATGCGTCTTGAGGTACAGCCCCAACAGAACTCCGTAAACTATTTAAATTTAGTTTTTTGATTGGGACATTGTCGATAAGAATTTCCCCAGAAGTTACATCATACAGGCGGGATACTAAATCTAGGATGGTAGATTTACCCGAACCGGTTTTGCCTAAAAAGGCTACACTTTGGCCTGCTTCAATTGTTAATGATATATTTTTTAGTGCGGTGATTTCCGTATCCTCATAAGTAAAAGTCACATCTTTAAACTCTATTTTACCGTTTATTGGAGTTAATTGGGGAACTTCATTTTTAATGGTTGGCTGCTCAGATAAAAACTCATTTATTCGTTTTTGGGAGGCTTCTGCTCTTTGCACAATTGAGGTTAACCAGCCAACAACTGCTACAGGCCAGGTTAGCATGTTTACATATAAAATGAATTCTGCAATAATGCCAATAGATTCAATTTCGCCTGCTATGTATTGTTTGCCTCCTATATAAATAACAAAAATATTGCTAATGCCTATCAAGAGAATCATTAATGGAAAAAACCAAGCATTTACTCTAGCTAAATCCATACTGGTGTCTTTCCCTTCAATAGCTAATTCTTTAAGCTCAGCATTTATTTGCGGCTCTAATCCATAAGCTTTAATTACCGAAACACCCGAGAATGACTCTTGCGTAAAAGTGGATAGTGTAGATAGATATTCTTGAACTTTTGTACTCCTTTTGTGTATTATTTTACTAATCTGATAAATTAGAATTGATAAAAAAGGAAGTGGAATTAAAGTGTAAAATGCTATAGTAGGTGCTTTTATAAACATTAATGGTATTAAACAAGCAAATAAAGTTAAGGTCTGAATCCCATACATTATGGCGGGACCTGCATATAAGCGTACTTGACCAACGTCCTCACTAATTCGGTTCATTAGGTCACCTATGCGATTACGTTTATAAAAATTGAGATTTAAGAATTGGTAATGATTAAAAATTTCGTTTTTTAAATCATATTCTATATACCTAGAAACGTTAATAATGGTTTGGCGCATTAAAAAAGTAAAAAGAGCAGATAATAAGGCAGCCCCAATGATAATTAAGATATATTCTAATAACACATCTTTAGCTTCAGATTTTGATATGGAATCACCAATAAAATCTTCCACAGCCATGATGGATTTATTTACATAAGATGGCATTACCAAAGAAAATATTCTTGCAATAATGGTGATAATGATACCTGCAAAAAGCTTAAGCCAATATTTTTTAAGGTATTTATTTAGATATTTAAGTTCTTTCATAGAATTAAAAAGGACTGTTAGAACAGGTAATCGGGCAAAGATATAAGATTGCTATAAAAACTAATGTTATAAAACCGATAAGATAATTTTTCGTGTAGGTATGCTGAAAATATAGCATTACTTTTGCGAAGTGATATTGACCATATTTACTTAAAAGTTCTTTTAAATGTTAACAAGAAGGCATATTCGTGTAAAGGTAATGCAGTGTATTTATGCATTAATACAGTCTAAAGATGATTCTTTAGAAAAGCAAGGAAAATTCTTAAAGTACAGCATAGATAGTATGTATACGCTTTATTTGTTGATGTTTAGTTTGTTAACTGAAATACATCAATTAGCAGAAAAACATGTAAATCATGCATCAAAGAAATACATGGCATCTGAAGATGATAACTACCCAGTGCGTGATAAATTTGTTAAGAATAAATTATTACAACAAATAGTTGCAAACCAAACTTTACAAAAAGAATTTTCTAAACGAAAATTGAAGAACTGGTATTTAAATGACGAGTATGTAAAGCTTATTTTTAAAGATATTATTGCAAGTGATAGCTATAAATCATACATGTTTTCTACTGCCCACAGCTATGAAAAAGATAAGCAACTAATCATAGAACTTTACAAAGAAATTATTGCCCCTAATGAAAAAATCTATGAGTATTTAGAAGATGATAAACTTACTTGGATAGATGATATTCCAATAGTAAATACATTTATAGTTAAACAATTAAAGAAGGCCAAAGAAGATGCTGTTGAAACTTTTTTCTTGCCAAAATTGTTGAAAGATGAACAGGATATGGATTTTGCACAACAACTTTTAACCAAGACCTTGTTAAAAAATGATGAATGGGAAAAGGAAATAGAAGGCAAAACTCCTAACTGGGATAAGGACCGAATCGCAGAGATTGATTATATTCTTTTAAAAATGGGTATTTGCGAGTTGCTGAACTTTTCTTCCATACCAGAAAAAGTTACTATAAATGAGTATTTAGAGATTGCAAAGGAATACTCGACACCCAAGAGCAGCATTTTTATAAATGGAATTTTGGACAAACTTGTTAAAGAATATAAAACCGACGGGAAATTGCAAAAAATAGGTAGAGGTCTATTATAGATACTTTTTCTTTTAATAATTCGTTACTTTTGCAAAGAATTTAAAAATTTCAAAAAAATGAAAAGAATAGTTACAGCGCTAAGTGTTGTTACACTTTTGTTTATTTCAACTTCTTGTAAAGACAAGGCAATAGCTAAAATTAACTCTGATAATGTTGAAGTTGCTTCAAACAGAGATAATGCACAAAAGAAAGTTCCTGTAATGAGTTTTGATAAATCAGAACATGATTTTGGAACTATCGAGCAAGGAACTCCTCAAGAAACGGTATTTAAGTTTACTAATACGGGTGATGCCCCTTTAATAATCACAGATGCTAAAAGTAGTTGTGGATGTACGGTTCCTAACCCGCCTAAAGATCCTATTGCTCCAGGTGAATCTAGTGAAATGGTAGTTAAATTTAATGGTTCGGGACAAAATCAAGTAACAAAAACAATTACTGTTACAGCTAATACAGCAAAAGGTTCTGAGTTATTAAGAATTAAAGCTTTTGTTAACCCTAAAGGTACTGCTGCGGTAGCTGGACCAGTTAAAGGATAATTTTTTTAGATGGAAGGATTAGGACAATTTCCTTTTTTAATTGCGATTTTTGCTATTTTCTTTGTGTTTATGATATTACCTCAGATGAGGCGTCAAAAAGCGGAGAAAAAGTTTGCAACAGCTTTAAAAAAAGGTGATAAAGTGATGATGAAAAGTGGTCTTCATGGCAAAATATCTGAATTGAACGATAATGACAATTCTTGTGTTGTTGAAACCATGGCTGGGCGTTTAAAATTTGATAGAAGTGCTATCTCTATGGAGATGAGCAAGAAATTAAATCCCGCTCCTGCTAAAAAATAGTTTTCTTAGAAAACAAAATATTAGAAACCCATGATCAAAGTCATGGGTTTTTTATTTACCTGTATTTATCATTTAAACCAATACCATCTAGAATCATTGGAATGATTTTTTCTAGTCTTGATATTTTAGTCTTTTCTTGCTTAGCGGTTTCAATATACTCGTAAAATTCCTTTTGTTTATAGTTGCTTAGTGTTTCAAATGCCAGTTTCAATTCTTTGTTTTCACTTAGTTTTTTAGAGAACAGCTCTGGAATTATTACTTTTTTAGAGGACTTTGATGGGGCTAAAACCCTACCATTTTTTTGATTATCAATGGCTTCTTTAACATAAGCAAGCACATCTTTTTCATTAATATCATCTATGGATTGAAATTTCCAATGCCGCATGGCTTTCGTTTTTCCTTCTTGCGCATTTTTAAGCACGTTATTTGGGTCACTTAAAAAGACACCATTAAAAAACCATATTCCAAAATGACCTTTAAACTTGCACAGTGCCAATACATTCTTGTTGTCTAAAGTATATGTTGGAAACATCCATTTAAAAGTCTCTTCTAATTCCGTTTTTAGTGCTAAGTCCCTAAGAATCCCAATTGCTTTTTTGTAATGGTGTTCTTCTTCAAAATAGGCTTCAACTTTTTCGAACTTATCCATCTTTGTTGTAAATTATTAATTAACTGAAATTATAAAATATTTAGTAATCTTCTAAACTTGAAATATTTACATTGGTCGTTGGGCCAAATCAAAATACTAAAGTTGTCACACTGAGCGCAGTCGAAGTGTTTTTAAAACTTTTCTCCAGTAAGTTCGCAAATTTTTACAATTGTTTCAACTGCTTTTTCCATACTTTCTAAAGGAACATATTCATACTTTCCATGAAAATTATGCCCTCCTGCAAAAATATTAGGGCAGGGTAGTCCCATAAAGCTCAACTGAGAACCATCTGTACCACCTCTAATAGGTTTTATTATCGGTTCAATCCCAATTTTAAGCATTGCCTCTTCAGCAATTTCGATAATATGAAAAACAGGTTCTATCTTTTCTTTCATATTTCTGTATTGGTCATTTATTTCAACGGAAATAATATCACCGTATTTAGTATTTAATTTTTCAGCAATATCATTCAGCATTTCTTTTCTTGCTGCAAATTGTTCTTCGTCATGATCACGAATAATTAGTTCAAATTCTGCATGTTCAATCTCTCCCTTTATACTATGAATATGGAAAAACCCTTCGTTACCTTCAGTCATTTCAGGCACTTCTCTAGATGGCATAAGACTTATAAACTCATTAGCAATACCAATTGCATTAATCATCTTGTTTTTTGCAAAACCAGGATGTACACTTTTACCAGTAATAGTGATTTTTGCACCTGCAGCATTAAAATTTTCATATTCTAGTTCACCTACTTGACTTCCATCTATAGTATACGCCCAATCAGCTCCAAATTTCTTAACATCAAACTTGTGCGCTCCTCTGCCAATTTCTTCATCTGGGGTAAAACCTATTCTAATTTTACCATGTTTTATTTCTGGGTTTTGCACTAAAAACTCCATTGCAGTTATGATTTCTGCTATTCCGGCTTTATCGTCAGCTCCAAGCAAAGTTTTTCCATTGGTAGTTATTAAAGTTTGCCCTTCGTACTGTTTTAAATCTTCAAAATATTCTGGGGATAAAACAATATTAGCTGCTTTATCCAATACAATATCTCCGCCATCATAATTTTCAACGATTTTAGGTTTTACATTCGTTCCCGTAAAATCTGGAGTTGTATCGTAATGCGCTATAAATCCAATTGTAGGAATCTTTTTATTTACGTTACTTGGCAAAGTAGCCATAATGTAACCGTTCTCATCAATTGATACTTTTTCTAAACCAACCTTATTAAGTTCTAGTACTAATTTTTTAGCCAATTTCCATTGCTTTTCTGTACTTGGAGTTGTGTTGGAATGAGGGTCACTCTGGGTGTCGATTGAAACATATTCTAAAAATCGAGGTAGTAGCTTTTCCATAAATATGCGTTTCATCAAAAATAATGCTTATTAAATCGGAAATAATGTAAAAAAAGTAGCAATGCAACTATATTGGGATGTTAACCTAATCGATTTGATAAAAAAATTACATTTCTTCTTAATAATGCTATTTTGTTTTTCTAGCTATTCCCAAGCAGATTGTTACTTGGGTATTGGCGGGAAAGATGATGCAATAATTGAAAAGGTATTTAATCTCGATTCAATTCAAGTTGAGAAAATGAAAAATTGGGGTGCAGAACTTAGGTATCGCAATAGCTTTTTAATTAATCAAGCTAATAATTTGGTAAAGAAGCATTCAGAAAGTTCACCAGAGGTTCTAAAAACAATGGCTGTGTCTTATAAAAAGATATTAGATAGTATGCAAAGTAATTTACGTATGCTAGATAAGCGAATGTTAGGAGTCTTCAATAACGAACAATACACTATATATATAATGCTTTGTAATCAAAATTCTAGTAGCCCACTTTACCCTACTGCTCCGCCTGTTAACGAAAAATGACAAAAGATTTTAAATTACCAGTAAAGAGTTTCTATTTTTGCCAAAATTTTAGTGTAAATGTATAAGTACTTTATTCGGCCCATATTATTTTTATTAGATGCCGAAACTGCGCATCATTTTTCTTTCTCCGCCATTAAACTACTTTCCAAATTAGGATTTTCTTCATTGTTTAGGTCGTTATATCTAATTGAAGACAAAAAACTGGAGCGAGAGGTTTTTGGAATAAAGTTTAAAAACCCAGTTGGTTTAGCAGCGGGTTTTGATAAAGATGCTAAACTTTATAATGAATTTTCAGATTTTGGATTTGGTTTTGTAGAGATTGGAACATTAACTCCAAAAGGTCAAGCAGGAAACCCTAAGCCACGATTATTTCGTTTAATAGATGATCAAGGTATTATTAACAGAATGGGTTTTAATAACGGTGGTGTTTATGATGCGGTTGAAAGATTAAAGAAAGAACACCGAGTTATTGTTGGAGGAAATATTGGCAAAAATAAATTGACACCTAATAAGGATGCGGTTAAAGACTATCTTATCTGCTTTGATGCGCTGTTTAATCATGTAGACTATTTTGTAGTAAATGTAAGTTCACCTAATACTCCTGGATTACGAGAACTACAAGATAAAAAACCCTTAACAGAGTTGTTGAATAAATTGAAGCGTGAGAACACAAAAATTGCTTCTCAACTAAATGTCAAAGAAAAGCCCATTCTTTTAAAAATAGCACCAGATTTAACGGATAGCCAATTATTGGATATAATAAGTATTGTTAAAGCAACTAAAATCGATGGAATTATAGCCACGAATACTACAATAGATAGAAAAGGTTTAAAGTCTCATTTAACGCTAACTGAGGAAAAAGGAGGTTTAAGTGGTAAACCTCTAACCAATCGTAGTACAGAGGTTATACGCTTCTTATCAGAAAAAAGCAATAAAGCATTTCCAATAATTGGAGTGGGAGGAATTCATTCTGCAGAGGATGCTTTGGAAAAATTAGAAGCAGGAGCAGACTTAATTCAACTGTATACTGGTTTCGTTTACCAAGGTCCAAGTTTGCTAAAGCAAATCAATAAAGCTATATTGAAAAGGAATTAATTAACCTTTTCAAATGAAGCAATTCATCATAATTTTTCTAATATTATTTTCTACTACATTAGTATTTTGCCAAGAAGAAATGCTTCCAAAAACAGACTTTACAAGAATGTATCTGCCTGTTTGGTTGGAAGCACAAGCACATTGTTTAGAAGTTGCTGAGGCAATGCCAGAAAGCTTATATGGCTATAAGCCAACTCCAGAAAGTAAATCCTTTGCCGAACAAATGGTTCATATTGGTTACACAATTGAGCTTTTGACTAAACGCTACGTACAAGGTATGGATGTAAAACCAAACACCCCAGATGCCTCTAAAATGAGCAAAGAAGAGATTATAAAACTATTGAATGAGGGTTTTGCTTATACTACCGATGTCATCAAAACCATTGAGCAAGATAAGCTAGATGAAACTTGCGTGATGTACCATAGCGGAAATACAGTAAGTAGAGCTTTCTCATTTTTCTATGTGCAAGACCATATGGCTAATCATAGGGCGAAATCAAACCTTTACTTGCGAATGAATAATATTAAACCGCCGGAATATACTTGGTGAGGCTATTTTACCCAGTAATCTAAAACTAATACATCTTCTATATGTGGAGAAGCTACCTCTACAAATGCTTTGTGGTCTGGGTGTGGTAAGTAAACGGCTCTGTCTTCTTCACTTTTAAAGCTCACAAAAAAAGAATGGGTAAAACCTTTATCCAGACCTTCGGGACTATTATTGGTTCCCCATTCAAAGTCTACAATTTCAGAAATTTTTGAAGGTAACGCAGCAAAGGTTTTTTCAATTAGCGCTAATTCTTCTTCTGAAGTATTTTCTTTGAATTTAAAAAGTACAATATGGCGTAGTAATTTATCTTGAATCATGTTATTTTCTGAAGTCGTTTTTGAATTTTCCTTTACTGCAACAGAAACACATCCGTTAAAAAAAAATAATGTTAGTACTGCAAATAGTGTGTAAGTGGAGAAGCGAGTTTTCATATTGTTTTTTTTGTTATGCTGAAATATAACTTTTTAAAATAATAGAATTTGTATTTTAAGCACTTAAAATTCAGTCTTGAATTACGAAATTCTACTTGGTTTTGTTTTAGCTACAGCTGCACTTAGCTTTTCTCCTGGCCCGGATAATATTTTTGTGCTTACCCAAAGCATTACTAATGGTAAAAAATATGGTCTAGCAACCGTAGCAGGTCTTATGACAGGTTGTATCATACATACTACCTTATTGGCTTTTGGTGTTTCGACATTAATAAAAAATAACGACACTATTTTTCTCATTATCAAACTATTTGGAGTTGGCTATCTTCTATATCTGTCTTACATGGTCTTTAAAGGTGGAAATGAAATTCATATAGAAAAAAGTAAAGTATCTAAAACAGGCTTAATCAATCTTTTTAAAAAGGGTTTTATAATGAATGTATTAAACCCCAAAGTCACCATCTTTTTTTTAGCATTTTTCCCTGGTTTTCTATTTAGCGATAACATGAGTACAGTTTGGCAGTTTTATATTTTAGGTTTTGTTTTTATAGCGGTATCATTAGTAATCTTCAGTGCAATTGCCATTCTAGCAGGCACCATTTCTGAATATATTTTGAAAAAGCCAAAAGCTGGTTTATTTCTAAAATGGTTACAGATAGTCGTATTTGTTGGAATAGCCATTTATCTCTTACTATCTGATAAATAGTGGTAATTTTGATATTAAGATGTCACAAGTTAAGCTCATAGAATGTCCTAGGGATGCCATGCAAGGTATTAAGGCTTTTATTCCCACAGAACTTAAAGTAAAATATATTCAATCCCTGTTAGGTTGTGGTTTTGATACTATAGACTTTGGTAGTTTTGTCTCTCCAAAAGCGATACCACAAATGGTAGATACCGCGGAGGTTTTGAGTCAGCTTGATTTAACTAAAACAAATAGTAAACTTTTAGCAATTGTAGCCAATGTTCGTGGAGCGATGGATGCAGCTGAACACGAAGAAATTAATTACTTAGGGTATCCCTTCTCCATATCAGAGAACTTTCAAATGCGTAATACGCATAAAACTATTGAGGAATCTGTCCAGACATTAAAATCAATATTAGAAATTGCTAATAGCTCAAATAAAGAAGTGGTAACTTATATCTCTATGGGTTTTGGGAACCCTTATGGCGACCCTTGGAATTTAGAAATAGTAGGAGAGTGGACAGAAAGACTTGCCGAAATGGGAGCTAAAATACTTTC
>CAYTRI010000041.1:0-18737 GCA_964440105.1 uncultured Flavobacteriaceae bacterium
GAATCTGAAAAACTAGCTGCAAAAGGGGTAAAAGAACTAATACTTATTGCTCAAGATTTAACGTATTACGGGCTAGATTTATACAAAAAACGCAATCTAGCAGAGTTGCTAGAAGGTCTTGTTAAGGTAGAAGGAATTGAGTGGATTCGTTTACACTATGCTTTCCCAACTGGGTTCCCAATGGATGTGTTAGACCTCATGAAAAAAGAGCCTAAGATTTGTAACTATATAGATATACCCTTACAACATATTTCTGATGCTATTTTAAAAAGTATGCGTCGCGGCACTACTTATGCTAAAACTACTCAGTTACTCCATGACTTTAGAGTAGCGGTACCTGAAATGACTATTAGAACTACGCTAATTGTTGGTTACCCTGGTGAAACAGAAGAAGATTTTAATATTCTTAGGGATTGGGTTAAAGAAATGCGCTTTGAGCGTTTGGGCTGTTTTACATACAGTCATGAAGAGAATACACATGCATATAATTTAGTTGATGATGTTCCTGAAGATGTAAAGCAAGAGCGTGCCAATGAAATTATGGAAATTCAATCTCAAATCTCATGGGAATTGAATCAAGAGAAAATAGGAAAGACTTTTAAATGTATTATTGATAGAAAAGAAGGGAATCATTTTGTAGGTCGTACCGAATTTGATTCGCCAGATGTTGATAATGAAGTTTTGATTGATGCTGCAAATCACTATGTGAAAATTGGAGATTTTACCACAATCAAAATTACTGGAGCTTCAGATTTTGACTTGTATGGTGAGCCAGTTTAATCAAGCAAGGACAGCAGGCACATTGGGGGATATTTTACTGCTGCCCATACTTAATTAGTATTACTTTTTTTCTGGGGAAATAAAACTATATACTATACCTGCTAGAATTGCACCAACAATAGGAGCAAGCCAAAATAACCACAACTGTGGGATAGCCCATGAACCCTCAGCAAATAATGCTTGACTTGTACTACGAGCTGGGTTAACAGATGTATTAGTAACTGGAATACTTATTAAATGAATTAAAGTTAAACCAAGCCCAATAGCTAATCCAGCCATATATTTTGGAGCCTTAGAATGGGTAGCTCCTAAAATGATTATCAAGAAAAAGAAAGTCATTACTGCTTCTGTAACAAAAGCAGCTAACATATCATATCCACCTGGCGAATGTTCTCCAAAACCATTTGCTGCAAAGCCTCCAATTTCAAATCCAGGTTTTCCACTTACAATCAAGTAAAGAACACCTGCGCCAGCTATGCCACCCATTACTTGAGAAATAATGTAGGGGATTAAATCTTTTTTATCGAAGCGTCCGCCAACGGCGAGACCAATAGAAACGGCTGGGTTTAAATGACAGCCAGAAATGTGCCCAATAGCATAAGCCATGGTTACAACAGTAAGACCAAATGCTAAGGCCACACCTACAAATCCTATACCTAGTTCTGGAAAACCAGCAGCCAAAACGGCGCTGCCACATCCACCAAGAACTAGCCAAAAAGTTCCAATAAATTCTGCGATTAATTTTTTCATAAGGTTCTAAATATTAGTTAGTATGCTAATTAAGAACCAATTATGACTATAAAGTCACATATGCAATCAATTTTCTACTGTAGGGTGTTCATTGCCACCTGCAGGTTCAATAGTAATATTTAAAGATTCTGCTTTATCAATATATCTTAACGTAATGAGTTCTTCATTAGTTTGCAATAAGCCCATGTCAATCATCTCTCCATCAACATCACTCCACATTTGGTAGGTTTTGTCGTTTGGTAATTCTGGTAAGCCTTGTGCATTAACTACCACCATTTTATTTTCATGATTAACATAAGCTACAGCTCTGGAGTTTGGTGCCAAGTCATTACCATGTAGGATAAGTGGAATGGTCTGCAATCAATTTATGGTTTTTAACCAGGTATTGGTTAGAGTACCGATTGTTAGGTGCTTTTTTATTTTCGGTTTAATTCTATTTTATATAATTCTCTCCCCAATTGCGCTAAAAAAGGGATTCCAATTTCATCATATTCATACTTGTCATCATTAAAAACGCCATCTTTATTAACTAAGATAGTTGCAGTAAGCATAAAATCTATATTATTTTCAGTGTCTTTTATATAGGCGCAATCCGTTAATGTGCCGTATGCATAACCAACTTTGTTATAGATTTTGATGTATTCGGGGATAGCTTCTTTAGAATCTCCATAGATAAAAAACTTCCCATAACTATCATAATATTCAGTAGCATCATAACCTGCATTCTTTGGTAAAGTACTCATAGAATTCAGTAAAAAATCATGTTGATTTTCACTTATTCTAAATCGCTCACTCTCTTGATAGTTATTTGGAAAAATGACTCTTTTTAATAAATCATGCTGTGCCTGTATGGCATAAAAGTTCTTTAAACTAAAATCAAATGGTTCTTGATAGAGTGAGTCTTCATTATAAAAACCATTTCCTTTTAATACTTTCTGTAGCGGAAGTTTAACTGGACTAGTATTTATTATACTTTGTGAAGTTATTGTAGTAGTATCATTTTTGTAGATAACCAACGGTTTAGTGGTTACATCATCTGCATCACTAGTAGATAGTCTATGCGAAATTCTAATTGGGTTAACACCTCTTTTTCTCGCTCGTTGGTTAAGGTCATCAAAACCTAAAAATTCTATAAGTCTATTATTAGCTTTATTATCGCTTACAGCAAAGATTTCTAGTATTGCTTTTGCGAAGGTAGTTTCAACGGAATCACCTTCAATATAAAATTTTGTATCCAGATGAATGGAGTCTATTTCGTTCAGCTTTTCTAAAGCTATAACTGCCGCTGGAAACTTAACAGTACTTGCAGGGTAGAAATAATGATTTGGGTTTACTTGAAAATCAAAATCTGTAAATAGAATACTATCATTTCTTCTGTCTATTTGTGTGTATTTTATTTGTACTTCATATTGCTCAAGGCTATCCATTACTCTTTTTATACGAATGTCTTCAGAAGCTAAGGCTTCTTCCAACGGGTTTACTACTTCTTTTTCTGAGCAGGAAACTATTAAAAAGATTGCTAGACAATTACACAGATATAAAAGATGGTTTTTTTTAAGCATTTTCTCAATCATTATAAATTTCTCCTCTATGTGGTTTTAGACTATCCCTAACAGCTAACATTTCAAACTCAGCAACTACAAGAAATGCGATACTGTGCATTTCATTAACGTGTAATACGCCTGTGATATCAAATTTCAGCTCTTCAATTACAACATATTCTTTAAGATGCTTTTGATGATGCTCTGCTGTTTTTTCTGCTGCAGGACCTCTAAAGTCCCAAATTAGTTTAATCTTCTTGTCTAGTACTGGTTGCATAAGTATTATGTATCTGTTACTGAAAACCCTTTTTCTGCAAAATTCTTAAAATCTTGTGCATATTTCATGGATTGTTTTTTAAAGGCTCCAGGCATTAAAAAACCTATTAATTTCATTCCAAAGCCAGAAAATTGAAACTCACTTTCAGAAACCCATTTAGTTTTTCCATTTTCTTCTTTAAAAAAGTTTCGTTGCATATTATGCACCTCTTTAGTGTCATATGTTGCATGAAATTTTTCTGGAAAATTTCTTTTTAATATGGTTTCAACCATTTCCATTTCTCCCTTGCCTCTTTTAAATTTCATATTCATTGTTGCTCCTTCATGACTTGGCTTTCCAGAAATCATTTTATGGTCTAATAAACCGCGCATCCAATGCTTCATATTGTCTGGATTATTCAACTTTTTAATAAACTCATCCCTAGATAAATTAATAGTTATCTCTGTAGTATATTTCATAATTGATAAGTTTAATAAACTAATGTACTAAAATATAGATTTTGAGCAGCTACTAAAAATCTGTTAATGGTTTGTCTTAGCTTGCACGACTTTAAGTTATTGTTATTTTTGCGGAATGTATTTTTTAGGTAAGAAATTTTTTGGATTGCTTTGTTTAGGTGTTTTAACCTTAACTGCTTCTTGTAATTCTCTTTTTAAAGAAGAGCCAAAGAAAGAGCCTCTTGCTAGAGTTGGAAATTCTTATTTATATAAAGAAGATATATCGGCATTGATTCCTATTGGTTTGTCACAGCAAGATAGTGCTGCGTTTGTTGTTAACTATATAAATAATTGGGCATCTAAAGAGCTTTTACTTGATAAATCAAAAATAAATTTACCAGAGGAAAAACTAGCTGAATTTAACCGTTTAGTTAGTAACTACAAAACAGATTTATATACTAGAGCCTACTTAGAAGCTTTAGTACAACAATCTTCAGATACTTCAATAACCAATTCTGAATTGCAAGATTTTTATAATCGCGAAAAGGAAAATTTTAAACTCACAGAAAAGTTAGTGCAGTTGCGATTTGTTTCTTTACCATCACAGTTCTTAGATAAAGATGTTGTAGAAACTAAACTTAAAAACTTTGAAGTAGAAGATAAAGCCTATCTGGATTCTATTGCTGTACAGTTTAAAAAATTACACTTTAATGATTCTATTTGGGTTAGTGCATCACGCCTTATAGAAGAAATCTCTCCATTAACATCTTTGAATGAAGAGAAGTACTTAAAAAATTCACAATTTTTTGAATTGCAGGATTCAATCGGGGTATATTTGGGGAAGGTGAATAGCGTGCTTAATATTAATGACATAGCGCCGATGTCTTATGTCACCCCAGACATTAAACAAATTATCATTAACCGTAGAAGACTTTCACAAAGAGAAAAAATAGAGACAGAAATTATTGATGAGGCCATCAAAAAAAATGAGTTTGAGATTTATGGAAAAGATTAGAAAAAATATAGTACTGCTATTGTTGTTTTCATTTGCAATAGTGTTTGGTCAAGAAGACACAGATAGCACAACTGAAGAAATGGCTAGTGAAGTAGCTAGTGTTGTTGTAAAAGATACAGTGGTTGCAAAAAGAATGAAGTTAGATGGTATTGCTGCAGTTATTGGTGATTATGTTATTCTTGATTCTGATATTGAAAAAACATTGGTTGATTTAAGAAACCAAGGAGCTTCAACGGAAGATGTAACACATTGTCAGCTATTGGGTAAATTAATGGAAGACCGTTTATATGCTCATCAGGCAGTGCAGGATAGTCTTTTGGTTTCTGATGATCAGGTGAATGCTACAAGTGATAGACAAATTCAACAGCTAGTCCAGCAGGTAGGTTCAATGGAAAAAGTATTGAAATTTTATAAGAAACCAGATATTGAAAGTTTTAGAGCTGAACTTTTTGACATTAATAAATTGCGGATCCTTTCGGAAAAAATGCAAACGGAGATTACTAAAGAGATTGAAGTAACACCTGAAGAAGTAAGACAATTTTTTTATAAAATCCCTGAGGATGAACGTCCAATTTTTGGAGCAGAGTTAGAGATTGCACAAATTGTAAAGCAACCTAAAGCTCCTGAAGCAGAAGTTCAAAAAATAATTGATAGACTAGAGCGTATTAAGCAAGATGTAGAGGAGAATGGTTCTAGTTTTAGAATAAAAGCAGTTTTAAATACAAGAGACGAACCATCTAGAGCAAATGGAGGTTTTTATACCGTTACCAGACAGACCCCATTTGTTAAAGAATTTAAAGACGTTGCTTTTAGTCTTAGAGAAGGTGAAATTTCAGAACCTTTTGAAACTCAATATGGTTATCATATTATAATGGTTGAGAAAATTAGAGGTAGAGAAGTTGATTTAAGGCATATTTTAATGATTCCTGAGATTCCAGATAGTGCAATGAAAGAAGCTGCAAAAGAGCTAGACACTATCCGAAATCAACTTATAGATGGTAAGTATACTTTTGCGGAAGGAGCACAAAATTTTTCTGATGAAAAGGAGACGAGAAATGATGGTGGTGTTTTAAGAAACCCAATAGATTTCGGTTCTAGATTCGAATTAACAAAAATGGATCCAACGCTTTATAATCAAATCCGTGATTTAAAGGACAATGAAATTTCTAGACCGCTTAGAGAAGATGACCCAAGAGGCGGAGCTCCTAAATTTAAAATCATGAAAATTACTAATAGATATGATGAGCATAAAGCAGATTTTGCCAAAGATTATCTAAAAATTCAAGAATTAGCGTTGCGTGAAAAACAATACAAAGCAATAAAGGAGTGGATGAGTGAACACATAGAAGATACTTACATTCACGTAGATGTTGATAATAGAGGTTGTGATTTTACCAACAACTGGGTAAAACAATAAATACATGTCTGACGTAGCTGCGATTGAAAAATTGGTTGAAAAACACCATGCCTTAAAAAAAGAAATCTCAAAAGTAATAGTAGGTCAAGATGAGGTAATTGACCAAATTTTACTCTCTATTTATACAGGTGGACATTCATTATTAATTGGTGTTCCAGGATTGGCCAAAACATTACTGGTCAATACCATTGCGCAAACTTTAGGATTAGATTTTAAACGTATCCAATTTACTCCAGATTTAATGCCTAGTGATATATTAGGAAGTGAGGTTTTAGATCAAAATCGAAATTTTAAATTTATTAAAGGGCCAGTATTTGCTAATATTATATTGGCTGATGAAATTAACAGGACACCACCTAAAACTCAAGCTGCCCTTTTAGAAGCAATGCAAGAGAGAGCTGTTACTATTGCTGGGCAACAACATAAATTAGATCTCCCATATTTTGTTTTAGCAACACAAAACCCAATTGAACAAGAAGGAACTTATCCATTGCCAGAGGCACAATTAGACCGTTTTATGTTTGCTATTAAGTTAACATATCCTTCTATAGAGGAAGAAGTTCAGATTGTAAAAACTACAACTTCAGATAACTCAGTAGTTTTAAATACACTTTTTAGTGCAGATGCAATTAATGAGGTACAACGATTGGTAAGACGAATACCTGTACCAGATAATGTTGTTGATTATACGGTACGTTTGGTTAGTAAAACCCGGCCTAATACTGAAGGTGCTTCAGATTATGTAAAAAACTACATTGATTGGGGTGCGGGACCAAGAGCTTCTCAAAATTTAGTTCTAGCTGCGAAAGCTCATGCTGCGGTAAATGGGAAATTTTCTCCAGACATTGAAGATGTAAAAGCAGTTGCTAGTGGTATCTTAAGACACCGTATTCTTAAAAATTATAAAGCAGATGCAGAAGGTATTTCTGAAGAAACTATTATTGAAACTCTTTTATAATTAGAGAAAGTATAAAAGACGCTATTACTTTTTTCTATTTCTTAAATTTTGTTGAATAGAGAATCAAAAGTTTTATACCCCACTTCTATTTCGTAATTTTAACATCAATAATTTTCAAAACTACACAGCAGAATGGCATTCGATATTGACATGATTAAAAAAGTTTATGCTACCATGGGAGAAAGGGTAGATATAGCAAGAAAATTGGTTGGAAAGCCTTTAACTCTATCAGAAAAGATATTGTATTCTCACCTTTGGGACGGAAATCCGAATAAGGTTTTCAGAAGAGGGAAAGACTATGTTGATTTTGCTCCGGACCGTATTGCATGTCAAGATGCTACTGCGCAAATGGCTTTATTACAGTTTATGCAAGCTGGAAAACCTAAAGTCGCTGTACCAACTACGGTGCATTGTGATCACTTAATACAAGCTAAAAGCGGTGCTGTTGCTGATTTAAAATCTGCAAATACTACAAGTGCAGAGGTTTTTAATTTTTTAGAATCTGTATCAAATAAATACGGTATCGGTTTTTGGAAACCTGGTGCAGGAATAATACACCAAGTAGTACTTGAAAATTACGCATTCCCAGGTGGGATGATGATAGGAACAGATTCACATACAGTAAATGCTGGTGGGCTTGGTATGGTTGCTATTGGAGTAGGTGGGGCAGATGCGGTTGATGTTATGGCAGGAATGGCTTGGGAGCTTAAGTTTCCTAAACTTATAGGTGTTAAATTAACAGGGACTATCTCTGGATGGACAGCACCAAAAGATGTTATTTTAAAAGTTGCTGAGATTCTTACCGTTAAAGGAGGAACAGGTGCTATAGTAGAATATTTTGGCCCTGGTGCAAAAGCTTTATCATGTACAGGTAAAGGAACAATTTGTAATATGGGAGCAGAAATAGGAGCAACAACTTCTACTTTTGGTTATGATGAATCCATGGAGCGTTATTTACGCGCTACAGATAGGTCAGATATCGCTGATGCTGCAAATACAGTGAAAGAACACTTAACAGCGGATGATGAAGTATATGCTAATCCTGAACAGTATTTTGATCAAGTAATAGAAATTAACCTATCTGAATTAGGACCTTTATTAAACGGACCGTTTACACCAGACCTTTCTACTGAGGTAGGAACTTCAATGACAGAAAAGGCTACCAAAAATGATTGGCCTATTCAGGTAGAATGGGGACTTATAGGTTCATGTACGAATTCATCTTACGAGGATTTATCAAGAGCTTCTTCAATAGCGCAACAGGCAATAGACAAAGGATTAAAAATGAAAGCAGAGCTTGGTATTAACCCGGGGTCTGAGCAGGTTCGTTATACAGCAGAAAGGGATGGAATTCTTGGAATCTTTGAGAATCTAGACGCCAAAATATTTACAAATGCTTGTGGTCCTTGTATTGGACAATGGGCGCGATATAGTGACCCAAAAAATGCACCTAAGAATAGTATTGTGCATTCTTTTAATAGAAACTTTGCTAAGCGGGCAGATGGAAATCCAAATACACATGCTTTTGTTGCCTCTCCTGAACTTACTGCAGCAATAGCAGTAGCTGGTAGATTAGATTTTAACCCACTAACGGATTCCTTAATTAATGAAAACGGAGAGGAAGTCAAATTTGACGAACCAACAGGATGGGAATTACCTCCAAAAGGATTTGAAGTAAAAGATGCAGGTTTTGTTCCTCCAATGGAAGATGGCAGTGGGGTACAAGTGGTAGTTTCTCCAAGCTCAGAAAGATTGCAATTGCTAGACCCATTTACGCCAATACAACCTGATAGTTTACAGGGAGTTAAATTACTGATTAAAGCTTTTGGTAAATGTACAACTGATCATATTTCTATGGCTGGTCCATGGTTACGTTTTAGAGGACATTTAGATAATATTGCTAACAATACGCTAATTGGAGCGGTTAATGCATACAATAAAAAGACAAATTTTGTTAAAAATCAGCTAACCGGAGAGTATGGGGCTGTACCAGATACACAAAGAGCATATAAGGCAAAGGGAATAAAATCTATAGTTGTTGGAGACCACAACTATGGAGAAGGTTCTTCTAGAGAACATGCCGCTATGCAACCAAGACACCTTGGTGTTGCGGCCGTTTTAGTTAAGTCTTTTGCTCGTATTCACGAAACAAACCTTAAAAAACAAGGTATGCTTGGTTTGACTTTTGCAAATGAAAGTGATTACGATTTAATACAAGAAGACGATACGTTCAACTTTATTGATATTACTGAATTTGCTCCCGATAAGCCACTTACATTAGAAGTTGTGCATAGTGATGGTAGTAAGGATACAATCATTACAAACCATACCTATAACCATGCTCAGATAAATTGGTTTAATGAAGGTTCCGCACTAAACGTGATTAAGAAAGAAAACGCATAACAACTATTATTTACTAAAACTCCTGATCTTTCAGGAGTTTTTTATTTTTAAGCAAATACCTATTAATGAAGACTAAAAAAAAGACAGTACTTAATATTGTTATTATTTTATTTATACTTTCTTTTTTTGTTACTCCCTTAGGTCATTATGGGAAGATATTTTTAAATCAGATTTTTTCATTTTCTCCTCCAATTGTTGAGGAAGCAAGTAGAGAAAAAATCACTGATTATTCTTGGCGATTAAAAGACGCTGAATGGAATTTTTTCAATTTTGAAAAATCTAAGGGTAAAGTTGTTTTTATTAACTTTTGGGCATCATGGAGGTTACCTTCTGAAGCGGAATTAAAAAGTATTCAAGCTTTATATGATGATTATAAAGACAAAGTTGACTTCTATATTATTACTAATGAAAACAGGCCTCCCGTTGAAGAGTTTATGGAAAAGCTTAAGTTTAATTTTCCAGTTACTTATTTAATTATTGGCGATAAATCTTCTGTTGAAGCTCCAGAAAACCCACCACACACATATATTATTGACAAAAAAGGATTTATAGTAGTCGATAAAGAAGGTATTGCCGATTGGGATACAAATGAGGTAAGAATCTTGCTTGATTCTTTACTAATAGCACCTTAGCTATTTCTTAAAATATTTGAAAGGAACTAATAGCATTCCAAAACATTCACCATCTTTTTTACCCAAATGTTTATGATGCATTTTGTGGGCACGCCTAACACCTTTGGCGTACCAATTATTGGCATTTCTAAACATTTTAAAGCGCTGATGAATAAAAATATCATGTACCATAAAATATGCAATACCGTAAGCTAAAATACCCAAACCTAATGGCCATCCATACCAAAAACTTGTTTCTGCGCCTAGATAAAAACAAACCATGCTTACTATAGCATAGAAAATAAAAAAGGCATCATTTCTTTCAAACCAAGAGTCGTGGTCTTTTTTATGGTGGTCTTGATGCAAGCTCCACAAAAAACCATGCATAACATATTTATGAGTAAACCAAGCCATAAATTCCATTACAGAAAAAGTACCTAAGAAAATAACAATTCCAATTAAAATATTCATTTAGACCAATTGTAATTTATAGTTAACATAAGATTTTGCTAAAAGACCAAACTTTTGATAATTAGGGACTCTTATTCTAGTATTCTTGATTTCTAGAGGCGGAGTGTTTTGTAATTTTTGTAATAATTTGTTATAATATTTATAAGCAGTATAAACACCAAACTTAGCTTCAGAAGGTAATTTTACTATACCTGAATACCCAAGTTGAAAATCAGCTTTTATTTCGTCTACAATTCGTTTTTTTGAAATTTCATCTAACTCTAACAAATTGGTGTTCGGAAAATACGAACGTTCTAAAAGTTCGTAATCATCTTTTAAATCACGGAGAAAATTTACTTTTTGGAAAGCCGAACCAAGTGCCATGGCTGATTCTTTGAGGGTTTCATATTTTTTTTCATCTCCATTTAAAAACACACAAAGGCACATTAAACCCACAACATCTGCAGAACCATAAATATATTCTTTGTATTCCGCGGTGGTTTTGTATTCTTTTTTATTTAAATCCATTCGCATACTCTTCATAAACGAATCCACTAGATGTTTAGGAATATCGTATTTATGATATGTATGTTGAAATGAGTTAAGAATTGGATTTAAACTTATCTTGTTAGTAAGTGCTTTTTCAAGTTCTTCTTCAAAATCGTTAAAAAGTGACTCTTTATTATAATCATGAAAAGTGTCTACAATTTCATCTGCAAAACGAACAAAGCCATATATATTGTAAATATCACTTCTAATTAAAGTTGCTAGCATTTTTGTTGCCAAAGTAAACGAAGTGCTGTAAGATTCGGTTACTAACTTACTACAATTATATGATACGTTATCAAAAGTGGTCTTCAATTTCTCTAATGTTTTTTTATAATCAAATCCGCAACTAATTTACCAGAAATCAGTGCAGGTGGCACTCCAGGACCTGGTACTGTAAGTTGACCAGTAAAGAACAAATTCTTTACCTTTTTACTCTTTAAATTTGGTCTTAAGAAAGCCGTTTGTGTTAGTGTATTAGCCATGCCATATGCGTTTCCTTTATAAGAATTGTACTCTTCAATAAAGTCATTCACACAAAAGCTTTCTTTAAATATAATGCTATTTTTTACTTTTTGTTGAGTGCGTTTTTCGAACCTGTCTATGATGATATCAAAATATTGATTTCTTAAAGTTGGAGTATCTTCTAAGTCTGGAGCAATGGGAATAAGGAAAAATCCTGTCTCACAATTAGTTGGAGCCATACTTTTATCAGTTGCCGATGGAAAATTAGCATAGAATAATGGCATACTAGGCCATTGAGGATTATCATAAATTTCTTCTGCATGTTTCTCAAAATCGGTGTCAAAAAACAAATTATGGTGATTTATGTTACTGAGTTTTTTGTCAAAACCTACATAAAACAAAAGTGAAGATGGCGCATAAGTTTTTTTATCCCAATAGGATTCTGAATATTGTCTAAACTCCTTATCCAATAAAGTTTCTGAATGGTGGTAGTCGGCACCGCTAATTACTTTATCACAATTAAATATAGTGCCGTTTGCTTCTATTCCTACTGCTTTACCATTTTTAACAAGTATTTTTTCTACAGGAGAATTGGTATGCATTGTTACCCCAAGCTCTACAGCTAAACTGCTCATTGCCTTTATAACTTCATACATTCCTCCTTTTGGATGCCATGTGCCTAATCCAAAATCTGCATAGTTCATAAAACTATAAAAAGAAGGTGTTTTATTGGGCTTAGCTCCTAGAAATAGTACTGGAAATTCTAGAGTGGAAATTAACTTAGGGTTTTTGAATCGCTTTCTAACCTCTTGACTAATAGATTTAAAAAACTGATCTACGCGTAATACTGTTTCTTTAGTTACAAGTTCTAAAGGGGATAAACCAGGCTTTAAAACAATCTTATTAATTGCAATATCATAATTAGTTTGCGCTTTGGTTATGAAGTTTTTAAGGTGGATTGCACTCCCTGGTTCGATACGCTCAAATTCTTCACAAATTTTATCCATACAATCACCTATTGTTATAGTGTCATCCGCAAAGAAAATTTTATATGCTGGGTCTAGTTTTTCAAGTTTATAGTAGTCCGAAGGCTTCTTTTCAAAGGCATTAAAAAATTTTTCAAAAATATCTGGCATCCAATACCAACTCGGGCCCATATCAAATGTAAACCCATCTTTTATTAATTGTCTTGCTCTACCACCAACGGTATCGTTTTTTTCAAAAACTGAAACATTAAACCCTTCTTTAGCTAAGTGACAAGCCGCAGATAAGGATGAGAAACCAGAACCTATTATTGCTATATTTTTCATGTATTTGGGGAAGCTCTGTACTTATATTGAATTTGTCAACCGCTCAATAGAGCTAAATGTTTTTATATACTCAGGTAAGTTGGCTTGTGACAAATGCTGAATTTGATGTCCAAGAATCCATAATTTAGAACTTCCTGTATGGCGTAGGTTGTTAGCAAATTCTGAAATATATTTTTCGATACTATCCTTGTTAGGGGACACTGTAAAATAAGAGATGAAATGTAAATTGTCATAATATTTTAACAAATCTGCTAGGCTGTCTATAGGCATGCTTTGGCCTAGGTAGATTGACTTGTATCCTCTTAAAACAATTTCATAATTCAAATAAAGCAAACCTAATTCGTGAATTTCATTTTCGGGTAAAAACAACGCAAAAACCTTATCTTTTTTGGTAGGTTCTATAATTTGAAGTTTCTCTGTATGAATAAATATTTTTTGCTTTATTAAATGGGTAATAAAATGTTCGTGTGAAGGACTTATAGTATCTGTCTGCCAAAGGAGTCCTAATTCATTTAACAATGGAATAAAAACCTCATTAAAAATTTCTCTGAATGAACGGTCATTTAAAAGGCTATTGTATGTGCTAAAAAATAAGTTTTGGTCAAAATTTATCATTGCCAATTTAAATGCATTGATTGCATGACTCTTTTCGCTATTCTTTGCAACTATTTCTCGAACAATAACGGGTATTTCACTTTCAGCAATTTTAGCAATTTTGGATATTTTATAACCATTGTTGTAAAGAAGCGTAACGTTTAAGAGTTTTTGTAGGCTCTTTAAACTGTACGTTCTAATGTTTGTGGTTGTACGTTCTGGGTTTAATAAGTTGTAACGTTTTTCCCAAATACGAATGGTATGCGCTTTAATACCAGAAAGATTTTCTAAATCACGAATACTGAAATGTTTCTTAACGTTGTTCATTATTTTTGCATAATCGTTAAACAAATTTACAATTAATACAACGCGAAGATCAAAAAGTGTCGTTAAAATTTAATGGTTAATAGAAATATTAAGTAAAATGGGAGATTAGATTAGAGCTTATTACTCTAGAGAAAAGAAAAACCCTTTAGTTTAGTAAAGGGTTTTGGTGCCCACGACTGGAGTCGAACCAGCACGTCCTTACGAACACTACCCCCTCAAGGTAGCGTGTCTACCAATTCCACCACGTGGGCTAAAAGTAAAATGGGCAGCAAAAATAACTAAAATAGATTAATCAGCTTATGAGGGTTTATCTTTTAATTAATCAATATAAAAACCGGCCTAAAGCTATTATTGCCTATAGACCGGTTACCTAACCAACTAATCAATTTTTAATTTAATTCACTGCATATGTTACATAAATAGTTGCATATTCTTCATAACCATTGTGGTAACTATTCCATGTTGAATGTTGTATGGAGCTGTCTGTAATTGATACAATATCACCTAATTTCACATTAGCTACTTTGCATACACGTTGTGCATTTTCCTTTGCATTAGCAAGTGCTTCCTCTAATACAGTAGTTCTTTGGTCTGGTTCTATTATGGATTTAAACTGATACTGAACAGTAACACCTGTCATTTTCACTTTTGCTAATTTTGTAATCGTCTCTTTGTTAGAAGTTACTAACTCTAATACAGTTCCCTCTCTTTGGTAACCATAAGCTAAGAACTCCATCTTCTTTTCTTCAAGTTCAGTAGGATTAATACCTTGTATTTTTAGCTCTTTAAAATATTTTTCTTTTAGTTCTTCTAAAGACTTGCAGGTTGGGTCTGAATAATATAATTGTTCCATATTTAACGATATTTTAGCCTTGTAAGATGTAATGGTTCTTTCAACCAGTGCTCTACCAGATACTGATACCGTATTTTTTTGCATTTCTTTTTGCTGTGCGGTTGCCCAGAATGAGCATAATAGCACAATAACTAAACTTATTTTTTTCATCTTTTTTCTTTTAAAAAATTATGCGATTGTGAATAAGAATGAAGCAACAATCATCCAGATACCAACTATAATACCTAGTATACCAAGTTTGCCTTGTTTTGGTGCAATCTTGCTTCTAATTTCAGCAGCTTTTTCTTTAGCCTTTTCATTTTTCCCAAGAAAGAGTTTGTTCATTAAGCCAAAACCGAGCATAAAACCTAAAGTAGCTTGGACTATGCTGCCGGCTAATAAG
Organism: uncultured Flavobacteriaceae bacterium; assembly: GCA_964440105.1. Lineage (GTDB taxonomy): Bacteria > Bacteroidota > Bacteroidia > Flavobacteriales > Flavobacteriaceae > Croceitalea. The sequence goes on from CAYTRI010000041.1 coordinate 15,117, forward strand.
GTAATCCACCATATAGGAGCAGTAGTTAACCAACTAATGCTTAAAATGGCTGAGATAATTCCCCAAATACCACCTAGACAAAATAGTAAACCTATCCAACCTTGATAAGGTTCAATTTTTTCTAATAATTCTTTGGCGTTGGGTTTTTTTGATAAGATTAGTGATGGTACTGCTACTATACTTAACAATACCAAGAAGATTCCATAAATCATAATACTAAAGGTTTTAATTGTTTATAGGACAAATTTGCGCAGATAAACAAGTTAAAACAGCCCTATTTATAGTAGAAATACTACCCCTGTATACAGGGGGTATATTAAATGATTTGTGCTTAGGAGAACTATTCGTTAAGCAAGCCTAGCTTAATTGCATACTTAGTTAGTCCTGCTAGGTTTCTTACCTCGAGTTTTGAAATTAGGTTCTTACGATAGCTTTCTATGGTATGCTTACTTAAAAAAAGTGTGTCCGCTATTTCTTGAGTAGTATGTTCTTCAGCAATTAATTTAAGGACTTCTTTTTCTCTTTTAGATAAAGAATCGATAAGCGATTTTTCGTTAGAGAACATGCCTTTTAAATAGACCTCTTTAATACTCTGCGAGAAGTATTTCTCACCTTTTAATATGCTCTCAATAGCCTCTAATAGCTCTTCTTTTTCTGCATTTTTAGGCACATAGCCATCAACATTGTCCTTTGTTAGTGTTTGTACAGTCATAGAATCATGTAACATACTAACTACTAAAGTTTTTGTTTTAGGATGCTTGTTTTTAATATGCTTATTAAGTTCAACTCCATTTAAGTCTGGCATATTTACATCAGTAATAACTAAATCAATAAATTCTTGCTCATTATTAATGTCTAAATATTTTGCTACATTTTTACCACTATTTGCAGTAAGAACTATTTCATACTGTTTTTTTGAGCTTAGTATGCTTAAAAGACCGTCTAAAAACATTTTATGATCATCTGCAATAATTAGTCTATATTTTTTCACTTCTTAGTCTTTTAATGGAATTTCTATTGTTATTACAGTTCCTCTTTTAGGAGCACTATCAAGAATTAGTTCTCCATGTAATTTATGTAGCCTGTTTTCAATATTTTTTAAACCAATACCCTTTCTTAAATTCTCGATTTCAAATCCGTTACCGTCATCCTCAAAAATTAATTGAAACGTTGTCTCATGTAGATTTAAGTGTATTTCTATATTATTGGCATTTGCATGTTTTATTGTGTTGGTAAAAAGTTCTTGAGTTATTTGATACAATTCTACTTTTAATTTTTCAGACAAATTATTTATTTCTGCTTTAGGATGAGCAGAGAACGCAATTTCAAGTTTAGAATTTTCTTGTAATTGTTCAATGTAGTTTTCAATTAAGAATGTAAATGCATTTTGATTAAACTTTTTAGGAACTAAATCATGAGAAATATCTCTAACTAATTCGTAGGTGTCATTAACTTGATTGATGACATTTTTTTGAAATTTTGTATTACCTTCTATATTAGCTAATTGAAGTTTTATTCCAGCTAAATTACCTCCAATACTATCATGTAATTGTTTAGCAATCCTGTGGCGTTCTTCTTGCTGTGCATCTAAGGAGGTGCGAGCAATTTCTAGTTCTTGCGTGTTTAACAATGCTGCTATTCTTTGAGAATTTAACTCTTCTTGTTGCCTATTCAATTGACTTTGAGTCTGTAGTTTTTGATAATAAACAAGCAAAAGAGCGATAATGGGAATTAAAAGTGCTAAAAAGCCATATAAGAAAGCCTTTTTAGTTGTTTTCTGTCTTTCAATTTCAATCTGTTTGGCTTGCTGCTCTTCCTTCAACTCATAAATTTGATTTTCCTTTTGAAGTGTTTGATACTTAATTTCAATCTCTTTTATTGCTTTACTATTTTGCTGTCTGGTAATCTGATTAGAAACAGCATTATACTGAGTCATTAAGTTATATGCATTTTCATAATCACCTTTAGCTTGGTATAGTAATCGTAGGCTATTAATTATTTTTTTTTGAAGTTCAAGACGGTTCCATTGTATAGCATTTGTGTAAGCCGTTGAAAGAGCTATTTCTGCCATTTGATATTGTTCTAATTTTACACATACTTCCCCATACTCTAGAACAGCCTCTGTATAAATGTCTAAATAGTTTTTATTTAGAGCATTGTTCATTATAGATTCGTAAATACTAAATGCTTTATCATTTTTATTCTCTATTGCTGCTAACCTGCCCAAATTGAGTTGTATCCATAGTTCTAGTTTAGAGGATTTTCCTTTTGGGAGCTTATTTTTTGCCGTTGTATAATACTCTTTCGCTAAGGCGAAGTCATTTTTTTTAAAGGCAATAAACCCCAAGTAAAAATTGGTTTTAGCAAGAATATTTGTTTCGCCCTTTATTTTTAAAAGTTGAGAAAATAGTGTAGCGGCTTTTTTATACTCTTTTTGTTGAAAGTAGACCTCCCCAAGACCTAGTTTAATTAAATTATTTTCCGTTGAATTAGTTAAAGATTTTGAGACATCTATACCTTCAACATAAGCTTTTAAAGCTTCATCAAATAACCCATTTAAATACTTTCCGTTCCCTAAAAGAAGTTGAGCTCTAGATTGATGTAAACGAGTATTTGATATTGCTGAATTTTTAACTATTGTTAAACTTTTTATCAAATTTGCATAGTGTATTATAGAATCTGCATCTCCAATTTTTTTATATTCATTTCCAATATTATACAGAAGCTCAAGCTTTTCGTTTATTTCAGAAGTATTATAAAGGGCCTTATAAAGTGAGGCATCTACAAATTCTGGGGTATGTCCGTATGCTTGAAATTGAATACTTTCTTGTCCAAGAAGTTTAAATTGAAAGAATATTAAAAATAGAATTACTAAAACTATTCCCTTATTTATACGAATCATAATCAGCAACAAAGTTCCAAAGAGGTAAAAATAAGATATTTTATAGTGCAAGTATTCACTGTTTACAGGGAGGTACGGTAAATGAGATAAGTGCTTAACTAATGAAAATGAATGATGGGTTTAAGAAAAGAAGTAAACAATACACAGAAATAAAAAAGTCTATTATGAAAATAATAGACTTTTTAGCTTTAAAGTGACCTGACTGGGGCTCGAACCCAATACGTAATCATTTGATTATCAAAAAGTTAAAATCAAAATTTTCAAACGACACACCGAATAACGCACCTATTTGAAAACATATATTAAATGAACTTATTTACTTGTATTCAATATCAAACAATATTGATAGTACAAATATAGATTTTACTTAGCTACTTTTCCAATATTTCCATCAATCTAAAATTGAGATATAATTTCTCTTTTCCAACCTTGACCGATTTTAGAAAACCAGCATGCTCCAAATCTCTTAAATAATTACCAACTGTTTTAGGAGTACCCAATTTTTCATCTATTAAATGTTTCCTTTTGGTATAAGGTAATCTAAATAGAATTTCAACTAATTCTCTTGAATAAGCTTTTGGCAGTTGGGTCTTAATTTCTTCGGATAGCTGCTCCATTAGACTTGTAATTGCTTCCAAGCGTTCCAATCCTTTTTGGGCAGTTGTTTCTATCATATCTAACATATACAATATCCAACCTTCCCAATCTTCTTTTTCTGT
>CAYTRI010000042.1:0-7044 GCA_964440105.1 uncultured Flavobacteriaceae bacterium
ATTTCTCTACCGTCACCAAGGTCAATGACCTCTTTAAAAGTTTTTGGAATCATAAAATTTTGTGTTGCCTTCTAAATAATGAAGGACTTGTTAAACATTTGGTCTACCGTCATCCGGACGGTCGGGTTGTGTTGTTGTGTTGACCAATGAAAAACTAAATGTAGCTTTTTGTGTTGCCTCCGTTGAGGACTTTGTAAAAATAAGGGGAAGCAATTGCTTCCCCTTATAGTATTATTTTCTAATCTTTAATTCTTTAATTAACTCTCGATATTTTACAACATCTTTTCTTTTAAGATAATCTAAAAGACTACGTCTTTTACCTACCAATTTTACCAAAGAACGCTCTGTATTGTAATCTTTGTGATTTTTTTTCAAGTGCGTTGTCAAGTGCTCAATACGGTGCGTGAATAATGCAACTTGGCCTTCTGTTGAACCTGTGTTCCCTTCGGAACCACCGTGTTTCTTAAAGATTTTAGCTTTTGCTTCTTTTGTTAAATACATTCCAATATTATTTTAAATGATTTTTATGTATCTGACTGTTTGTCAATCAGGGCGCAAAGATAATTCTTTTTTAGAAACAAAAAATCTTACACTAAATTAAACCTTTTTCTTTTTAAACTGTCATAGCAGTAAACATTAAAGATTTGTTAGCGTTATGATGAGTTTTAAGCTAATACTAGTTGCCTTGGAGTTTATCTATTTAACCCCATTAACAAACATGTAAATCTTGCAGCATTAATTGTGTTGACAACTTTTACTTCTTGTAGTAAAGAGGAAGCCTCTATTAAAGAAGAACTAATAGCCGAACAGGTAATTACAGCTACCGAATTAAAATATAGTGATGAATCTGAAATGATTTCCGAAGAGATTACTACGATAGCTGAGGATATTTATGCTACTGATAAAATAGCTAGCACCTCTAAATTTAATTATACTTCAGATTATCTCCCAGAATGTGTTACAATTACTACTGCTATAACTGATACTACCAAAGAGAAAACTATTGACTTTGGCGAAGGATGTGAATTACCTAATGGAAATGTGCTTAGCGGAATTATCACTTTAAGTTATGCTAAAGATATGGAGCTGGCTCATAATACCTTGGCGTTAACTTTAAAGAATTTTACTTTTAATACTGTTTCCGTTGAAGGTGTGGCTGATGTATTACGTGTAAGGTCTAATGAGAATGGTAACCCTCAAGGAACTGCCAATGCTACATTCAATGCTATCTGGCCAGAAGGTAAGACAGCATCATTCACAGGCACTAGAACTAGAGAGTGGATAGAAGGCTATGGAAGCGGATTTTGGGGAGATAATGTTTTTCTAATCACTGGAAAAAGAACATTCGTTAATAAAGCAGGTAACACTTTTGAGAAAGAAGTGACTTCTCCTTTAAGACGTGAGTTATCTTGCAGGTTTATAATAAGTGGAGTTTTGGATATTACTAGAAATGAAAATACCGCAAGCTTAGATTTTGGTGAAGGAAATTGCGATGCTATAGGGGTTTTAACATTCCCTGATGGTACAAGCGAAGAAATATTTTTGCGAAGGTTTTTGAAAAACTAAATTCAGTTTTGAGTACTATAAAAAAGAGCTTGTTTTAAACAAGCTCTTTTTCTTTTCTAACAGGTAAGTTTTGAATTAAATCAATATAAAGATTGACTTTCTTTTTTAAATCACTACGATGCGAGATGAAATCTAAAAAACCATTTTCCAATAAAAATTCTGAAGTTTGAAAACCTTCAGGTAAATCTTTTCCTGTAGTATCTTTTACAATTCTAGGTCCAGCAAAGCCAATTAATGCACCAGGTTCAGAAATATTAATATCTCCTAACATAGCATATGAAGCAGTTGTGCCACCAGTAGTAGGATCTGTACATAAAGAAATGTATGGAATTTTTGCTTCTGCCAACTGCGCTAACTTCGCAGAAGTTTTAGCCAATTGCATTAAGGATAAGGCAGCTTCCATCATTCTGGCTCCACCAGATTTTGAAATCATTAAAAAAGGAACCTTTTTCTTTTTTGCAACATCAATTGCGCGAGCAATTTTTTCACCAACTACACTCCCCATAGAGCCACCAATAAAACTAAAATCCATACAAGAAACAACCAAATCTTTTCCCATTGATTTGCCTATTGCAGAACGAACAGCATCATTTAGGCCAGTTTTAGCTTTAGCAGCTTTTAAACGGTCAGAATACTTTTTGGTGTCCTCAAACTTTAAGGGATCTTTAGAGCTTAACTTCTCATCGAGCTCTTTAAATTTATTATCATCAAAAAGAATTTCAAAATATTCTCTACTCCCAATACGGACGTGATAATCATCTTCTGGGCTTACATAGAAATTTTTTGCTAGATCTTCAGACTCAACAATTTTACCCGTTGGAGACTTGTACCAGAGGCCTTTTGGGGTGTCTTTCTTTTCTTCAGTTGCAGTTTGTATTCCCTTTTCTTTTCTTTTAAACCAAGCCGTCATAAAAGTGAGTTTTAATTAAAGGGTATTAACGTTATTTAAATCTTCAAATGCCTTTTTTAATCGCGTAACAAATGTCTTTTCGCCTTCACGCAACCAAACTCTTGGGTCATAGTATTTTTTATTTGGAGAATCATCTCCATCAGGATTTCCAATTTGAGATTTTAGATACTCAGATTTAGCACCCATATAATCTCTAATACCACTCATGAAGGCATATTGTAAATCTGTATCGATATTCATTTTTATAACGCCATAACTAATTCCTTCGCGAATTTCTTCAACAGTAGAACCAGATCCACCGTGGAATACAAAATCTATATGATTATGCTCAACGCCATATTTTTCTGAAATATGCTCTTGAGAATTCTTTAAAATTTTTGGAGTAAGCTTTACATTTCCAGGTTTGTAAACCCCGTGAACGTTACCAAAAGCAGCAGCAATTGTAAATTGCGGGCTTACTTTACTTAATTCTTCGTAAGCATAAGCTACCTCTTCTGGTTGGGTGTATAATTTAGAATCATCAACATCAGTATTATCAACACCATCTTCTTCACCACCAGTGATTCCTAATTCAATCTCTAAAGTCATACCCATTTTGGACATTCGCTCAAGATATTGCTTACAGATTTCTATATTTTCTTCAATTGGTTCTTCAGAAAGATCAATCATGTGAGAGCTGAACAATGATTTGCCAGTTTCGGCAAAATGCTTTTCACTAGCATCTAACAAACCATCTATCCAAGGCAATAGTTTTTTAGCACAGTGATCTGTATGTAAAATTACTGGAACACCGTAAGCTTCTGCTAGTGTGTGAACATGTTTTGCACCGGCAACAGCACCAGCAATAGCTGCTGTTTGGCCATCATTATTTAAGCCTTTACCTGCATTAAATTGTGCACCACCATTAGAAAACTGAATAATTACTGGCGCATTTAAATCTCTTGCAGTTTCTAAAACACCATTAATAGTATCTGAGCCAATTACATTAACAGCTGGTAAAGCATAATTATTGGCTTTTGCATGGTTAAAAATAGCTTGTACTTCCTTACCGGTTGCGACACCTGGCTTAATATTGTGGGACATATATCGTTAGTTAGAGGTTAAAAAATAAGAAACAAAAGTAATAAAATATTTAGGCTTAGAAAGGATAATTAATTCCGATGTTTAAGACAGAGTCATTAAGATTAAATTCATTAAACCATCTATCTGAACCTACACGAGCAGGATTATGTGTTTTAAAACCTAAATCAAATCTAAAAACAAAGTAACTTAAATCATAACGAAGTCCAATACCTGTACCTAGTGCGATATCTGCCAGGGAACTAAAGCCATTAAAAGTAGATTCTTTATCATCTACATTGTCAAAAACATTCCAAATATTACCAGCATCAGCAAATAAAGCACCTTTTATATCACCAACTATAGGGAAACGATATTCTAAATTAAAGCCTAATTTAAAATTTGCTTCATTAAAGTCGTTAACATTTTCTGTTCGTCCAGGGCCTAAAGAATATACCTGCCATGCACGATTATCATTTGCGCCACCTCCAAAGTAACTTCTTACAAAGGGAATACTATTAGAATTTCCATAGGGAACAGCTAAACCGAATAGGCTTCTAAATGCTAAGACATTCTCTCTATTTAAATCCCAATGTTTTATATATTCAAAATCTGTTTTCACATATTGGGAATATGGTATCCCATAGACAAGTTCTTGCCCATCATCATTAGTATTAAAAGGGATAAAGTTTGCGAAAACATCTAAAAGGTTTCCTGCACTTTCTAATTTTAAGCGGTATTGGTAAAAACTATTATCATTGGTACCATTTCTATTATTTTTTTGGAATGTAAAGTTTGATGAAAAAATAAGATTGTTTTCAGTTAACCTATCTCTTCGCTCTTTAATGCTACTTACATTATTTTCATCCTCTGGGGTTAAAGCAGTACCATCATTAACTATCCTATCAATAAAGTCATTTGCTCCACTTGGGATTGTTAATATTTGATTATTAGGGTTATCAGGGTTAGCTTCAAAAAAACCTTCAAAGCCAGCAATATTTTCATAGTCATCTGCAATCTCATCTAAAGTAGTAAAGGTGTTATTGTAAACATTAAAAAAGTTTTCTGCGTTGGTGTTTCTAACAAACTCAATATTTATTAATTCTAAAGAATTTTTCGCAAAATTATTTGGCGACCAATTATATGCTAAAGAGGTATTTAGTACCTGCCTGTCCAATCCAACATTTTGTTGAAAATTAGTACCTATAGATAATCTGGTTTGCGGCACCATATAGTATGGTATCACTTTCTCGGTATTTAATGGAAACCATATTCTCGGAAAAGTTAGATTAATATCTCCACCAATTTCTGAAGTAAATGTTTCATCTGATAAGGATTGATCTCCTAAAATACCAATGGACCCTCTTACTGCAAAACTTAATGTTTCGGCACCTCCAAATACATTTCTTGTAAATACAGATGCACCTATTGCTGTTCCCACAACTTGAATATCTGATCTAGAAATATCAAAATCTAGGCTTAAAGAATATTTAGATCTTGCAGCTAAATAAATATTGGTGATTAATTGCGATTGAATAGTGTCTTGTTGAAAGTCAATATTTGGATATTTAAATGTATTTAAGTTGGTTATTTGTCTTTGAGTACGTATTCTGTCTATATCTCTATAGATACTATCTTTTTCAAAAAAGATAGCGTCAGTCAAAGCGTTAGGTTTGTAGCGTAACTTGTCTTTGTAATAAATAGTATACCCTTCATGATTAATCGATTTTAACGAGTCTTTATTCTGGTTAAAAAGATAATCGGCGTAGATATTTATTTTTTCAAAGCGATGGACTTTGTATTCTTGCGAAGTTGTATTATCATTTGATGCTACAAAATTTTTAATATTCATTTGAACATCCATATTTCTATCATTGCCCAATTGGGTAGTATCCCTTAAAATATCATAGCTGATAGAACTTTCTTGAAAATTATAGACTCCAGAGTTTCTAAAAATTGAAGTTAATCGTTGTCGCTCTTTATTAAAATTACTTAGGTCAAATTGTTCTTTTTCTTTTACAAAAGAATTTTTGGTTGCTACTCTATATAGCGAATCTAGATCTGAGGCTAAAATATTTGTAGATAAAGAATCTACAAAATATGGTTTGCCCAAGTTGATATCATACTGAATTTCGGCTCTTTTTCTTCGTTTTGTTGGTAGAATGGTGTAAGATGAAGTATTTTTAAAATACCCTTTAGTACCATAATATGCTTGTAAGCGCTCCATAGACTTTCTTGTTTTAGAAGTATCTATAATAGCGGGAGGTTCGCCAACACGTTTAAGAAAATTGCTGTAACCTTTTACAAAAAAAGATTCTCCTAATCGGTTAACTTGTTTTTTTGATAAAAGTGAGTTTAACCGTTGTTCTCGTTTTTCTTTTCTGTATAACCAGTTTTGATATGAAGAATCTGGGTTTTCTTTAGCAAGATTATAAAGGTTTAAACGTAAAGGATAACCTAAAACGTTTGTGTTCGGTTTTTGAGAGATTAACTTTTTAATCTCATCATTACTCACTTTTAAACTATCTGCGTAAATCGTATTCTTAGTAAGTAAAAATTCCTCATCACTTACTTTTTTAATGGCATTACATGAAGATAAGATAAGTAGAAGCAAGAATACCCCTATTTTTGCGCTGCATTTACCAAGAACGTTTATTACCTTCATTGAGGTCAAAATTACATGATTTAACATGGTTAACAAAAACCAACTGAAACTGATTAAAAGCTTACATCAAAAAAAGTACCGAAATGAACATGAGCTTTTTTTTGTAGAAGGCTTAAAAGCGGTAAAAGAGCTTTTAAACTCAAATTTAAAACTAGTCCAAGTTTTAACTACTAATAAGTTTGCTGGAGATTTTTTAAACCTAGATGCTCAGCAAATAAATGAGAAAGAACTTAAAAAGATAAGTGCTTTACATAACCCTAGCGGTGTTTTGGCAGTTTTTGAAACTCCTAAACCTAAACAAATAGAGATACAGGATTGGGTAATAGCACTTGATGATATTAGAGACCCAGGCAATCTAGGTACTATTATTAGACTATGTGATTGGTTTGGAATAAAAAATCTAGTTTGCTCTAAAGAAACGGTTGATTGTTTTAACCCAAAAGTGCTTCAGGCTACAATGGGTTCTATAGCAAGGGTAAATATTGTTTATAAAGATTTAGAACCTTTCTTATCTCAAACTAAGTTGCCCATATATGGCACTTTTATGGAAGGTGACTCTATTTATAAAGAAAAGTATCTAGAAGCTGGGATAGTAGTCTTAGGCAATGAAGCTAATGGAATTTCATCTAGAATTGAAAGATTGATACAACAAAGAATAACTATTCCTCAATTTGGAAGTAAATCTGCAGAGAGTTTAAATGTAGCTACAGCAACTGCAATAGTGTTAAGTGAGATAAGAGGAAAAGAGTAAAAAAATAAGTTCAAATTCAAGAATCAAATTCAAATAGTAATTGTTTTTTTTTGCCTAACGCCTAACGCCTAACGCCTAACGCCTAACGCCTAA
>CAYTRI010000042.1:7144-13679 GCA_964440105.1 uncultured Flavobacteriaceae bacterium
GCCTAACCTATTCAAAAGTAAAGTTGATAAAAATACCTCTTGTACGAACAGCATTTAGATTTCCTGTCCAAGGGCTGTTTGGGTCATCATCAGGTACTAATTCGTTGGTTAGGGCAAATACTCCTCTAATAGATGGAGTAAACTTGAAAAATTCAGTATAAAAATCAATACCAAAGCCTAGTTCATACCCATAAACATTCTTTTTCATCCTAAATGTACCACTGCTGTTATCATCTAAGCTATCTTCATTAGCACCTAAATTAATTGCTGCATAACCACCACCAATAATAAAAGGCTTAAAATTATTAAAGCGTTTAGTGCTAATTTTTAATAAAAGAGGAAAACGAATGTATGTAGACCTTACTTCTCTAATTGCTTCATTTTCTGCAGTAAATCCTGGAAAACCCAAAATACGCTGAGAATACAATAGGCCAGGTTCAAATCTTAAATCTGCAAAGTCATTTATTCGCATTTCACCAATTAGGCCAACATTAAAGCCATAACTTTTATCTACAAGTATATCTTGACTGATATCATTTTCATATTCAAATTGAAAGTCATATTGATTTACACCTAAATAGTACCCCCAATTTAAAAAATCTTTATCCTCATTTTGAATATTGATTATGGGATCTTTTCTAAACTGGGCGTGAAGATTGTTTGAAGCCATTAGTATGACTAACAATACAAGTAAGTTTTTCATTTATTTATTTTGACGCTACATAGATAGTTGCAACCCCAAATGTTTGAGGTTTATTCTCTATACCTATAAACCCAATTTTGGTCAAAATATTGTTGAAAGCTTTACCATGTGGAAAGATTGCCGCAGATTCCGAAAGATAATTGTACGCCACTTTATCTTTTGAAAATAATTTTCCTATTGTTGGTAAAATATATTTAGTATAGATTCTGTATCCCTGCTTAAATGGTGTTTTTGTGGGTACTGAAGTTTCTAGTATTGCCAAAGTGCCATTAGGTGCAAGTACTCTATAAATTTCTTGTAAGCCTTTTTCTAAATTTTCAAAATTCCGAACTCCAAACGCAACAGTAATAGCGTCAAAAGAATTGTCTTTAAAAGTTAAGTTTTCGCTGTCTCCAACAACCATTTCAATGGTGTTGTCTAATTTTCTTTCATTTACTTTTTCTTTTCCTACTTCCAACATTCCTGTTGAAATGTCTAAGCCTACTATTTTTTTTGCACCCGTTTTTATCATTGCAATAGCTAAATCACCTGTACCCGTGGCAATATCAAGGATGGTATTTGGGTTAGAGTTGCCTACAATTTTCACAACCCTTCTGCGCCATTTAGTGTCTATGCCTAAAGAAATAATCCTATTTAATCCATCATAATTTTTTGAAATGGCATCAAACATTTTTGTGACTTGAGCCTTTTTGTTTAAATCAGAATCTTTATAAGGAATTACTTTTTTTGCCATCGTAAAAATTAAGCTGCAAAGATACAACATGAGTCTAGAGTGTTATAGATACATTAGATGCAAAATAAAATGTGTAATTTTGTAGTAAATAAAGAATCTATCCCGCTTTATGGGTGAAAGTTTTCATTATCAACTAACTATCCCTTTCCTCATAACTGCTCAATTTATTGAAATTGTTTATAGTTAAAAAAATCTTTTTGCATTAATGAAAATAATCATAGCAGGTGCTGGCGAAGTAGGATTTCATTTGGCCAAGCTTTTATCTTATGAGTCTCAAAATATCACATTGATTGACACTGATAAGGAAAGTCTTTCTTATGCGGATAACCACCTAGATATTAGAGTTTTAAAAGGAGATGCGACATCAGTTTCTGTGTTGCAGGATGCCAATGTTGAAAATTCAGATTTAGTAATAGGAGTAACTGCTTCTGAAACAACGAATCTTACGCTGTGCCTTCTTGCCAAACAACTAGGTAGTAAAAAGACTATTGCCAGAATTTCTAATACGGAGTTTGTTGATAATAAAGAGCTTATCAAATTTGAAGAGCTAGGCATAGATGAATTGATATCTCCTGAAGAGCTAGCTGCTACTGAAATACAGTTGTTACTCAATCAGTCTGCATTTAATGATACCTACGAATTTGAAGAGGGTCTCTTAACCATGGTAGGCGTGTTTTTACCTAAAAACGCACCTTTTGTAGGTAAAATGGTAAAAGAAGCGGCAAACATTTTCCCAGAACTACATTTTATGCCTATTGCTTTGCAGCGAATGGGAACACAATTTACAGTTATACCGAGAGGAGATACTGTTTTTAAGGAGGGCGATCAATTATATTTTATTACTTCTGCTGAAGGTGTTGACGAGTTGCATAAGCTAATTGGGTTGAAGAAAAAAGAAATCAAGAATGTTATGATTCTTGGTGGTAGTAAAGTAGGTTGTAAAACAGCAAATTATCTCTGTAATAATAAGTTTAATGTAAAATTATTTGAAAAGAATAAAGACAAAGCATTTGATATTGTCGATACCTTGCCCAATGCTTTAGTCATTAACGGTGATGGTAGAAATGTGGAATTGTTGGATGAAGAGAGCATAGAATCAATGGATGCTTTTATTGCTGTAACAGGAAACTCAGAAACCAACATTATGTCTTGCCTAGTCGCAAAATCTAAGGGGATTAAGAAAACAATTGCTTTAGTAGAGAACATGGACTACTTTCAACTCTCCCAGTCTATAGGAATAGATACGTTAATTAATAAAAAGCTATTAGCAGCAAACAATATATTTAGATACATAAGAAGGGGAGAGGTGTTGGCCTTAACTCGATTAATCAATTTGAATGCTGAAATTTTAGAGTTTGAAGTAAAGCCAACGTCATTAGTGAATGGCGAAATTATTAAAGAGCTAGATTTTCCTAGGGATGCCATAATAGGAGGTGTTATTAGAGATGGAAAGGGGATAATCGCTTTGGGAGATTTTAAAATTTTACAAGGAGATAAAGTAGTAGTTTGTAGCCTTCCTAAGGCAATATCAAAAATTGAAAAACTATTTCTATAATGGGACTTAATCTAAGGATTACTGTTCATATAATGGGTTTGTTATTGCTTTGCAACGGTGGCTTTATGTTATTGGCTGCATTGGTAAGTGGTATTTATCAAGATGGAGTAACCTTAGATATAGCTATGGCTGCTATAGTGACCTTGCTGGTGGGTATGATGGCTATGTTTTATACACGTGGACATCGAAAAGAAGTTAAACGAAAGGAAGGATATATTATAGTCACCTTTGGTTGGATTGTAATGTCACTTTCTGGAGTACTTCCTTATATTTTCTCTGGAGCAATACCATCGGTTACTGATGCTTTTTTTGAGACTATTTCTGGATATACTACTACCGGTGCTTCCGTATTAAATGATATTGAGGTTTTGCCAGAAGGAATTTTGTTTTGGCGAAGTCTAACACATTGGATTGGTGGAATGGGGATAATTGTGCTAGCAATTGCTATTCTGCCATTACTAGGTATAGGAGGAATGCAACTATTTGCTGCGGAAGCTCCAGGCCCTGGCGGTGACAAACTACATCCTAGAATTACAGATACTGCCAAAAGATTATGGTTCATTTATGTTGGTTATACAGTTGCTGAGACTATTTTATTAAAACTTGCAGGCATGTCATTTTTCGATGCTATGAACCATGCTTTAGCAACTCTGTCTACAGGTGGTTTTTCAACAAAGAATACGAGTGTGGCTTTTTGGAATAACCAACCCATAATACAATACATCATTATTGTTTTTATGTTTTTGGCAGGAACAAACTTTGTAATAAGCTACTTTGCATTTACAAAAAAAATACAGCGAGTAATTAAAGATGAAGAGTTTAAAGTATATTCTATTTTTATATTAGGATTTACTTTAGTAGCCTTTCTAATTGTTTTATTACAGGCGGATGTTCCTATTTCTGATTATCATCCTCAGGTATGGGGAAAGACGGAAAGTGCTTTTAGGCATTCATTATTTCAGGTGCTCGCAATCGTTACTACAACAGGGTTTGTTACTGCAGATTTTACGAATTGGACACCTTTTTTAACCGTTTTCTTTTTTGGATTAATGTTTTTAGGAGGTTCAGCAGGTTCTACCTCTGGTGGAATTAAAGTAATGCGACATTTACTGATTATTAAAAATGGAATTTTAGAGTTTAAACGTACGTTACACCCTAATGCAGTTATTCCTGTTCGCTATAACAATAAAACCGTTACAGAACATATTGTCTACAATATCATTGCCTTTTTTGTGCTTTATATGCTGCTTTTTATAATTGGTGCGCTAGTATTGGGATTTTTGGGTCTAGATTTTGAATCTGCCGTTGGAGGTGCCGCTTCATCATTAGGTAATGTAGGTCCAGCTTTAGGAGACTTAAACCCAGTAGTAAATTTTAGTGAACTACCAGCTTTTGGAAAATGGTGGTGTGGATTCTTAATGCTATTAGGTAGGTTAGAACTTTTTACAGTTTTAATACTTTTAACCCCTTTCTTTTGGAAGAAAACATAACAAGAATAATTTTCTTTTAGACAAAGAAGATATATAATTCTTCGTTTTGACTTCAACCGCGCTCAGTCTGATAGTTATGAATGAGATTAAAATTAATATAATTATTAGACTACAGCTTTAATTCTAGCTACAGCTTCTTTAATCTCATCTTGTGAAGCAGCATAAGAAATACGAATACATTTTGGATTTCCAAAAGCGTCGCCTGTTACTGTGGCTACATTTGCATTTTCTAAAAGGTACATTGCAAAATCTGATGCATTATTAATTTTAGTGCCGTTCAGAGTTTTTCCGAAAAAAGCTGATATATCAGGGAATACGTAAAAGGCACCTTCAGGTTCATTGCATTGGAATCCGTCAATTCCATTAAGTAGTTCTAAAATTAATTTCCTTCTTACCTTAAATTCGTCTACCATATATTGAACACGGCTAGGTGATTCAACTAAGGCAGTTATAACTGCTCTTTGAGCTATACAATTAGCGCCACTAGTTACTTGACCTTGTAGCTTATTACATGCTCTTGCTATGTAAGATGGAGCACCTATATAACCAATTCTCCAACCCGTCATAGCAAAAGCTTTAGCTACGCCATTAACGGTTACTGTGCGGTTATACATATCTTCAAACTGAGCTATAGATGCGTGGGCAGTAACACCATAGTTGATATGCTCATAAATTTCATCACTAACAACAATTATTTGAGGGTGTTTTTGCAACACGTCGGCAAGCGCCCTAAGTTCTTCTTTACTATAAATAGAGCCACTAGGATTGCATGGTGAGCTATACCAAAGCATTTTAGTCTTTGGGGTTATAGCATTCTCTAATTGCTGAGGTGTCATTTTAAAGTCGGTGTCAATAGAAGTTGGGACTTCAACGGGAACACCATCAGCAAGTTTAACTATATCACTATAACTTACCCAATAAGGGCAAGGTAAGATTACTTGATCACCTTTATTTAAACAAACCTGTGCAACATTATATAAGGCTTGTTTTGCACCTGTAGAAACTACCAGCTGTGAAGGTTCGTAGTCAAGTGAATTATCTCTCTTAAACTTGGTTATAATAGCTTGCTTTAATTCTACATAACCATCAACAGGAGTATAAGAATTATAACCATCATTTACTGCTTGTATAGCAGCATCTTTAATGTAGTCTGGTGTATTAAAGTCAGGCTCACCCAAACTTAATCCAATAATATCTTTTCCTGAAGCTCTTAATTCTCTTGCCTTTGCGGCCATTTCAAGGGTTGCGGAGGGAGTTACACTATTTATCCTATCCGAAAGTTGATTGCTCATTAGTATGTAGAATTTCTAGTATTGCAAGGAAGGCTGCTTGCCTAATTCCTTTAAATGTTTGAAGTGCGAAATTATTGCTTTTCTGGTAGTTTTATACTCATTATATGGTAAATCGAACTCCTTGGCTGTTTGTTTCACAATTTTTGAAATTTTTGTGTAATGAACGTGGCTGATATTTGGAAAAATATGATGTTCCACTTGGTGATTTAATCCGCCAGTAAACCAATTTATAACTCTATTTTTTGTTCCGAAGTTAACTGTTGTAAATAACTGGTGAATAGCCCAAGTATTTTTCATAGTGCCACTTTCATCAGGTAACGGAGTTTGCGCATCATCAACAATATGTGCTAATTGAAAGACAACACTCAAAATTACCCCTGCAACATAGTGCATGATGAAAAAGCCTAGCAAAATTTGCCACCAAGCAATATCTACTAAAAGCAGTGGGAGTACAATCCAAATAGTAATGTATAATGCTTTTGTTATCACAAGAGTACTCCAATTGATTACTGGATTAGGAAGTTTACCATAAGACAATTTTCGCTTCATGTAGCGATACATTTGTTGAAAATCAGTAGTAATGGCCCAATTAAAAGTCAGTAATCCATATAAGAAGATGGAGTAGAAATGTTGAAACTTATGATGTTTCTTCCATTCTGCATGCTCTGAGAAGCGTAATATTCTGCCTGCCTCCATATCCTCATCATGTTCATGGATATTGGTGTAAGTATGGTGTAAAACGTTGTGTTGCACTTGCCAATT
>CAYTRI010000042.1:13779-17721 GCA_964440105.1 uncultured Flavobacteriaceae bacterium
AGAAAAGATATTGATGAGCTTTATATAAGGCATGTTCTGCATTCTTTGGGTATTGCCAAAATTCAACAATTTAATGAAGGAGCAAGTATATTAGATGTTGGGACTGGAGGTGGTTTCCCTGGAATTCCTTTAGCTATTTTATTCCCAGAAACAAAATTCACTTTGGTAGATGCTATTGGAAAAAAGATAAAGGTTGTCCAAGAGGTTATAGAAGGGCTTCAGTTAGAAAATATAACAGCTCATCATTCACGAGTAGAAGATTTATCAGGACAGTTCGATTTTATTGTGAGTAGGGCAGTAGCTGCTATGCCAACTTTTGTACATTGGACAAAAGGCAAAATTAAAAAAGAATCTTCTCATGAGCGTAAAAATGGGATTCTGTATTTAAAAGGTGGCGATTTAACAGAAGAGCTAAAAGATTATAGAAACGCTCAAACCTTTGATTTGACCGAGTATTTTAAAGAGGATTTTTTTGAAACAAAAAAAGTAGTGTATTTGCCACAGAAATTCAAAGTTTAAACCTATTGTAACCATTAGTGCAGCTAATTTAACTCACATGCAAAATCCGAGGGTCTATAGATTACTGTTCTTGATGAAATAGCCTCTGAATCAAAATTTTCTTCACCCAAAAGGCCTATAACTTCTCCAGAACAACTATAAACAGGAATTACTTTATCTATTAAAGGATTGCAGTCATTATAAATGAATATAGTTCGTTCATTTGTAATTGCTTGTTCTATGTAACAATAAATAGCATCTGAAGAAGTGTCATTTTTTCTTTTTTCAACTTCAGCTTTTAACCATTCCAAATCTTCTATTGGGTTGGCCACATCGCATGCTGCAATTATGGGAAGGCTGTCATCACTGGAACAGGAAACTAAATAAAGAAAGCAAAGGAGCAAAATATGCTTTTTCATATCTCATTTTTATAAAAGATACTATTTGATACAACAGGTTGCGTTGGCAATCTATAAAGCTAAAAAAAGGTGCCATTGGCACCTTTTTATCTAAGAATATTCAAATATTTATTTACTCCATGGTGGAACAACACCATTAGAACGTGCATAAGCAATTAATTGCCCTTTGTGTTCTCCATTATGTTCCATCATTGCTAAAAGCCCACCCATTTTGTTCATTTTGGCAAAACCAAAGTCGACTTCTGTTGTTAAATCATCACTTTTAACTTCCATTATTTTTTCAAGAACAAATGCATTTGACTTTTTTAAAGCAGCGATGATGTTGTCTTTACCAGTAATTTTTCCCAAAGACATCATATCTACATCTTCTGGTGGTGGAAAGCCCATTTTCATTGCTAAAAAATAGTTTCCGCCAGCAACATGTAATAGTGCTTCACCAACAGAATTAACACCTTCTGAAGGTCTCCAATCATATTGGTCTTCAGAAAAGGCCTCAGCTAATTGAATAACTTGTCCTTGATTACCTTTTAAGACACCTTGTATAGTGGCCTGGGCTAAATTGTCTTGTGCATATGTTAGACTTGTAGTCAACAACATAATTAAAAATGCTATTTTTTTCATTTTGAATAGAGTAAGGTTGTTTATAATTTATTAAAACTAAAAATAGATAAATTAAATGAATCTTTAAGAAAGCTTTTATCTAATAATTGTGTTTTTAAATTTTTTTAATTTTCTTAAAAAAGTTGTTTGCAAGTGTGTGAATTTAATTTATTCATAAAGATTTTCAATATCTGCTTCGGCAATATCTACAAAAAGTTGCCCCATTTTTTCGCATATTGCATCAAAAAACTTTTTGCCTTTTTCTTTTGTTGCTTTGTGAGGATTGCCAACGCCTGTATCCTTGCTTATTTTAGACCAAGGGCGTTCTGTCCAAGCCCAACCCTCTGAAAATGCTTTAATTTTATTTTTTAATTCTTTCCCATCACCCCACTCACTTTTTGATAGAACTAATTCTGGGGCAAGATGCAGTATGAGGCTAGTTTCCATCTCATCGGCATGGTCGCCAACAACATCAAAATATTTTGTTCTATCGACCATTATAGGCCAATGTGTAACACAAATGAACATATTGGGATAGTGTAAACCTAGTTCTCTAACAATCGATTTCCAATTATTACCACCATGACTATTTAGTATCATGAATTTACTTATCCCTTGTCTATTAAGCACTTCAAGAATGTCTTTTAAAATGGCAAATTGAGTGCTTGGATTTAGATTTATATCCAAATAAATATCAGATTGCCCTGTATTTACTCCAAACGGAATTGTAGGTAAAACAATGACTTTACAACCTTGTTCCCAAGCTATTCGCGCAGATTCTTCGCTTATAGCTTTGCCCTCAATACTATCCGTACTATAGGGAAGATGGTAATTGTGCGCCTCAGTTGCTGCCCAAGGTAATACCGCTAATTTAAATTGTTCGTCTTTTAAATGTTTCCAATTAGTTTCCGCTAGAACATAAGGTCTTGGCATAGTTTGTTTTTTTTGTCATTCAGAATAAAAATAGCCGTTATTCTTAAATTAAAAGAATAACGGCTGTGTTATAAACAAATCTTAAAAATTATCCCAAAAATGGATATCTATAATCCTCCGGAGTTACAAATGTCTCTTTAATCAACCTTGGAGACACCCAACGTAATAAGTTTTGAGCAGAACCTGCTTTATCATTTGTTCCAGATGCTCTAGCGCCACCAAATGGTTGTTGCCCAACCACTGCGCCAGTTGGTTTGTCATTGATATAAAAATTGCCAGCACAATTTTGCAAAGCTTTTGTTGCTTCATCAATTGCATACCTGTCTTGCGAGAGGACTGCTCCTGTTAGCGCGTATTCAGATGTGCCATCAACGAGCTCAAGTGTTTTAGACCAATCTTTGTCTTCATACACATAAATTGTTACAACAGGACCAAAAAGTTCGGTGCACATTGTAGTGTATTTTGGGTCATTTGCCACAATTACTGTTGGCTCAATAAAGTACCCTTTAGATTTATCATAAGTTCCACCTGCAAAAACCTCAGCATTAGAATCTGCTTTAGCTTGATCAATGAATTTAGCCAACTTATCAAAAGAGCCTTCATGGATAACTGCAGTAATAAAATTGCTCATATCCTCAGGAGAACCAGGCTTATTAAAGCTTTCTATATCTTTTTTTACCAATCCTAAAATTTCGTCTGCAGTAGATTTTGGCAAATAAACTCGTGATGCAGCACTGCACTTTTGTCCTTGAAATTCAAAAGCACCTCTGGTGATAGCTGTCGCAACTTGGGCAGGTTTTGCTGTTGGATGAGCCACAATAAAATCTTTACCTCCTGTTTCCCCAACTATTCTTGGATACGTTTTGTAATTGTGGATGTTAGTTCCTATTTGCTTCCATAATTCTTTAAACACATGTGTAGAACCTGTAAAATGAAGTCCTGAAAAATCTGGACTATCTAAGACAGTATTTGTAATCATTACTGGGTCTCCCATGACCATATTAATAACACCATCAGGTAAGCCAGCTTCTTTAAACACATCCATAATAACCTTTGCGGAATATACTTGACTATCGCTAGGCTTCCAGACTACTACATTACCCATCATAGCTGCACTTGCAGGTAAATTTCCTGCTATAGCTGTAAAATTGAATGGTGTAATTGCATATACAAAACCTTCTAACGGACGATATTCTACTCTATTCCAAATACCTTCAGCAGAATCTGGTTGTTCTTCATAAATTTGACTCATGTATTCTACGTTAAAACGTAGAAAATCTATAAACTCGCAAGCAGCATCAATTTCTGCTTGGTGTATTGTTTTTGATTGCGCCATCATTGTGGCAGCATTAATTTTTGCTCGGTATGGTCCAGCTATTAGTTCAGCTGCTTTTAAGAAAATTGCGGCACGTTGTTCCCAAGTTAAATTTGCCCAAGCTTCTCTAGAATCTAAACAGTTAGCAATAGCTTTTTCAACATGACTTTTTTCAGC
>CAYTRI010000043.1:0-14497 GCA_964440105.1 uncultured Flavobacteriaceae bacterium
TTTCATGTAATGAACACTATAAAATTCTTCTAAATAACAGATAAGTATTTTATTTGGCAAACAACTGCCCCATATCCTTAAAAGCCTTAAACTCTAAGGCATTGCCAGCGGGGTCTAAGAAAAACATGGTTGCTTGTTCTCCAACTTCCCCTTTAAAGCGTACATAAGGTTCTATAACAAATACTACCCCTTTAGATTTTAG
The DNA here is from genome assembly GCA_964440105.1 of uncultured Flavobacteriaceae bacterium. Taxonomy (GTDB): domain Bacteria; phylum Bacteroidota; class Bacteroidia; order Flavobacteriales; family Flavobacteriaceae; genus Croceitalea. The sequence goes on from CAYTRI010000043.1 coordinate 203, forward strand.
TTCTTGCGAGAAAGACTCAAAAGTATCCCAAGGGAGCACCACACCATAATGAGGTACAGGTACATTTTTACCGTCTACAGCATTGGTATGTAACTCTTCTTTAGATTTAGGTTTATAGTGGATGACCAATTGATGCCCAAAAAGGTTGAAATCTACCCAATGGTCGCTGCTTCGGCCTTCTTCACAATTAAGGATTTCTCGATAAAAGGTTCTGCATTCCGCAAGATTATGAACAGGAATTGCAATATGGAAAGGAGTTACGTTTGTTGCCATTTATAGTTTATTTTATTTACTCATTTTGAGTTTAGACCAATGCCTTTAATTCTAACTATTTTCTGTCAGACTGCGCTCAGTGTGACACGTTTTTCATGTCAGAAAATAACTCGAATTAGTTAGTTTACAATATCGAATAACGAGTTAAAACGCTTATAAAAGTAACAATTTGGTTAAGATTGTAAAAACGCAATTAGTTGATTATTTACTTCTTCTTGGTGCATGGAATGACCTAAACCAGTAGTAGTTACTAATTTACTGCCTTTCCAATGTTGGTGAACTTTAACAGAAGCTTCATAGGGTACTTGTAAATCTTTAGTATCATGAAAAAGTAAGCCTGCTTTAGCATTATTAGCAACAAAAATGGCACTGGAAAATTCATGAAAATGAAAACCTAACCATTCTTTAAGCCTAGTATTTAAAGCTTCTCTAACCTTATTATTAAATTTTAGAAGACTTTGATAGTGATCCATAAACTGCAAAAACTCACAAGGTGAACCAATAGTGACAATTTTTTCTACTGAAGATTTAGGCTCCACATAATGGTCATAAAGGGTTGTCATGCCACCAACCGAGTGAGCAATAATATATTTTGGTTGGTGTTTCTCCATGATATACCTAGAAGATACCGCATATAATGGAACATATAACTTATTTCCTGAGGAGTAGCCATGCCCAGGAGCATCAAAAGCAATAATATTAAAACCCTCTTTTTGTAGTTTTTGAATCAAGTTTCTCCATCTAAACGTATTACTCTCCCAACCATGCAAAAGCATTACGGTTTCTCCATTACCTGGCCAGTGATACGTTTGTACTTGATGCTCGCCAATTGCCTCAACAGAAAATTTGGCATTGTCTAAAAATTCTTTTTGAATAGGTTTTACACGTCCTTTTCTTATGGTGCAAAAGACATCAAAAGCTTTAATTGCAGCTTTTTTAGGACTAAAAATAACCATGATATTAAAAAGCTTACCATATGCTAATGGGATAATTTTGGCTAAGAAATTTTTCATATGGTTTAACTTAAAACAAGGTGCTAGTTTCTAGTTTTCAATAACCTAATTAAAATGCTAAAATCTGGAATTTTACTTTTGGTTCCACCCAATCATAAGATATTTTACCTTAGCATCATCTGGTATTTGAACTTTTTCGATGCTATTAGTGCCAAATCTAAGATTAGAAGGCAATTCGTCTTTATCAATGGTAAAGTACATATCATTTTCTTTTACAAAAATGACAACACTGTTTAGGGTAGTCACAATTTTTTTGATGGAATAATTGTCTTGTATGTCTTTGAAGGTGCTATTTAGTCCAATTCCATTTTCAGCAGAAAAACGAGAGTCAAAAACACGAATGTTTTCTATTTTAGGGATACTATCTTCACTTGGTGTAAGGGTTAAAAGGTGTTTTCCACCTTTTTCAAAAACTTTTACTTTTTGATAGGCTCGCCCCAATTTTGAATCAAAAGTGTCTTTTACAATAGAATCATCCGCATAGATAAGTTCCAAATCTCTTGCGAGGCTAATTTTGTCAAGCTTTCCAATACTGTCATTAGTAATTAAAAAATTGGTGTTTTTTTCTTCGCAGGAAGTAAAAAGTAGGACAAAAAGACTAAATATTGCAATTACTTTCTTCATTGAACTTTTTAATTTAAGATTTTGGGGGATTTATCGAATCACTTTTTTCATTACGCCTAGGACACCTCTTATGAAGGTTGCACTAGTAAGTACCTTAACAATAGGGTTCATACGTGTGCTTTTTCGCCTAGATGAAGTTTTTCTAGCAGCCGGTTTAGCTTTTTCTTTTGCTGCCTCTTTTTCTGCTTTTTCTATTTTCTCATTTAGAATTTCATAGGCACTTTCCCTATCAATCTCCTCATTGTATTTTTTAATGAGTTTTGATTGCTTTAAAACTGCTTTTAATTCAGTATCTGTAAGTACATCCATTCTACTCATTGGAGCTCTAAGCATCGTTGCTGCTAATGGTGTTGGACGTCCTTTTTCATCTAATGCAGAAATAAGCGCTTCACCAATACCCAAAGAAGTTAATATCTCTTTAGTATCATAAAATTCGGAGTCTGGGTAATTTTCGGCAGTTAGTTTAATTGCTTTTCTGTCTTTCGCAGTAAAAGCCCGTAAAGCATGTTGCACTTTTAATCCTAGCTGAGACAAAACTGCATCTGGCACATCGGTTGGGTTTTGAGTTACAAAGTATAAACCAATACCTTTTGAGCGAATTAGCTTAACGATACTTTCAATTTGATTTAGTAGTGCTTTGGAAGCTTCTTTAAATATTAAATGCGCTTCGTCTATAAATAAAATTAGCTCTGGACTATCACTGTCTCCTTGCTCAGGAAAAGTAGCATAGATTTCAGCTAAAAGGCTTAACATAAAAGTTGAAAATAGCTTTGGCTTGTCTTGAATATCAGTAAGTCTGATGATATTAATATAACCCCTACCATTTTCGTCAATCCTTGTTAGATCATCAACCTCAAAGGATTTTTCTCCAAAGAAAAGATCTGCACCTTGCTGTTCTAATTCTATGATCTTTCTAAGAATAGTTCCGGTAGAACTGGTAGACATTCTACCATAATCTTTTTGAAATTCTTTTTTACCCTCGCCAGTGGCATATTGCAAGACCTTTTTAAAATCTTTTAAATCTAAAAGAGGCAATTTATTATCATCACAGTACTTAAAAACAACGGCAACAATACCTTCTTGCGTTACGGTTAAATCTAAAATTCTAGAAAGTAGAACAGGTCCAAATTCTGAAACGGTTGCTCTAAGACGAACTCCATTTTGTTCAGAAAGTGTAAGTATTTCAACAGGGAAACCTTTTGCATCAAAAGGAAGTCCAATAGCTTCATGGCGCTCATCAATTTTTGGGTGACCAGGACTGGCTTTTGCAATACCACTTAAATCTCCTTTTAAATCCATCAATAATACTGGGATGCCTTTATCTGAAAGATTTTCTGCTAGTACTTGTAGTGTTTTTGTTTTACCAGTACCCGTAGCTCCAGCAATTAAGCCATGTCTGTTTAATGTTTTAAGGGGAATTTTTACAAAGGCTTGGTTAACAGTTTCGCCATCCACCATTCCAGCTCCAACAGTTATAAAATCACCTTTAGTGGTGTAGCCTTTTTCTATATGCGCAAAGAAATTTTCTTTGTTGCTCATTGAATACAATTTCCGATAAAAATAGGGTAATTTTAACCAATTCTAAAAACACTATTATGAAACTATCGCGTGCTATTCTTTTGTTATGTCTAAGTTTAGGAATGTTTGTAAACCTACAAGCTCAGGAAAATACCGAAATCATTTTTCATAAACCGGAAAATCCTGCTAGAGCAAAAGCTCCATTTAGCGAAGTAGTGCAAGCTGGGAACCTATTTTTTCTTGCTGGCCAGATAGGTATGGATAGGTCAGTAGGCAAATTGGCAGAGAATGGAATTAAAGGTGAAACTGAACAGACCATAAAAAATATTAAAGGGGTTTTAGAATATCATGGTCTTACGCTGGATAATGTGGTAAAGTGTACGGTTATTCTAAGTGATATTAATGACTTTAAAGCCTTTAACGAGGTATATGTAAAGTACTTTACTAAAAAACCCGCACGAACCACATATGCCGCTGCTGGCTTGGCTGCAGGTGCTAAGATTGAAATTGATGTTATTGCAGTGAAGTAATACTATCTTTGCAAAATGGTTTTACAAGATGTAATGCATTTGGTGGATAAAGGAGAGATGCTTCCCTTAATGGAAGAGTTTTATACCATTCAAGGAGAAGGTTTTCATAAAGGAACGGCAGCATATTTTGTTCGTATTGGAGGATGTGATGTTGGTTGCCATTGGTGTGATGTGAAAGAGAGTTGGAATGCAGAAACGCATCCTCCTACAGACATCACTCAAATTGTATCAAATGCCGCTAAATATTCTGATACTATAGTTATAACTGGAGGCGAGCCCTTAACTTGGGATATGAATCCATTGACTACTGCTCTAAAAGAAAAGGATTTAAAAATTCATATCGAAACTTCTGGTGCTTATGAGCTGACGGGGAAGTGGGATTGGATTTGTCTTTCACCAAAGAAGAACAAACTTCCAACGGGTATTATTTATGAAAAAGCCCACGAATTAAAAGTTATTGTTTACAATAAGCATGATTTAATCTTTGCTGAAGAACAAGCAAAAAAAGTAAATTCAGACTGTATTTTATATTTACAGCCCGAATGGAGTGTTCGAGACAAAGTTACTCCGCTTATAGTTGATTATGTAATGCAAAACCCTAAATGGAAGGTTTCTTTACAAACCCATAAATATTTGAATATTCCTTAGGTGCTTGCGTTAGGTCTGCCACCATTAGCTTCTAAATCTCTTTGGCATTCTGCATCCAAATCTGGTGGTGCTGCAAGACCACGAGAAACATTAGATTCCATTTGATTTAATAGTGTCTTGCCATTTAAAGTACAAGAAGAATGTAAACCATTTTTGTTAATGGAAGCCGCAGATTTACCAGTAGCGCCAAACTCAAGTTCTGCACGCATTAGACATGGGTCTACATTACAATGATTATTTCCTATCTCGTTGCCATCATCATCGGTAGTAGTGTCTTCATGGTCGTTTACGGGAACAGTACCTAAATTTACAAGGCCTAATAAATGTCCAAATTCATGATTTAAAGTAGCACTTTCAACATCGGCATTGGTTATTAAAGGACTTCTCCCAGCTAAAGTTCTTACCGTTCTTTCATAAATAACCATGGATGTGTTCCTGTATACAGCTCCTAATGTTACTAAGCCTTCATCTAAATCATCTCCTTCAGATGGGGCATCGGCAAAATAAATATAAACCCCTAGCGTAGTGCCTTGGTTATAAACCGTTCTATTTTCTATTTCTAAAGCGGAAATTTCTTGTAATGTAAGGTCTTCTTCATCTGGGGATGGCAATTCCGTAAAAACTAAATCTATACTTTCTTTAAAAGTAAATTGCTGTAAAAAATCTTGAAACTGGCTCATTGCAGACTCAGTAGGTCTAAAACCTTCTACAAAAGCTATTTCAACGTTAAGCCTATCAAAATTAGTGTTTGCTAAAATATCATTCGCAGAAGACCCCGTAGCCTGAAAATTCGCCGGATTATCTGTAACCGGGTTTTCGCTACTCGTTGTATCATCTGTTTGAAAAGTATCATCATTGAGCTCGTCGTCATTTGAACTTTCTGAACAAGCCAAAAACACGATAAGAAATAAGGAGAGAAATAATACAACTGATTTTTTCATAGCTTTTATCTTAATATAATAGAAAACGCATATTTATATCTTCTATTATAATTTTAATGTAAGTCTTGCTAAATAGTCGTAATGATTGCCATCGCTTACAAGTTCGCAATTAAAATCATTAGCTTCACAGGCATTTTTTAGCGTATTATAATCTAGATACAACCACCAAAAAGGGTTGCTTTTTCTGCCTTTATACTCCATTGTAAATTCTACCTCACCATAATAATTTAAAGTGTCAGGTGTCCAATACCCTCCATCATCATCTTGTTCATACATGTAAATGATGTCACTAGAGTCCAATAAGATTTGACCTGATGGTTTTAAGAGTAATTTAAAATGCTTTAAATAACTATCTAAGTTTACAAGCTTTTCAACTATTCCAATTCCATTCATTACTAATAAAAGTGTATCAAACTTTGTTCCAGAATAGCTAAGGATACTTTTATGAATTGTATTTTTTATACCTCTTAGCTTACAAGTTTCTATGGCTCCTAAAGAAATATCGAGTGCGGTTACTTGAAACCCTTTCTCTTGTAGATATAAACTATGATTGCCTGCTCCGGCACCAATATCTAAGATACTTCCTGTACATAATTTTAAAGCTTCTTGCTCTAAAAGAGGCATCTTGTCATACGTGCGAAAAAGATAAGGTAATGGCATACTATCTTCTTCATCTAAAGAGGAATAGGTTTTGATGTCCTCAACAAATTTTCCCTGCTGATAATCTAAAAGTGCCTCCCCAAAAACATCCAAACCGTAATTATTTGTATTTTGAGCCAAAGTTCCTTTTTTATTTAATTATGAAACAATATCAATCTCTTATTTTTTCGATAGCACTACTGTTTTCAATAACGGTATTTGGCCAAGATGCAACATTTATTCCAAAAGTTTCTAACTACTTAGAAAGTAACGGAACCATGAAACAGTATAAAGATGCTTATCTGGAATTGTTAAATTTAATGGAAAAACAATTTCCAAAATCAGACCGAAATAGTAATGGATGGCTTTACTTAGAAAAAAATGAAATAAAAGCTTTGGCGGAGATTAGAGATATGCTAGTGCCAATTTATATTAAACATTTTAGTGAAAAAGATGTAGACAAAATGCAAGCTTTTTATGCTAGTGAGCCAGGAATACAATTAATAAAGGATAGAACTAAGCTAACCGCTTCTCAACAAAAAACAGTTAGTGATTTTTTTGATTCAGAAGTTGGACTTAAAATAAAAGAAAAGCAGCAATTACTTTCTGTTGAAATTGCTGGAGTATCAGAATATTGGAGCAAAGATTTGTACCAAACAGCAGTTTTACTTTTAAAAGAAGAATGAAAGAAGTTTTAGAGCAATTATCACAAAAAGCTTCAGAGAAACAGCAAGTGAATAAAAAGTTTTTTACAAAGCTAAAAAAGAAAACTCCAAAAAATTTAGACTATGTGATGCAGGAGTTGCACGAAGATGAATTTGAGCGAACAGATTGTCTTACTTGTGCTAATTGTTGTAAAACTACAGGACCACTTTTTACTAATGCAGATATTGAGCGTATAGCTAAGTTTTTTAGAATGAAAGCTTCAGATTTTACAAGTAAATATTTAAGATTAGATGAAGAGAATGATTATGTATTAAAACAAGTGCCTTGCACTTTCCTTGGAGCGGATAACTACTGTTCTATTTATAATGTAAGACCTAAAGCTTGCAGAGAGTTTCCTCATACAGATAGAAAAAAGTTTCAACAGATAAGTGATTTAACGCTAAAGAATGTTGCCATTTGCCCAGCAGCATTCAACATAGTTGAAGAAATGAAAAGGCGAATTAAAATTTAGTATTCATTAAATTTGAATAGATGGAACAACTAATAGCTTACTTCGAAAATATACCAGCATTGCATCGCAGTTTAATTCTAGTTGGCGGAATCACTTTTTTTTGGATTTTGGAAGGTATAGTTCCGTTGTTTAGTGTTAAGTACAAGAAATGGCGACATGCGTTACCTAATTTGTTTTTTACGTTAACGACAATTATTGTCAATTTTCCATTAGCATTTTTATTACTTAAGACCTCAGATTGGACTATCGAAAATCAGTTTGGAATTATAAATTGGCTACCAGAGATGCCCTTATGGTTATATGTAGTATTGGGTGTTGCTTTACTCGATTTAATAGGAGCATATACCGCACATTTGGTAGAACATAAAGTAAAACCACTTTGGATGGTGCATTTGGTCCATCATTCAGACCATAATGTAGATACTACCACTGCAAACAGACATCACCCATTAGAGAGTTTAATTCGCTACACCTTTACGTTACTAGGTGTTTTTGTAGTTGGAGCACCAATTGGTATTATTATGTTATATCAAAGCATATCTGTAGTCCTATCGCAATTTAATCATGCGAATATTAGACTCCCAAGAAAAGTTGATACTATTTTAAGTTGGATACTAGTTTCACCAGATATGCATAAGGTTCATCATCATTATGTTTTACCTTATACCGATTCTAATTACGGAAACATCTTCTCTATCTGGGATAGACTTTTTGGTACGTATATGAAATTAGACCCTGATAAAATTACATATGGGGTAGATACTTTTCCTGATGAAAAAGAAAATAGTAGTATTGTTGGGCTGTTAAAACAACCTTTTCATAAATATAGAAAGCCTACTACAGGTCAGTTATAAATTGTTATCAAAATGAAAAAAAATAACAAGAACACTTCAATATTTGGTATTACTATTGGAGTAATTGGTTTTTTAGCGGGTCTATTTCTAATATTCTCTGGACAAACATTTATTGGTATAGCTGGTTGCCTTGCATGTGCAGGAGTTGCAATTAAAGGCTTTAAAGATGTACAAAAAGATTGAAAGCCATTCAAATTCATTTTCCTTTAGTCATAAATTAAATACTTTTCGCGAATCATTTTAAAAGCCTCGATATCTGCTTGCCAAGTAGCTTTAATTTCCTTTTCTGAAAGTCCGTTTTTAATTTGTTTCTCTAGCTTTTCATTTCCAGCATGTTTGGTAAAAGATGCGGTTTTAAAAAAGTTCTTTTTGTCAGTTGAATTTTGATATGCTTCTAGCAACCATTTTAAAGAAACGGAATTCATATATTCAGTAGAAGATAAATCCTCTCCATAACAAGTCTTTCCTTGCTCCTTTGGGTATTTAGAGCCAAAATTTGGTTTTGGAGTATACTTAAAACGGTACTTAGTACTATCTAAAAACGATGCCCCATAACGTTGAAACTGAAACTCCGTACCACGACCAGCGTTAACATTCGTGCCTTCAAAAAGACCAAGGCTGGGATATAGATTAATGGATTTATCGTTAGGTAAATTTGGTGATGGCCGTATCGATAAAGAGTAGGGAGTTGTATGATTCCAATTTTCAAGCTCAATAACAGTTAAATCTGCTTTTACTTTATCCTCTAGCCATCCTTCTTCGTTTATCATTTTTGCATACTCACCAATGGTCATTCCATAGACCAGCGGTATTTGTTGCATACCTAAAAAACTGGTATGCTCAGCTTTCATTGTTGGGCCATCCACATAATGTGCATTGGGGTTGGGTCTGTCTAATACTAGAACAGGAATATTGCTTTCTGCACAAGATTCCATAACTAGCTGTAATGTAGATATATACGTATAAAAACGAACCCCTACATCTTGTATGTCAAAAATTACTAAATCAACATCTTTTAGTTGTTTTATTGTTGGTTTTTTATTTTTTCCGTGTAGCGAGATAAGAGGAAGTTGAGTTTTAGTATCAAAACCATCTTTTACCAATTCTCCCGCATCAGCTTTTCCTCTAAACCCATGTTCAGGAGCAAATACTTTTTTAATAGTAACATCTAAAGAAAGTAAAGAGTCTACCAAATGTGTATATCCTTTTTCTTTAAAGATTACTGAGGTTTGATTAGCAACAACAGCTATATTTTTATCTTTTAGGTAGGGTAGGTAGGCTTCAGTTCTATTAGCAGCAACAATAATTTTCTTTTGAGGGTTTTTGGAATTTGGTCCTTCGTCTGCGCTAACGGTAATCGATTTTTGATTTGCTTTCTGTCCGCAAGCAGAAAAAAGGATAAACAACAATAAAAATGTACTTTTGAATTTAAAGAAAAAAGGCATCCGTTGAATTTAGAATTATTTATTGCCAAACGCCTTATTACAGGGAAGGAACATAAAGTTAGTATTTCTGCCCCGATAATAAAAATTGCTATTGCTGCCATTGCGATAGGCGTTGTTATGATGTTGATTGCTATTGCTTCTACAGCAGGACTTCAAGAAAAGATTAGAGAAAAGGTTTCTGCGTTTAATGGACATGTTCAAATTTACAACTACGACAATAATAGTTCGGATGTTTCTGTAGTTCCTGTTTCTAAAGAACAAGACTTTTATCCAGAATTTGAAAGCGTTGATGGGATTGCTTATGTGCAAGCGGTTGCAACTAAAGGTGGAATTATTAGAACTGAGGATACTTTTGAAGGAATGCTTGCTAAAGGGGTAGGTAAGGACTATAATTGGACAACTTTTAAAGAATATTTAGTTGAAGGTAGGGTGCCCAATTATTCAGAGGATTTGAATAATGAAGTACTGATATCTAGACTAAAAGCAAATCTATTAAATCTAAAAGTTGGCGATTCTTTTTTTACAATATTTCTTAAAGATAACGATGCTTCAAAACCACCTAATAATCGAAAATTTGATATTGTAGGCATTTATGATAGTGGGTTTGAAGAATTGGATAGAGATAATATTTTTATTGATATTCGACATATCCAACGAATGAATAAATGGACAGAAAACCAAGTTGGTAATTTTGAAGTTTTTTTAAATGATTTTGACAAAATAGATGAAAAGAGTAAGGAGATTTATGGAACCGTAGTCTCTACATTAGATACTCAAAGCATTAAGCGTAAATATTACAAAATCTTTGAATGGATTGGTCTTTTTGACTTTAATACCGCATTAATAGTTGGTATCATGATTTTAGTTGGTGGTATTAATATGATTACGGCACTTTTAGTTCTAATCCTAGAGCGAACTCAGATGATAGGTATTTTAAAAGCCCTAGGAGCAGCAAATTGGAGTGTTAGAAAAGTCTTTCTGTACAATGCATCATATTTAATTGCTTTGGGTTTGTTTTGGGGAAACCTTATTGGTTTAGGACTTATCTTTTTGCAACAAAAATTCCGTTTTTTAAAATTCCCAAATCCAGAGGAGTATTACATCGATTATATTCCAATGCAAATTAATATCTCAACAATTTTAATACTCAATATTGGTGTATTATTATTGTGCTTGCTAATGCTTTTAATTCCTTCTTACGCTATCACAAAAATTTCTCCTGTAAAAGCCATAAAATTCGAATAAGTTAGCAAGGTTTTATACTTCTAATTTCTTGTTTTTTATTTCATAGACTTACCTTTGTGGCAATTATGGACTACGCAAAGAATATACTTGAAACGATTGGTAATACACCTCTAGTAAAGCTTAATAAATTAACTGCTGAATTACCTTGCTTGGTACTCGCTAAATATGAAACTTTTAACCCAGGAAATTCGGTAAAAGACCGTATGGCGGTGCAAATGGTTGAAGATGCCGAAGAGGCTGGTATTTTAAAACCAGGAGGTACTATTATTGAAGGTACATCTGGTAATACAGGCATGGGTTTGGCTCTAGCAGCTGTCATAAAAGGGTATAAAATGATTTGCGTTATTAGTGATAAGCAATCAAAAGAAAAAATAGATATTTTAAAAGCAGTTGGCAGTGAAGTTCATGTTTGTCCAACAGATGTTGCGCCAGAAGATCCGCAAAGTTATTATTCTACAGCAAAAAGATTATCACAAGAAATTCCAAATTCTTGGTATGTAAATCAGTACGACAATCCTAGCAATGCTAAAGCACATTATTTAAGTACTGGCCCAGAAATATGGAAACAAACAGACGGTAAAGTCACTCACTTTGTTGTTGGAGTTGGTACTGGAGGCACTATTTCTGGAGTTGGTAAATACCTAAAAGAGCATAATCCAAATGTAAAAATATGGGGTATTGACACCTATGGCTCCGTATTTAAAAAATATCATGAAACAGGTATTTTTGATGAGAATGAAATTTACCCATACGTCACAGAAGGTATAGGTGAAGATATTTTACCAAAAAATGTCAATTTTGATATCATAGACGGTTTTACAAAGGTTACAGATAAAGACGCAGCTGTTTATACTCAGAAATTAGCGAAAGAAGAAGGAATGTTTTTGGGTAATTCTGCAGGAGCTGCAATAAAAGGCTTGTTACAGTTAAAAAAGCATTTTACTAAAGATGATGTAGTTGTGGTCTTATTTCATGATCATGGTAGCCGTTATGTAGGTAAAATGTTTAATGATGATTGGATGAAGAAAATGGGCTACATAGAATAGATTTGGTAAATTGTAGCTAAAAAGCTAATATGAGTATTCTTTCCACAAAAAAGCTAATTAAAACCTTTAGTTTATGGTTGTTGGCGCTACTTGTTTTTTCCTGTAATAATGAAAGTGTAGAAGTGTCTACTGATGATGAAGTTGTTGTAGATGACGAGATTGCTTTAGAAGACCGTTTGTCACAAGTATTTATTAATACCAAAGGAGTCGATATTGTAGATGAGCCAAAAATAAGTTCAGATGCAATTTTTGTTACAGCAAGCGATACTATTTACAATGGTAATATTGGTGTTGAATTTAGAGGTGCTAGTTCACAAGCTTTATTTCCAAAAAAATCTTACGGACTTGAAACTTGGGATGAAAATGATGAGGATACAGATGCCGTTCTTTTTGGACTCCCCGAAGAAGAAGATTGGATTTTATATGGACCCTATAGCGATAAAACCTTAATGCGTAATATTCTAATTTACGACCTCTCTAGAGATATTGGGCAGTATGCGAGCAGAAGTCTTTTTGTTGATTTAACCTTAAATGATGCGTATCAAGGAGTCTATGTTTTTATGGAAAAACTGAAAAGAGATGGTGGGAGAATAGATATAAATAAACTTAAGGATGATGAAAATTCTGGTGAGGATCTTACTGGAGGTTATATTTTAAAGATTGATAAAACAGCAGGAAATAACTTAGGAGAAGGTTACAATGATTTAAACTCTTTTGTTTCTCCATATGACCCACCAAATGCATCAATGGGGCAAAAAACATACTTTCTATATGAATATCCAGATGCAGGAGATATTACGGTTGAGCAAAAAACATATATATCAACTTATGTAACGGATTTTGAAAATTCACTTGCTTCAGATGATTTTTTGGACGCTGATTTAGGCTATGCCAATTTTATTGATACAGACAGCTTTATAGATTTTTTCTTATTAAATGAACTAGCCAACAATGTAGATGGGTATCGCTTAAGTACTTATATGCATAAGGATAAGAATGAAAAATTAAAGATGGGTCCAATATGGGATTTTAATCTGGCCTTTGGTAATGCGGATTATTGTAGTGGTGGTGCTACTGATGTCTGGGCTTATAAATTTAATGAACGTTGCCCAGGGGATTTTTGGTTAGTCCCTTTTTGGTGGGAAAGACTACTCCAAGACCCAGCCTTTGTTACGCGTCTAAAGGAACGTTGGATTACTTTGAGGGGTACTGAGTTTTCTAATGGAGCTATTACAGCTCGTATGGATGCTTATCGTTTACAGTTAGACGAGTCAGGCTCAACACCACTTAATTTTGAAGTTTGGCCTATACTCGGCACTTATATTTGGCCAAATAATTTTGTTGGGGCTAATTATGATCAAGAAATATCATATTTGAATGATTGGATAGAAGATAGATTAACTTGGTTAGATGCTCAGATAAATCAACTTTAGTTGGAAAGTAAAGATTATACTTAAATATAGTTATTGACAAATGAGTGATATTATTGTACTAAAGCTGGATAACCAATTAGTAAGAATAGAAAAAGGAGAGTTAATAGGCTATAAGGTAGACAATCATGAGTTTATTCACCAAAAAGGAAGCCCTGGTTGGAGTTCTTCAGACACAGAAATGTTCCCTATAATTGGTCCGGTAAATGAAGCCGATTTTAAAGTTAAAACCCCAAAAGGATATGCTACCCAAGACCAGCATGGTCATTTAAGACAAATGGAGTACGAATTAACTTCAAGTACAACCAATAAAGCGGTATATAAAAAAGTTTATAAAGCAGGCACACAAATAAAAAATTCCAAATTCCCAAAAAAATCTACAGCGGAATGGATGGATTGGCCTTACAGTTTTGAATTTGAAAAATCCTTTTTACTAACTGAAGAAGGTTTGGTTGTTGAGTTTTTAATTTCAGGAGAGGATAGCATGCCATTTATGTTGGGTTATCATCCAGCATTCAAACTTCACACAAACAATCCAATAATTTATACTGGGAAAAAACAAATTACTTTGGATGAAGTTTTGGCAGTAGGTAGCAGAGCTTTGCAAGTTCCAAATTGTAAGGCTATCACTTTAAAAGACAAACAAGAAATTACCATTAAAACAGAAGGTTTTGAACATTTTATGTGTTGGACAGAAGTTTCTAATATGGTCTGTATAGAGCCTATTTCTTTCTACTCATATGCAGTTACTCAACAGAATATTCACAAAGGATTACAAGCTTTAAAGAATAACACTAGATTTAAAGTATTTCTTACCCTCAAAACTTAATTTTTAAGTTGTTAAAAAAATCACAATTTTTTTAACATTTATAGCGTTATATTCCATAACTTAGTAAGAAATTGATTATCAAT
>CAYTRI010000043.1:14597-17489 GCA_964440105.1 uncultured Flavobacteriaceae bacterium
TTTTTAACATTTATAGCGTTATATTCCATAACTTAGTAAGAAATTGATTATCAATAATTAATGATTAAAGATTTTATTGAGCGTGTAGGAGGAATGAATTGTATCCTACTTTTAGTGGTAATTTCAATTATCATAGTTTCTGAAGTACTTTTCCTAAGTGGAAAAAAATTGGATGCAATGTTTATTGCATTCTGGGCACCAACCATTTTAGGTTTTATGAATTACCTTAAATATAAGAAGTAGTGGATTTTGTTCTGATTTATTCGATAATAGTAGCAACCGTATTTTTAATTTGGTTGTTATTTATTGCTAAAATGTATCGAAAAATAAAATAGTAATCTAGTCAGGATATTCCTTTAAGCCAAGTCTTAAATTCTTTTACTCTATTTCTGCTCACAACAAAATCAAAAGGAACTTTTTTCTGTAACTTAATTTTGAGCCTATTATTAAAGTAATCTTCTACAGAATGTATGTAGTCAATATTGATAGCCATTTTTCTGTTTATTCTAAAATAATTGCCAGGATTAACCAATTTCTCCAAACGTTCCATGGTAAAATCTATAATATATTCGCAGCCATTATTTTCAATAAGTCTTGTGTCTCCCTCATCTGAGTAAAAACAGACTACATCATTTATATCAATTAATTTTAATTTACTTCCAGTACGCACTAAGAATCTTTTTTTATACTCAGTTGGTGCTATAGTTTCCATCATTTTATCCATCCGCGCTAAATGGCTATTGTCTTGATTCTTTAGAAGGAGTTGATGTTTTTTTAAGGCATTTTCTATGCCTTGTTGTTGTGCTGGCTTAATAATATAATCTATGCTATTATATTTAAAAGTTTGTAGAGCATAAGTATCAAAAGTGGTGCAGAAAATTATTGGTTTTTCTATTCCAATAGTATTAAGAATATCAAAACAAGTTTCATCACCTAAGTGGATATCCATAAAAATTAAATCGACAGATGAATTTTCCTTAAAATAAGTTATAGCCTCAGAAACGGAATCAATCTCTTTAACAACTTTTGTTTTAAATGAAGTTTGAGAGATTAAGTTTTTTAAATAGGCGCTAGAGATTGGCTCATCTTCAACAATTACAATTTTTATTGTTTCATTCATTCATTAACAATTAAATTAAGCTTATTGCCTTGATCTTAACTTAAAGTGTAAAACAAATATAAAGTGCGCTGCCTAATTAATGGTATAAACGACTCAAAATTAACACCTTTGTCTTTATTAATTACAGAGCATCTTTTTTTGAAGAGATGCTTGTATAATTCTTTGAGAGTCAACAGTATTTTTTTGTGGAATTATAAACGCATCTAAGTCTTCTTCTGAATTTATTTGAGTAGAATTATCAATAAACCCGTAACCTTTATATATTCCATTTTCAACTAAAATAACAGCTTTTTCATTAGTAGTTCTCCCTTTTTGCTCAATTACGACTCTTTCCTTTGGTTTTTCTAAAAATGCGATAGCCTCTCCAACCTTAAAATTATAGGCACCTATCTCTTCTATCGATTTACATATTCCTTGGCAGTTACCAATTTTATAATGGTTACATGGTCCCTGGGTTTGTTGTAAATGACAATATTTTGGGCATAGTGAAAAAGAGTCGCAGAGATTTTCAAGAAAAGCTCTACATTCAGTTTGGTTATTAAAAACCATTAAAGGGTTGGATACTTTCTTTAAAACATCAAAAGCTAAATGAATTATGTCATTTCTATCTTCATACGAGAATAATGCATATTGCCGTATTGTTTTTTTCTGAGCCCTATTATACTTTGGAAAATGGGTTTTTATAGCAGCAGACTCCATTAATAATGCTAAAAGTTCGCTGCCCGAAAGTTCAAAATCTACAGTGCTTACTTCATTACTTAAAAGCAACTCATGATTACTCTTATTATAAAAATGCCCAAGCACCCTTTTTTTAATGTTTATAGCCTTACCAATGTAGATGATTTTACCACTACTATTCTTAAAATAATAGATTCCCGGTGTGGTAGGTAATTCATCAATATTTTTTCTTGATACGAGGGGCGGTAATGTTGCTTCTTGACTTCTAGCATTTAAAAAGCTTTGTATTGTAGTTTTCGAATCTGTTGTATTCAGTAATTTTTTGAATAACAAAACTGTAGCATGGGCATCTCCTCTAGCTCTATGTCTATCTTTTAATGGAATACCGATTGAAGAACATAGTTTGCCCAGACTATAAGACTTATACCCAGGAAGTAGTTTCCTAGACAGTCTAACTGTGCACAATTTTTTTCTACTAAAATCAACACCAATTTGTTTAAATTCTTCTTTTAGTACACCATAGTCAAAATTAACAGAGTGTGCTACAAAAATGCAGTCCTTAGTAATTTCAAGTATTTGGGTTGCTATTTTTTTAAAAGTAGGAGCATTTGCAACCATTTGGTCGTCAATCCCAGTAAGGCCTGTTATAAAATATGGAATAGGGTATTCTGGATTTACTAAGCTGGTAAACTCATCAATTAGCTGTTCACCATCAAATTTAAAAATTGCAATTTCAGTTATGCGATTTCCTTTAATTCCATTACCAGTCGTTTCTATATCTATGATGGTATACACCCAATAAAATTATGAATTATTTTAATTGTGGAGCCGGGGAGAATCGAACTTAATACTCATATACCCTATAAATAGAGCTTTTCAGAGGGTCTATTTTTTATGCTCACCGAATAGGTGACTTTCTATTTGAAACTGCCATGTTGGTGTCTTTTTTGAATGTAAATAGCTGTAAATAAAGCCGTGTTAGGTACTTTATAAAAATATATTCAAAAGTAAAAGAAGAACTATTTCCTCATAATTTACCGTTGAGTCAATAAATTGAATAGTGGTCTGTTAATGTAGTAGTTTGCTGTCCCTAT
>CAYTRI010000044.1:0-3759 GCA_964440105.1 uncultured Flavobacteriaceae bacterium
AAAAACGTTAGTAGCCTTTTACGCTGTTTTTCCGTCACCAATAGATACTTTTTTGATTCGGTATGGTCGTTTTTGTTGCGACTCGTAGTAGGTTCTAATTAATAACTCCATTACTATTCCAATGGTAAACAATTGTATACCACCTAAAATAAACATCATTCCAAAAATGAGTAAAGGTCTGGTACCAATATCTTCACCAAATCCAAATTTTACAATAAGAAGATAAGCTTCAATTAATGAGCCAAGCATAATTAATAACACTCCAAGAATTCCAAATAGGTGAATAGGGCGTTGAAAATATTTTCTAATAAAAAGTAATAGCATCATATCGGCTACTACTTTAAAAACACGTTCTAATCCATATTTAGAAACTCCAGCATGGCGGGCATGATGTTTAACGGGGACTTGTTTAATCTGCGCTCCTTCTAAATGAGCCAAGAGTGTTATAAAGCGGTGCATTTCACCATATAAATTTAAGCCTTTGGCAATATCTTTAGTGAATACCTTTAGGGCGCAACCATTATCTTTTATATCTAACTTTGTAACTCTTCTAACTAAAAAGTTAGCAATTTTAGAAGGTATTTTTTTAACTAAGGAATCCTTACGTTTTTGGCGAATACCGGTAATTAAATCATATTCATCTGTTTGAGCATATTCAAGCATTTGTGGTATATCAGACGGGTCATTTTGTAAATCACCATCCATCGTAATTATATAATCACCCTCAGCATAATCTATACCAGCCGCCAACGCTAAACTTTGTCCGTAATTCTTTTTTAACTCAATTAAATGAACTTTATCGTCATTCATTTGCTTGACGATATTGCGCGTATTATCTGTAGAAAAATCATCGATATAGATGATTTGATAGTTGTATTCGTTTAAACTTTCATGAATTTTCTGCGTTAAAAGAACAACATTATCTTCTTCATTATAGAGTGGAACAACTATGGAAAGTAAAGTATTGCTTGGTAAACTCATTTATAGATATAATTCAAGGCAAATTTAGGGCTTTTGTATTGCTAACAGCTTTTTAGCAGCAAAGAATGGCGAGATTTTGTTTTCTTTTATGGCTATAATTAATTTGTTCATTTCTGCCTGAACCAATTTGTTGGTGTAAAAATCCTGATATAAGTTGTTGTTTACAGTTTCTATAAACCAGTTTTGATTCTGCTTAATTCTATTTTTTTCAAAGGAAGAATTCTTTTTTGCCAAATCAAGAAAGTCTTTAATCATTTGCCAAATAGCTGTAATTCCTTCATTTTGTAGTGCAGAGCAGGTTAATACCTTTGGATGCCAGTCATTTTCTTTAGCAGGATATAGATGCAATGCTCTTACAAATTCTATTTTTGCTTTATCTGCTTCTTTAATATTATCACCATCTGCTTTGTTAATGACAAGGCCATCTGCCATTTCCATAATACCTCTTTTTATGCCTTGGAGCTCATCACCAGCTCCGGCAAGCTTTAACAAGAGAAAGAAATCTACCATACCATGCACCACAGTTTCACTTTGGCCAACGCCAACAGTTTCAACTAGAATAACATCATAGCCAGCAGCTTCGCATAAAATAATGCTCTCACGTGTTTTTCGTGCTACGCCACCCAAAGATTCACTGGAAGGCGAAGGTCTAATAAAAGCATTTGGATCTTTTGCCAAAAGTTCCATCCTAGTTTTATCTCCTAAAATGCTTCCCTTTGTTAAGGAACTAGTAGGGTCAACTGCGAGTACAGCCACTTTCTTACCTAAACCAGTTAGCATTTTTCCAAAGACCTCAATAAAAGTACTTTTACCTACTCCCGGGACACCAGTTATACCAATTCGTATGCTGGTCGTTTTATTAGAAAGGGAACTTTCAATTAACTGATTAGCCTTTTTAGAATGGCCTTGATTTGAACTTTCTATTAATGTAATTGCTCTGGCTAAGTCAGCTTTATCACCTGCTAAAATACCCGTAATTAAATCTTTTACGGAAGGTTCTTGTTTTCGAAGTTGTTTTATTTTAGCAATACTCTTAACGGTATCGCTTTTCTTTTTCTTTTGGGTCATAATTATACAACTACGCACTAAGGTAGCAAGTTTTGGTTTTATAATTACCCATTTTTATAGCAGTTTACTATAACGCCACTTTAAAGTAGTAATCTTTATTGAAAATGTAAGTGTCTGAAAAACAAGTAATTTAATTTAAAGTTCAGATTAGTTTGATTATTTTTTTATTTAAAACACTATTATTTTGCCACATTACTTTTTTAATATCGTCTTTTAGATAACAACTAATTATACAAAACCAAAACTGACCACATTGCAATTAGAACTGGTAGAACAATGTAAGTTGAATGACCGAATGGCACAAATGAAGCTATATAAGCAGTATTGTGACGGTATGTTCTGTGTTGCAATGCGGTTTTTAAAAAATTCTGATGATGCAGAAGATGTTTTACAAGAATCATTTATCAAGGCATTTCAACGTATTCATCAATTTAAAGGAGATGTTACTTTCGGTGCTTGGTTAAAAAGAATAGTTGTAAATGGTAGTATTGATTTTTTAAAATCAAAACATCAAAAAACTATTGAACTCGATGAAGGATATATGCATATAGCTGATGATGAAAATTGGGAAGTTGATGAAACGGTAAGTATAAATGAAGTAAAAAATAGAATAGAAGAATTACCGGAAAAATATAAGTACGTAGTGCAATTATTTTTGGTTGAAGGATATGACCACAAAGAGATTTCAGAAATTTTAGAAATCTCAGAAACAGCAAGCAGAACTCGTTTGTTAAGAGGTAAAAAATATTTAAAAGAAGCATTAAGTGAATTGAAATATGGCACAAGATCTTAGAAAATTATTCGAAGAACAGCGGAAGAAAGAAACTTACCAAATGAAGAAGGGGCATGAAGACCGTTTCTTTGATAAGTTAGAAAGTGAATTACCAGAAAAGGAAAAATCGAATTCTTATTTCTGGTTAAAAATAGCCGCATCCATACTAATTATGGTTGGAATAGGAAGTTATATCTATGTGAGTGATTCTGGCGAGACAAACCCAAATATAACAATTGTAAATAATGAGGAATCTAAAGATACAGATTCAAACATTTCGCTCAGAGATTTATCTCCAGATTTGGAAAAAATTGAAAACTATTATGTAGCTAACATCAATTTAGAGTTAGCCAATCTGGAGGTTTCTGATGATAATAAGGGAGTTGTAGATGGGTATATGGAACAATTGGAAGCTCTAGATGCAGAATATAAAAGATTAAATAAAGAGTTAAATGAAGTTGGTCCTAATGACCAAACTATTGAGGCTTTAATACAGAATTTACAATTACGATTACAATTATTAAAGAAGTTAAAAGAGAAGTTAAATCAATTAAAATTATCAAAAAATGAACAGACTAGTAGTATTTAGCGCAATAACCTCGGTGTTCATCACCACTGGGGTATTTGCTCAAACAGAATCAAAAACCTTTAAAGAAACCTTTAATGTAGCTGAGAATACGGTATTAAATATAAATACCAGCAATACAGATATTGAGTTTGAAACCTGGGATAAAAACCAAGTTGAAATTACTGCCACAATTGAACTAGATGGAGCTACGAGTGAAGAAGCAGAACGTTATTTTAAAAATGGTGGTATTGAAATTAAAGGGAACAGTAAAGAGATTGATATTACTACTGGTGCACAAAACAGGGGTTTATTTACACATAACAATACCAGTAGTTGGATTAATTCAAATATAGATTTTGATGTAGAGCCA
>CAYTRI010000044.1:3859-9045 GCA_964440105.1 uncultured Flavobacteriaceae bacterium
AACTTGCGGCAACTACAAAGAATTTAGACGCAAGCTTGCAGTATGCAAGCTTGCTAGCTTCAACTATAGAGGGTAGTGGAACCAATATAAGAGCTTCGTATTCCCCAGTAGTAGTTAAAAAATGGAATTATGGGCAACTAAAAACAGATTATTCAGACAGAGTAAACCTTGAGGAAGTTGGTGAACTGCGTTTAAATGCTATTTCGTCTAATGTTGTTATAGATAGGTTGAATAAGAGTGTATTGCTTACTAATAATTTAGGAGCTGTTCAGATTAACTCAGTGTCAAATAATTTTAAGGATATTGATGTATCAGTTCAAAATGGAGAATTTACATGTATAGTACCTAAAACGCCTGTGTCGTTTTATTTAAACGGTACAAGGTCTCGGGTGACTTATCCATCTGAATGGACAATGGAGCGGACAAAAAATTTTGACAATGAAGTTTGCAAAGGATTTCAAACAAATGCAAATTCTGGTAAGTCTATAACAGTAAACTCAAAGTATAGCGAGGTTGTCTTAGAAAACTAGCTTGTAGAATGCCCAAATCTATCACCTACTAACTAGTGAGCATCTTCCTTTAAAAAGCTTTCAAAATTTTCTTTAAAACGGTTATATCTAGGTATTGATACCGCTTTTATATACGAATTATTAGGGTTGTTTCTTTCAAAATCTTGATGATAGTCTTCTGCATCGTAAAAAATATCAAACTTGGTAACTTCGGTTACTATTGGTCTATCATAAACACTTTCAGATACCAATAGTAAAATATAATCATCAATTATTTTCTTTTCAGTTTCATTAGTATAAAAAGCAATAGAACGGTATTGCGCTCCTCTATCAGGACCTTGTCTGTTCAATGAAGTTGGGTCATGCGAGCCAAAAAACACTTGTACTAATTTTTGAAAAGAAATTACTTCAGGGTCGTAGTAAACCTTTACCGCTTCGGCATGTCTGGTTCTGCCATAGGCAACTTGTTCGTATGTTGGATTCTTTTCTGGTCCTCCAGAGTATCCAGAAACAACCTCTTTTACCCCTTTTACACTTTCAAAAATTGCTTCAACACACCAAAAGCACCCACTTGCAAAATATGCTGTTTCATATTCCTGTAATTCAGTAGCAGATAGCATTACTTTTTCAGGTGTTGCGTCTACTGCTATTTCTTTTCTAGTTTTTGACTTTGGTTGACAGCTAAATGATACAAGTAAAAGAGCTATTAAAAGTGTATTTTTTGATAATTTCATAGCTAATTTTCTTCTTTAGTAGCAACAAGATAATAACTCTTACGGATTAGTCTGCTAAAAAATGTTAACGCGATGTTTATTTTGAATAAATGAATTTAAAAACAGTATTAAAAGATTTTTCAAATGAAAGTATTCAAATACTAGATACTAGTATTGGATTAGCAGAATATGTTACTGTTGATTTATCTTCAGAGAATCCAGAATTATTAAACGTTGTTATTTCTAATCCGGATGAATGTCAAGTTTATATTGATAAAGTATTAAAAGATAATAAAGCACTAGTAGCTTATGGAGGCTATCTTGAGAAAAGAAACTTGTATACATCTTCAAATCGCTTTTCTGAGGATAAAATTAGAGATATTCATTTAGGTATGGACTTTTGGTGCGTAGCTAGAACAAAAGTGATAACTCCGCTTGATGGGAAGGTACATAGCTTTCAAAATAATAGTGATAAAGGTAATTATGGACCAACTATTATTTTAGAACATAAAATAAAGAATATTTCATTCTATACCTTGTATGGTCACTTATCTATGGATTCATTAAACGGGTTATATATAGGTAAGGAATTTATAAAAGGAGAAGCCATTGCCACTTTAGGGACACCAGATATAAATGTGAACTATGCGCCTCATCTTCATTTTCAAATTATAAAGGAGGTTGGTAATTTTATAGGAGATTACCCCGGAGTTTGTCATAAAAGCGATTTAGATTTTTTTAAAAACAACTGCCCAGATCCAAATCTCTTATTTAAGCTATAATAGACAATTATCGACGAAATACATCTCGAATCGGTGTGTTGTTCATCGGATCTAAAACCGTTACCGATACTTTTTTACACTTTATCTAACTATTGGTTTTTAGGCGAAAAATTAGTGTTCTAGACCGAGTTATCTCTCTTTCAGCTTTCATGTGAAATTACCTTTACACTGTAAAACAAAACAAACATGAAAGCAATTATAACTCTTATCGCAATTATCTTCTTCGGAACTTTCGCAGTAGCACAGAATACTACTAAAGAAGTAAAGGTTGAAACTATTACTGTAAGTGTGGTTTTAATTAAAGAAGTTAAGCAGACGGTTAATGAGGACAATAAAATTGCTAGACTGTATATGTTTAAAAACTCTAGAATTAAAAAAGAGTTAGCATTTAAAACAAAAAGAAACCGTTCTAAATTAGCTTAATTATGATAGAGATATTGACTACAGTTTTGTTATTTACAAGTTCAATTTTTATTACTGGATCTATTTTACTTGGTTGTAAGTTGGTCCGTAAACCAGTAGAAAACAACAAATAGTTCTTTCTAAGAACCAAACAATATTAGGGTGCTATTCCTACTTAGTGCCAAAAGCTTATTTTATGATTCACCGATTAAATGCACTTCATCTCGATGAGGTGTTTTTTTGGTTCTACACTTTTGTCGAGGATAAAATACACTTTGTCTAGATAAATGTCTTATGCCGAAAATTTTGTGTCGTAGAGCGACCAAAATCGCTGATAGCCATCATGTTAGGGTAAATTTACAATGTAATAAAAACCCAAATCATGAAAACAGTATTAACTTTAATCTTTATCATTTTCTTAGGAACAGCAGCGATGGCTCAAGTTTCTACTAAAGAAGTAAAGGTTGAAACTAAGACTGTATCTGTTGAGTTGAACATTAAAATCGAAAAAACAGAAAAGCAAGTTAAAGAAGTTGCTAGATTGTATATGTTCAAAAATTTTAGAATTAAAAAAGAATTAAATTTTAAGACTAAAAGAAATAACGCTAAACTAGCCTAATTATGATTCTATCTATTTTAACTTCTATTTTATTAGTGAGTATTTTAAGTATTGTTACACCAGTTTTATTAAATACTAAACTGCGTAAGGTTACTGTTTCATCTAAAAAGTAGTGTGGTTTTACATTTAATTTGTGTAAAAAGATTGTTTGCTATCGCTTTCTTATCACTCGTAATACCGTTTAAATACACGATAAATCGGTAAGGTGTTTCTAGTATTTAGGTCAGTTATCGATGATTATTGGCACTTTACCCTATAATCTAACGCTTAACGAAAAATTGGTGCTTTTCAACGAATCAAACCACATTTAGGTTGTTGTGCTGCGTTCTACTTATAACAAAGCCCAATATCATGAAAGCAATCTTAACCTTAACATTCGTACTTTTCTTCGGAGCAACTGCAATCGCTCAAAACGTAAAGACTGATACTAAAGTAGCTACTATTGAAATGGGCGTTGTATTATCAACTGAAATTAAAGTTGAAAAGAAAACAACAGTAAAAGAAAATACTGTAGCTAGAGTTTATAAATTCAAAAACACTAGAGTAAAGAAAGCTTTAGTATTTGAAACTAAAACTAATGCTAAAATAGCTTAATCAATTGCTATTCTCAATTACTCTTTTACTCCTGGTTGTTTTAAATTATAGTTTAACTTTTTCTTTTCCTCAAGTACAGTTTTCTTTACATCTTCTAAAAGTGCCTTTGCATCGTAAACAATTCCATCTTTAATGGTGTATTTAACCCCACCAACACGAACAACTTCATTGTCTTCCGTTAATTTAATAGCTCCAGTACCATAAAGTACTTTTAGGTTTTTAAGTGGATTCTCTTCAACAATAGCAAAATCGGCTAATTTCCCTACTGCTACAGTGCCAATTTTATCAGAAATACCTAAAGCTTCGGCACCATTAAGCGTAGCAGAACGAATAATTTCTAAAGGATGAAAACCAGCTTCTCTAAGAAGTTCTAGTTCTCTAACATATGCAAAGCCATATAATTGAAATATAAAGCCAGAATCTGAACCAGCGGTAACTCTACCACCACGATTTTTATATTCATTAATAAAGGTCATCCATAATTTATAATTTTCACGCCAAGCTACTTCTTGCTCGGTACCCCAATCATGCCAATACGAACCATGACTTATTTTACTAGGCTGATAAAACTCCCAAAGTGAAGGTAAGGTGTAATCTTCGTGCCATTCTGCTCTTCTTGCACGTTGTAAATCTCTACTAGCCTCATAGATATTAAAAGTTGGGTCAAGGGTAAAGTCTAAACTTATTAATTCATTCATTACACTATTCCAATGGTCAGAATAAGGTTTGGCAGCTTGTTTCCATAATTTTCCTGCCTCTTCAAAACGGTTTTGCTCATTTTGATAGTTATAATCTAAGGGATAATTTTGAACCGTTCTGTCTTCAAAAAGGGCTTCCGGTAGACCATACCAGTGTTCCATACTAGTTAAACCAGCTCTTGCAGAATTCAATACATTCCAAAGAGAAACATCTAACTGTGCATGGTGGCATGCAGAACGCAAGCCTAATTTTTTGTTTTCATCCAAAGCTGCCGCCATTATTTCTGGGGCAGCTCCAAAGAATTTAATACCATCGGCACCACGTTCTGCATTGGCACGCACCCATTTACGTGCTTGCTCTGGTGTACTAATAGGGGTGTCATTTAAAGGATTGAAAGATTCAGAACTTTGTCCAAAACCAGTATATGCAAAAACACGGGGAGCTATAATTTCATTCTTTTCACTTTTACGTTTTAAATCTAAAGTCCAATCAACACCACGTCCACTAGGTTCGCGAACCGTAGTTATACCATGAGCCATCCAAAGTTTAAAGACATAATCGTAGTCCGCACCTTGAGAAATTCCTCCAATATGTCCGTGCATATCAACAAAACCAGGTAAAAGGTACATGCCTGAGCAATCTAGTTCTTTACCGCCTGCTTTAAGTTTAGGTCGTTTGGATTCATTAATAGCGACACCAGGGTAGCCTACTACTTGAATTTTTACAATCTTGTTGTTCTCAACAACGATATCTATTGGTCCTCTTGGTGGAGCTCCATTTCCATTAATCAAGGTTACCCCTCTAATAATTAATTGGTTAAAGGGTCCTTCGCTTAGTTTTTCTTGAGAAAAACCAACTTGAATAAAGC
>CAYTRI010000044.1:9145-15497 GCA_964440105.1 uncultured Flavobacteriaceae bacterium
ATTTTATCTCCTAAAAACAAGGCATTTAAAAATAATCGGTTGGTACCATACCAACTCCCTCTAAAATTTGGATTATCAGCAAATAGTACCACACGACCACCACCAACTTTACTGACTAATAATGACGCTGAAGGTTTTAGAAATTCTTCAGTATTCTTTTTAGTGATGAAACCATCAACATGAGGGCTTTTAGTGTACTTGGCAACCGTAGCATATTCGTTTTTGCTTGGTGCTAGCCAAACAGAATTGTTTTTATAGACTGGAATTTTATTATCTCGATACCCAAAGGCTAGGGGATGGGTCAAATCTAAATCTACTTTAAAAATTGCACCACCAACACTCTCTTTTCCAATGTTTTCTCCTGCATCAACATAAGGTTTTCTTTCTGCAATCGCTGTACTATCTTTTTTAGTCCCTTCAGTTAGTTTTTCTTTGACTAATTTTTTATCAATAGCCCATTTTGAAGCACTACCAATAGTAATTAAGGTATTGCCTTTACTAACCCAATTTTTAATCTTTTCTATTTGCTTAGAATTAAAATTATAACCGCCAGAGACCATCACCAAAGTATTGTACTTATCCATATTGGCACGGTTGAAATTGCGCATAGGTATTTTTGTAATCGGCATATGAACTCTTGTGTCCAATAAGTGCCAAACTTCGCCAGCCTCGTAGGAACGCACTCCGTCACCAATAAGCATCATTGCTTTGGGTTTTGTTATTGGAGATACATATCGGCTTCCTAAATCAATTCCTTGACTGCTGTACCCAGAGTTTACACTATGAATATCTACTTGAAATTTTTGTTGTGCCTTTTCAACTAATTGAAAAACTGATGATGCATCTTTCTTTTGCAAGCTAACAGGGATGACCAAAGTGCCATAGTTAAAAGTAGTCTTGCCTTTATTAGTTATTGTAGTAAAAGGTTTAAAGGAAGAAGAGACCACCAGACCATTTTGCTGTAAATAGTTTAAAGCAGCTGTGGCATTGTAGTCGCCATAATCAATGATATATGCATAGTCCGTTTTCTTAACTGCTGATGTTTTTACTAAATCTGTTGTTGAGGTAATTTGATTCCCCTTATTAAGACTGGTAACTGGCTTGTATTTCATGTTATAGAAATTAGCAACCGACCAAGCAGAAGCATCGTAATAGACGCTATCACGATATTTAGAATAGGTTTCGAACATGGTTTGTACCATCCGATATTGCGGTTGACTAGTTGGTACTACAAATTGATTATCTGATTCATAAACATCAATTTTGTGTAATAAAAGCTTATCAATAAATGCCTTTACACGATTTTTATCATAATCATCTTTAAAGGTATAGCCACGAACTTTGCTTTTAGAGGCGTTACCCAAAGCACTTTTAAAGAAATCTTGCTGATATTTTCTAAGCATTCCTTTGTTCTCAACCGCTGCTCTAACTGTTGTAATACTGGAAGTATATTGATTTCTTATAGTAAAAGGAAAAGTGATTTCCCCAAATTTGGTAGTTTGCTTGTGTCCGCGGGAACTTGCTTGTTCAAATAAAAGACCCAATCCACCCTGCAAATCAGGATATGAAGATCCGTAACCAGGGTATGTGCCATCAAAAACTTCTTTAGAGAAATAAAAAGAACCAATACTGTCAAGAGCGCTTGCAAAATATTCGCCAAACAGATTGTTTAAGTCTTCATAATTTTCTTTAGGCATAATAGGGTCTTGCGATGCATTTACTTTCATAGGCTCAAAGAAATACGAGCTTTGGCTACCCATCTCATGGAAATCAGTAACTACATTAGGATACCATTCATGATACCATGTCAATTTTCCTCTACTTTCAGGATTAATACCTAATAACCAATCACGGTTTAAATCAAACCAATAGTGATTAGTACGACCTCTGGGCCAATATTCATTGTGTTCAGCATCGGCAGGATCTGCTACTAGTGGATTTCCTTGATACATATTTGCCCATTGTGTATGTCTGTCTCGTCCATCTGGATTTATAGTAGGATCTAGCATAATGACAGCATTATTCAAATATTTTAATATCTCAGTACTTTCAGATGCCACAAAAGTATATGCTGCAAGTAATGCCGCTTCGGAACTTGAAGGCTCATTACCATGCACATTATACGCTAAATTGATAAAAACAGGAACTTCATCATAATTAGAAACAGATTTGGCAGGATCTGTAAATGCAAGATGCTGTTGTTTTAAATTGTCAAGATTTTTTAAATTCTCAGGGGTTGTAATCGTTAGCATAACCAATTTTCGCCCTTCATGCGTTCGTCCATACTCGTAAATACTGGCACGATTAGAAATTTCTGCCAGCTTAGTTAAATAAGCAACAATCAAATCATGTCTGGTATGATGTTCTCCAATACCATATCCTAAAAACTGTTCAGGTGAAGGAATTTCAGGGTTAAATGGTTTGAATTTTTCGAAAAAATAGTCTTGTGCGGAAAGTGTACCACTAATGCATAGTGCTACAAGAAAAAATTTCTTAAACATTTGGTTGGCCTCATTTTAGTTATCCTTTAAAGATAAAAAATAAAACCAGTTAATCGACCGAATTAAACTCTTCGATAATTTCTTCAAAAATGATACGATAGTAAGTGCCTTTGGTAGCTAAATCACGCTCGATAGTACCCCTAAGTTGACGTGATAAATTGTGTATTAGTTTTAGGCCTAAAGATTTAGAATTTTTTGGGTTAACATCTTCTGGAAAACCAATACCATTATCCCCAAGGTATAGTTCGTATTTGTTATTATTAGAATCGCCTAACCTAATTAATATTTCTCCTTTTTTATCTTCTGGGAAACCATATTTTAAAGCATTGGTTACCGTCTCATTTATGATAAGGCCAAGCGGAATAACAGTATCAATGCTTAACTTGATATCTGCAATATCAAGTTTTAAATCAATTGTATCTGCATTGCCTTTTATAGAACGAATTAAATACTCACATAATTCTTCGATATAAGGTTTCAACTCTATTTTTGAAAGGTAATCGTCTCTCTTATAAAGCATTTCGTGCACCATAGCCATGGAAACAACTCTATTTTGACTGCTCTTAATTATACCACTAATTTTATCATCTTCTATAGACCTTGATTGTAAGCTTAATAAACTCGATACGGTTTGAAGGTTATTTTTTACTCTATGATGTACTTCTTTTAAGAGTGTTTCTTTTTCTTCTATACGTGCTTGTACTTCTCTTCTAGATTTATACAGTTTATGATGAGCTTTAAGTAGATTTCTACCAAATACTCCACCTAATAAGTAAACTGCAAAAAGAATACTTAAAAAAGCAAACCAATCTTTAGATACTTCGGGTATTGTATCATGAGCGTGGTTAAAATCACTAACATCGTGTAAAAAAATTAATCCTACTAAAAGAAGGTTGATAAAAAGATATACTTTCCCATAAACCTTTGTAGTTACATAACCAGCAAAAACAACAATTCCTAGAACAAAAATAAAGGGACTCCGTATACCTCCACTATATAGCGTAATTATAATACCGCAAACCATTGCTAGTATAGAAGTAATATTATACGTAAGCGTTAGAATATTATGTGCTTTTAGTGCAAGCGTATTTAATAAGTTAAGAGCTGCAAAAGCGAAAAAAGCATAAGGAACGACTCCTTCTATTTGCAATAGAAAGATGCAAACTAGACCAAAAACCAAAGAAAAAAGACAGGCAAAATAATTAACTTTTAGAACCAACTGGGTCTTGTCTTGCAATCGATAGCTGTCCTTAGTTGGAATGTTCATGCTAAATTGGTTATTTCGTTAGGCTCAAAAAGAAACCATAACGTTAGGTTTGGGGGTAATTTTATTATGTAAATCTAAATATGTTTTACTACATAATCAAAAACGGCAACCTAAAATTGGTTACCGTAGTTTAATATTATTGCTCTTTTATGGAATCTTAGTCTTCAATAAGAACCCATTCGCCTTTATCAATAAGGGGTTCAGCTTGTTTGTATTTTACAATTTTACTTTCGCCAGATAGTACATTTTTAATAGTAACTCTATCATTCCTACCAATTTTAGGTCTTTCTCTGACGATAGTTTCTGTTTTTTGAGGTCTTTGACCTTGAGATTGACCCGCAGCGCGGTTTTGAGCTGCTAACTCATCACTATTTGGAATTTCCTCTTTAGAAACCTTTAATTTTTCTTTTGGTCTTCTAACGTTTCTAGCTTCTTGAATCTGATTGGTGTTTTCAGTAGGAAGCTCTCCTTTGAACAAAAAGGAGATAACCTCTTTATTCACTTTATCAATCATACTCTTAAAAAGCTCAAAAGCTTCGAACTTATAAATAAGTAATGGGTCTTTCTGTTCGTGCACTGCTAATTGAACAGATTGTTTTAATTCATCCATTTTACGCAAATGCGTTTTCCACGAGTCATCGATAATTGCTAGGGTAATATTCTTTTCAAAATCTGTTACCAATTGTTTACCATTACTATCATAAGCTTCTTTTAAATTGGTAACTACATTTAAAGATTTGATCCCATCTGTAAACGGAACTACAATGCGCTCAAATTTGTTGGCTTGGTCTTCATATACTTTCTTAATTACCTGAAAAGCAGTAGTTGCACTGCGTTCCATTTTTTGTTGATAATGCTCATAAGCAACTTTATAAACCGTATTTGCAATTTCTTGGAAGCCTTGTCTATTGAATTCTTCTTCAGATATTGGTGATGTAACTGAGAAATACTTGATTAATTCAAATTCAAAATTTTTGAAATCGTCTGCCATTTTATTGGTTTCTGAAATCACTTCACAAGTATCATAAATCATATTAGCGATATCTACTTTTAACCGCTCACCTTGTAGTGCGTGTCGTCTTCTTTTGTAGACTACTTCACGCTGTGCATTCATCACATCATCATACTCTAATAAACGTTTACGTATACCAAAGTTATTTTCTTCTACCTTTTTCTGAGCTCGTTCAATAGATTTGGTCATCATGGAGTGCTGGATTACTTCACCTTCTTCAAGGCCCATTCTATCCATCATTTTTGCAACTCTATCGGAGCCAAATAAACGCATTAAGTTATCTTCTAAAGAAACATAAAATTGCGAGCTCCCTGGATCACCCTGTCGACCAGAACGACCACGTAACTGTCTGTCTACACGTCTAGAGTCATGTCTTTCGGTACCAACAATAGCCAAGCCACCAGCAGCTTTAACCTCATCTGATAGCTTAATATCCGTACCACGACCTGCCATGTTTGTGGCAATGGTTACAATACCTCCTTGGCCAGCTTCCGCAACTACATCTGCTTCTTTCTTGTGTAATTTTGCATTAAGTACATTATGCGGAATCTTACGAACACTTAATAATTTAGAAAGTAACTCAGAGATTTCTACCGAAGTTGTACCAATTAATACGGGTCTACCAGCTTTTGATAATCCTGTTACTTCTTCAATGATTGCATTGTACTTTTCTCGTTTTGTCTTGTATATTAAATCATGCCTGTCATCACGTGCAATAGGTCTGTTAGTAGGAATCTCTATAACATCCAACTTGTAAATTTCCCAGAACTCTCCAGCTTCAGTAACTGCAGTACCAGTCATACCAGAAAGTTTATTATACATTCTAAAGTAGTTCTGTAAAGTTACTGTTGCAAAAGTCTGAGTCAATGCTTCAATCTTTACACTTTCTTTTGCTTCAATAGCTTGGTGTAAACCATCAGAATAACGACGACCATCCATAATACGTCCAGTCTGTTCATCAACAATCATCACCTTATTGTCCATCACCACATATTCCACGTCTTTTTCAAAAAGCGTGTAAGCCTTTAATAATTGGCTCATGGTATGTATGCGTTCACCTTTAATCGCAAATTCTTTAAAAAGCTCTTCTTTAAGTTCAGCTTCTTTTTCAATCTCAAGCTCTTGACTTTCAATCTTCGCAATCTCCCCTCCAATATCTGGCATAACAAAGAATTCTTTGTCCATATCGCCAGAAATAAGGTCGATTCCTTTATCTGTAAGCTCTATTTGATTGTTTTTCTCTTCAATAGTAAATAGCAAGTCTTCATCAACCTTTGGCATTTCTCGGTTGTTATCTTGCATGTAGAAGTTTTCAGTTTTTTGTAGTAACTGTTTTACTCCTTCTTCACTTAAAAATTTAATAAGTGCTTTATTCTTTGGAAGTCCACGATGTACTCGTAGTAATAAAAAACCTCCTTCTTTAGTATCACCAGCAGCGATTAGTTTTTTAGCTTCTGCTAGAACTCCAGTTAGATGCTGACGTTGCTTTTGAACGATGTCAGCAACTTTTGGTTTTAGTTCATTAAATTCATGACGGTCACCTTCAGGTACAGGGCCAGAAATTATTAAAGG
>CAYTRI010000044.1:15597-17466 GCA_964440105.1 uncultured Flavobacteriaceae bacterium
AGGGTAGCAACCAAAGTTTTACCCTCACCAGTTTGCATTTCTGCAATTTTACCTTGATGTAAAGTAATTCCACCAATAAGCTGAACATCATAATGAATCATATCCCAGGTAACTTCCTTACCAGCAGCATCCCAAGAATTTTTCCAAATAGCATTATCACCATTTAAAGTTACATAGTCTGCAGAACCAGATAGCAATCTATCATATTCGCTTGCTGTTACTTGTAGTGTAGTATTATGAGCAAAACGCTTGGCGGTTTCTTTAACCACTGCAAAAGCTTCAGGAAGAATTTCATTTAGGGTGTCTTCAGAAATTTTGTATGCTTCTTCATTAAGCTTATCAATTTCTGTATAAATTTCTTCGTTTCTATCAATATCAGTTGAAGTTTCTACTTCTTCTTTTAGCTCAGAAATCTTATCATTTATATCCTTGCAATTCTCTTGAATTTTAGCTTTAAAAGTAGTTGTCTTTTCACGGAGCTCATCATTACTTATAGCTTCTATCTCTTGCTCGAAAGACTTTATTTTTTTTACTAAAGGCTGCATGGATTTTACATCTTTTTCAGATTTATCTCCAACAAAAACCTTTAATACAGAATTTAAAATACTCATTAGGTGATTTTTTGTTTAATTCAACAAAAGCTATTCCATAGTCTATAATAGCCTATACATACTCATGAGGCTGCCAAAATTACATAAAAAAAGCCTCAAAATGAGGCTTTTTAATACGGTTTTATTTATTTGAAATTAATACTCATCCTCATTCCAGAGGTAGTCTTCCTCAGTAGGATAGTCGGGCCATATTTCCTCGATGGACTCGTAAATTTCACCACCTTCTTCTTCCATTGATTGCAGATTTTCTACAACTTCTAATGGAGCTCCAGTTCTAATGGCATAATCTATTAATTCGTCTTTGGTGGCTGGCCAAGGCGCATCACTTAAATATGAAGCTAATTCTAATGTCCAGTACATAGTAACGGTTTGATTTTAAAATTTTTGCAAAAATAATTTTTCTAACCAAATAGCCAAGTAATTTTCTATTTTTTTAAAAATTATTTTCTATTGCTTATTCAGTAACGTGGAAAATTGGCATTTATTAGTCTAACTTCTCAGGAATCCACTTGACTTCTTTGGCTTGTAAATCTTTTGACAACTTTCGTGCCAAGACAAAAAAGTAGTCGGAAAGCCTATTTATATAGGATAGTACATTGTCTGGAACGGGTTCATTTTCGTGTAAATATGATATCATACGTTCTGCACGCCGGCAAATTGTTCTAGTTACATGACAGTATGACACTGTAGTATGCCCGCCAGGGAGAATAAAATGGGTCATTTCTGGAAGTTCCACATTCATTTTATCAATTTCCTGTTCTAATAAATTAATATCTTCTATATCAATTCTAGGAATTTTTAGGCGATTATCTTTTGAGGGTTCTGTGGCTAAAATTGCACCTAGGGTAAAAAGTTTGTTCTGAATAGAGGCTAAAACTTCCTTTAAATTAGCATCCATTTCCTGGTCTCTTAATAAACCTAGATAAGAATTTAATTCATCTAGCGTACCGTAGCTTTCAATACGAATATGGTGTTTAGGAACTCTTTTACCAGTAAAAAGTGCAGTTGTTGCTTTATCTCCAGTTTTGGTATAGATTTTCATTTATCATGCCTTTTTTTACCCTCCATAAAAGAACGAGTTTTTCTTTTTTTACTATTTCTTTTGTTTCTGAATAATACTGAAAAATAGATTACCAATAAAACACCCAAAATGTAAAAAACCAGATTGTTCATTCTAATATTCCTTTAGTTTACCAAATTACCTTTTTAAATTCGGATTGTAAAATGCTCTTTTTGTTGTTCTTCTCTAATGAAAATA
>CAYTRI010000045.1:0-17215 GCA_964440105.1 uncultured Flavobacteriaceae bacterium
GTAAAAATCATAAAACCACCAAGCTTAATACGTTCTGCTACTGCCCCAGAAACAATTGTTGCTGCTGTTGCCGCAAACATTCCTTGGAATAAGAAATCTGTCCAATAGGTGTATCCTTCGTTATAAGTTAAATCCAATGCTCCTTCAGCATCAACTGGAGCTGGTATTCCAAATCCTGCAAAACCAATATAACCATTAAAATCACCAGGATACATTAGGTTAAACCCTCCTATATAATAAAGTAATAATCCAACGCATATAATAAATACGTTTTTAAATAAAATATTGACTGTGTTTTTTTGTCTTGTTAATCCAATCTCTAAAAAAGAGAACCCTAAATGCATAAAGAATACTAGTGCTGTACACACCATCATCCATACATTATTTGTTGTAAATACTGCTTCCATATTAAAAGTATTCGTTGGTTAGTTTTTAGTTAATTCCTGCGTGACCGCTTTCTTTAGTTCTTATTCTATATGCTTCAATAATTTCTGAGACAAAAATCTTCCCATCTCCTACATTACCAGTCATTGCAGACTCTAATAAAGCGTTTACCGTTTTTTCTAGAAACTCATCAGAGACTACTATTGATAAATACCTTCTTTGAATATCTGTAGTGCTGTATGATATGCCACGGTATACATGGCCTTGTTTTTCATTACCAACTCCAGTTACATCCCAATAACTAAAGAAGTTTACCTCAATCTCATGAAGTGCTTTTTTTACCTCATCAAATTTTGATTTTCGAATAATTGCTTCGACTTTTTTCATAATTGATTTTGTTAGTTAACAAGTCAAATATAAATTTTTATCTAAATACCTACAGATAAACTGAGGGATGAATCTTAATTTTTATGATATAAAAATTTATACCCCTATTTTTTTAGGGGTATACTAATTTTTTTTGATAAAAATGAAATATCAGCGATTATGTATGGAAATGAATGATTCTATTTTTCGATTCTTGTTACAAGAACTTCGATTAAGTGAATTATTTGCAAAAAAAATAGATGTAGAGAAATAAAAAATAGTAATACTAAAGTTTGGTAATCCAAAGGCCAATGGTAACCGCAATAATACCAACAACAATACTAGATAGTGTATAAATAGAAAAGTGAAATAATTCTCCAGACTTTAATAAAGAATGTTTTTCAAATGCGAATGCAGAGAATGTAGTAAAACCTCCACAAAACCCTGTGGCTAAAAGTAGGGTGTAGTTTTCTGATAAAAAATTGCTTTTAGCAGAATACCCTAGGATAAGACCTATCAATAAACAACCTATTATGTTTACCAAAAAAGTACCTAGAAAAAAATGTTGAAAAGTTGGGTTTAATGTTTTTGATATTAAGAAACGTAATGCGCTACCAAGGCCACCACCTATAAATACGAATAGTATTTGTTTCATTTCATCGCATTTAATGTATGCGAAATAGAGGAGATAAATTTACGGAAACAACTAAATAGCAAGAAATTCTCTAGTGGCATAAAATTTACTATGCCATAAAGGTATTAATTAAACTGCTTTTTTGTACTCAGTTTCGGAGTATTGTTCTGGGTAGAGTTTAGGAATAGAACTAGACGAAATATTTTGGAATGTTTTTTTTGCATTTTTTGAAGCACCATTAAGGCTAAAAATTAAAAGTAAAATGTTTATTCCAAGTAAAACAAAAAGGATACTAAAAAAAGTAATCATATGCGATGTTGATTTTGCATTACAAAAGTACGTGTTTTCCTATATTATACGTTTAAGAGCCCAATATTGTTGTGAAAGTGGCAATTTTTGTTGTGTAAGTAATTTTCTTGTTAATTTTTAAGAAAGTATTTAATTAAAAAGAGAAAAATCAAGAATATTATAAAAGAAATAAGCACCCAAAAAGAGCCTCTGTAGTTCTTTAAGTGCACTTTTTTATCTTTTTTATAGGAAAAGAAAATCACTAGGATGAATGTTGTAGCAAAAAGGCATGCAAAAATCAATTGACCTCTAGTGAACATAAAACATTTATTTTAGCGCAAATTTAATTAAGTAATGAAGAATAAAATAGCAGCAGTAGAAAAATTTCATAGTGCATTTGGACTCGGTATTAAGCATGAGCCTAAAGCTGATTTAGGAGAATCTAAAAATTTACTTCGTTTTAATTTAATGGATGAAGAAAATAAAGAATATTTTGAAGCTGCACAGAATAATGATTTAGTTGAAGTTGCTGATGCATTAGGTGATATGCTTTATATACTTTGCGGAACAATTTTGGAGCATGGTATGCAATATAAAATTGAAGAAGTTTTTGAAGAGATTCAACGTAGTAATATGAGTAAACTTGGTGCTGATGGAAAGCCTATTTATAGAGAAGATGGGAAGGTTCTTAAAGGACCTAACTATTTTAAACCAAATATTGAAAGTATTTTAAATAAATAAAAAAGCGCCATTTGGCGCTTTTTCTACAAGACTTCATAACGCCATCCGTATTTATCTTCGGCTCTGTTATATTGTATATCTGTAATTCTCTTTTTTAATAACATTGCGTAGCTATTTTCAAGTTCAGGTAAATCATAATCTGAACCTCTATATCCAAAGCCAGAGATAGGAGAAACCACGGCTGCTGTTCCAGCGCCAAACATTTCTTTTAACTCTCCAGATTTTGATGCAGCAACAACTTCGGTTACACTAATTTTTCTAACTTCAGTTTTAATGCCTTCATCTGCAGCAATGTCTAAAATGCTTTTACGTGTAATACCATCTAGAATTCGGTCGCTAGTTGGTCCAGTGATCAAAGTATCGTTTATGCGAACAAAAATATTCATTGCTCCAGCTTCTTCAATGTACTCGTGCGTATTGTCATCTGTCCAAATAACTTGCTGATATCCTTTTTCTTTAGCCAGTTGCGTAGGATAAAATTGACCAGCATAATTACCTCCCGCTTTTGCAAAGCCAACTCCACCATTTGCCGAGCGCGAATACTTTTCTTCAATAAGTACTTTTACTTTTCCAGAAAAATAAGCTCCAGACGGTGCAGTAGCAATAATGAACTTATATTCATCTGCAGGAGAAGCGTGAAAACCATTGCCAGATGCAAACATAAAAGGTCTAATGTAGAGCGAGCTTCCATCATTTTTGGGAATCCAATCTTGATCTACTTGTAAAAGCGTAGTAAGACCTTCCATAAAATGTTCTTCTGGCAGTTCTGGAATAGCCATCCTTTTTGCTGATATATTAAAGCGTTTTTGGTTTTCTATAGGTCTAAAAAGCCAAACGCCGCCATTTGCATCTTTATAAGCTTTCATACCTTCGAAAATGGATTGTCCGTAATGGAAAATCTTTGAAGATGGATCTAAAGTAATTGGTTGATAAGGAACAATTTTTGGCTCGCCCCAAGCACCATTTTTATAAGTACATTCTAACATATGGTCAGAAAAAACACTTCCAAAATTTAGATTATCAAAATCTACCTCTTTAATTTTTGAAGCTGTTACCTTTTCTACTGCTATATTCTTTAATTGAAGATTCATATATGAAACAAGTTACAAAAGTTAAAATTAGCTATTTATCGTAAGTTTTTAGCTTTTTCTTAATTTTAAATCCGTTGTTTTGTTAACGTGCAACTAATTTTTAAGTACAATGAAAAGATTTAACATATTTACTGCCATTTTGATGATTTGTTTTTTTACTGTAACCACTTTTGGTCAAAACAAGACTTCCTCAGAATCATTTGAAACTTTTGGTACTAGTTTTAGTGAGAATGAAGAAATAACTAAGAATTTTAAAATTTACCAGAACATTCAATCAAAAGATACTATCACCACTCAATTGGTAGGTAGTATAAACGAAGTATGCCAATCTATGGGTTGTTGGATGAAGGTTGATTTAGCAAACAATGAAGAAGTATTTGTAAAATTTAAGGATTATGGTTTTTTTGTTCCTAAAGATGCATCTGGAAGACAAGTTGTTATGAATGGTAAAGCATTTGTTGAAGAATTGTCTGTTGAGGATCAACGCCATTATGCCTCAGATAAAGGAGCTAAGGAGGATGAAATTTTGAAAATCACTAAGCCTAAAAAAACACTTAGGTTCGAAGCCGATGGGGTTGTAATTAAAAAGTGATTTGAAACGCAATATAGTTACTACTGCAGACGGCTCAAAAACAATACAAATAGAAGATTGGAATGAGCAGTATCATTCTATTCATGGAGCAGTACAAGAAGCATATCATGTCTTTATTAAGAATGGTCTAAATCAATTTCAAAATCAAA
Source organism: uncultured Flavobacteriaceae bacterium (assembly GCA_964440105.1). Classification (GTDB taxonomy): domain Bacteria; phylum Bacteroidota; class Bacteroidia; order Flavobacteriales; family Flavobacteriaceae; genus Croceitalea. The sequence continues at coordinate 4,246 of CAYTRI010000045.1, forward strand.
ATGTTTCCATACTCGAAATTGGTTTTGGTACAGGATTAAACGCCTTAATAACATTTGTAGAAGCAAAAAAATTAGGTCTCAATGTACATTATGAAGGCGTAGAAGCTTTTCCAGTATCTTCAAATGAAATTGCTGAATTAAATTATGTAGCAACATTGGACTTTCAATCTTATGAAAAACAATTTCTTCAAATGCATCAATCAGATTGGGGAATAGATGTGGAGTTAACTAAGGGTTTTACACTTTTTAAAAATAAACTTGATTTTCAAGAGATAACACATCAAAATTTGTTTAACCTAATATATTTTGATGCTTTTGGTTATCGCGTACAACCAGAATTGTGGTCACAATTGGTTTTTGAGAAAATGTTTAATTCTTTAAAAGATGGTGGGGTTTTAGTAACATATTCTGCTAAAGGCATTGTACGCAGAACTATGCAAAAGGTTGGCTTTAGTGTTGAGCGTTTACCTGGACCTCCTGGAAAACGAGAAATGTTAAGAGCAACAAAACCATCGCTTTAATAAAATCTTGTTAAAGTCTTTTATTCTTTTTCTGATAATTTAACCTAAGCCTTAAACAATACTGTTAAACCTTTTTTAATGCTTCTTTATCAGTATTTTAAACCTATACATTTGTGAAAAAGCATATTATGAGAGTATTGATTACAGGCGCTACAGGATTAGTAGGCAAAGCGATTGTAAAGGAGTTGCATAATAAAGGAGTTGATGTTAATTATTTGACTACTTCTAAAAATAAAATAGAAGCAAAAGATAACTATCAGGGATTTTATTGGAATCCATCAAAAAATGAGATTGATTTAAAATGCTTTGATAATGTTACAGCAATAATTAACCTGGCTGGAGCGAGTATTTCAAAACGTTGGACAACTACATATAAAGCTACAGTACTTGATAGCCGTATAGATAGTTTGCAAACACTATATAATGGTATAGAGAAATCTGGTAATAATAATATTACCTCGTTTGTATCAGCATCAGCAATAGGTATATATCCAAATTCCCTTTCTTCATTTTATACAGAAGAAGAACAGCTAGTAGATGATAGTTTTCTTGGTGAAGTAGTAAAAGCTTGGGAAGAAAAAATTGACACATTTAATAGTTTTAATTTTAGTGTTGCTAAAATTAGAATAGGCTTAGTGCTTTCTAAAGATGGAGGGGCATTACCTCAAATGGCGAGACCTGTCAAGAATTATGTTGGTTCAGCATTTGGTACAGGAGAGCAATGGCAATCATGGATTCACTTAGATGATTTAGCTAGAATGTTTGTTTTTGTACTTACACAAAAACTTAATGGTATCTTTAATGGCGTTGCTCCAAACCCCGTTACTAATACCAAATTAACTAAAGAATTGGCTAAAGTTTTAGAAAAACCTTTAGTATTACCTAACGTACCCGAATTCGCTATGAAAGCAATTTTGGGTGAAATGTCATATCTACTTTTTGCTAGCCAAAGAGTAAGTAGTAAGCGAATTGAAAAGAAAGGTTTTAAATTTAAGTTTACATCAGTCTGTGGTGCTTTGGAAGATCTTTATGAAAAAGAATCCACTAAAGAAGAATCAATGTCTTCTTATAGCAAGGAGTATGTGTAATGGTTTAATTAATTCTTAATATTAATTATATATCCGTCTTTTGACGGATTTTTTTATAAATAGTAGTGACATTTTGACATTTTGAATCAAATGGCAGTACTTTTGCCATCCCGTATATAGAAATAAATTTATAATCGCATGAGTAAAAAAAGTAAGGTTCAAGAAATGGACGAAGAAATCGAAAACTCTCAATCCGTTAATGAAACTGAACTTAACGAGGGAGTTGAGGTTGAACAAGAAGAGATTTCTGTAGAAGACCAACTCCGAGACGATTTAGCTAAAGAAAAGGATAAATTTTTACGTCTTTTTGCTGAGTTTGAAAACTTCAAAAAAAGAACATCAAAAGAACGAATGGACTTGTTTAAAACGGCAGGTCAAGACGTGATTGTTTCATTACTTCCGGTAATGGATGATTTTGACAGGGCGCTTAAAGAGATTTCTAAATCTGAAGACAAGGAGTTGTTTAAAGGAGTTGAATTGATAAGCAATAAGTTTCGTGAGACCTTAAAAAATAAGGGATTAGAAGAAATGAAAGTTAGTGTAGGTGACTCATTTGATGCAGAAATGCATGATGCGGTAACACAAATACCTGCTCCAGAGAAAAAACTTAAAGGCAAAATCATTGATGTTATTGAAAAAGGCTTTAAGCTTGGCGATAGAATTATAAGACATCCAAAAGTAGTAGTGGGTAACTAAGAACGTTTTATGAAGCAAGATTTTTATGAAATATTGGGCGTTTCAAAAAACGCATCGGCTGCTGAAATAAAAAAAGCATACCGTAAAAAGGCGGTTGAGTTTCATCCAGATAAAAATCCAGGTGATGAAAAGGCTGAGGAAATGTTTAAAAAAGCTGCTGAAGCCTATGAGGTTTTAGGTGATGCTGATAAACGTGCCAAGTACGATCAATTTGGCCATCAAGCATTTGAAGGTGGCGGTTTTGGTGGTGGTGGAATGAATATGGATGACATATTCAGCCAGTTTGGAGATATTTTTGGTAGTGCTTTTGGCGGAGGTGGCTTTGGCGGTTTTGGCGGAGGTGGCCAAAGACGTGTTAAAGGTAGTAACCTTCGTATTCGGGTAAAACTTTCTTTAGAAGAGATTGTAAATGGTGTTGAAAAGAAAGTAAAAGTTCGTAGAAAAGTACAGGCAGACGGAGTAACCTATAAAACATGTTCTACTTGCAATGGTCAAGGGCAGGTAACTAAAATTACAAATACAATTTTAGGTCGTATGCAAACTGCAGCAACATGTAGTACATGTGGTGGTGCAGGCCAAATGATTGATAAAAGACCTAGTGGCGCAGATGCTCAAGGACTAAAGGTTATTGAAGAAACGGTATCAATTAAGATTCCTGCAGGGGTCGAAGAAGGCATGCAGCTTAAAGTATCTGGCAAAGGTAATGGTGCTCCTGGTAATGGAGTTCCAGGAGACTTACTAGTTGCTATTGAGACTGAAGAGCACTCTACTTTAAAAAGAGAAGGTGACAATTTGCATTATGATTTGTATATCAGTTTTTCTGAAGCTGTTTTAGGAAGTTCAAAAGAAATTGATGCTATTGGCGGTAAAGTACGCATTAAGTTAGAGCAGGGCATACAATCTGGTAAAATCCTTAGATTAAGGGGTAAAGGTGTTTCTAGTATTAATGGATATGGTAGTGGAGACCTTTTAGTACATGTTAATGTATGGACACCAAAAGAATTAAATAGAGAACAAAAAGAGTTTTTTGAAAAGATGAAGAATGACGATAATTTTGCGCCAAGACCAGAAAAATCTGATAAGTCTTTCTTTGAGAAAGTAAAAGATATGTTCTCGTGAACAAATAAAATTTTATAATTAAATAAAAAACGTATATTTGAAATTAGATGTTGTTTACAGCATCTAATTTTCTTTTTCATAGCAATTTTTTTCCCATCCTTGATTCGTTAAGGGTGGGTTTTGTATTTTAAGACAATTTTGAATTTATAAATGAGTCTGAGAAATAAAATGTAGTGAAACCTTTTCAATATCTTTATCTTTATTAAAATTGACTGAATGAGCCACATACTTGTTGCTGAAAATGTTTCCAAAAATTATGGGAACCATACTGCATTAAGCAACATTTCTCTAGAAATCCCTAAGAATTGTATTTATGGTCTATTAGGTCCTAATGGAGCTGGTAAGACCACTTTAATTCGTATTATCAATCAAATTTCGTTCCCAGATACTGGAAAAGTTTTTTTTGATGGAGAAGCTCTAGCTCCTCACCATATTGCAGCTATAGGTTATTTGCCAGAAGAACGAGGCTTGTATAAGAGCATGAAAGTAGGGGAGCAAGCACTTTATTTGGCACAACTAAAAGGACTTTCAAAAACAGAAGCTAAGAAACGCTTAAAATATTGGTTTGACCGTTTTGAAATAGGGGATTGGTGGAACAAGAAAATACAAGAATTGTCTAAGGGGATGGCACAAAAAATACAGTTTATTGTAACGGTATTACATGAGCCTAAACTACTTATTTTTGATGAGCCTTTTAGCGGTTTTGACCCTATTAACGCCAATAAAATTAAAGACGAAATTTTAGAACTAAAAGAAAAGGGAACCTCTATTATATTTTCAACACATAGAATGGAATCCGTTGAGGAGCTTTGCGAATACATTACGTTGATTCATGAGTCAGAAAAATTAATAGACGGTAAATTATCAGATATTAAAAAAGCATACAAAAACAATATATTTAAAATAGGATTACAGACTGATAAGAATGAAGAAAACCTAATGAAGTCTTTGAATGGAGATTTTCAAATAACACAATCTGCTTACAGCATTGCAGAAAAGCAATTTGACTTAACAGTACAGCTGCCATCAGAAGATACTTCGGTTATTCTGAAAAAACTCGCAGCCCTAGGTAATATTAACCACTTTAATGAAACGATACCTTCAGCTAATGATATTTTTATACAAACCGTGAAATCGAAAAGCCCATGAGTAAGCTTAAATTGATAATAAAGCGGGAATATTTAGCTAAAGTGCGTAATAAATCGTTTGTTATTATGACATTTTTGAGCCCTATTTTAATGGTGGGTATGATTGTTCTTATAGCGTTTTTAACTGAAGTAAATGATAGTGAAAAAAGAGTTATAGCAGTACTTAATGAGAGTGATTATTTTTCAAATGAATTTAATGCTACAGAATCAATTTCATACATAAAATATAGAAGTTTAAACCTTGATCAAGCTAAAGATTCTACACTTTCAATGGGTCATTATGGTTTATTACACATACCCAAGGCTAATAGTTTAGAGGACGCATCAAAACAGGCATTTTTATATACTCAAGATAATCCTGTAAGTTATATTTTAGAACGTTTGGAGCGTATTTTTGAAAATCGTTTACGTCAAGATAGGCTTCAAAAAATTGGCGTTTCTTCAGAAGAATTTGCGAGTATTGAAAAGAACTTTGAGATACATACGGCAACTTTTAAGGGAGAGGAAAATGTAAAAGGATTAAATATGATGAAAGCCTTTGTAGGTGGTGCTTTTGGCTATCTAATTATGATGTTTATAATTATCTATGGAGGTTTTGTAATGCGAAGTGTTATAGAAGAGAAAACAAGTAGAATAATAGAAGTAATTATTTCTTCAGTAAAACCTTTTCAGTTGATGCTTGGAAAAATTATTGGAACTTCTTTAGCTGGACTTACACAGTTTGCCATTTGGATTTTTTCTGCTTCATTATTATTGGTTGTAGCCTTATTATTGCTCGATATTGATTTAGGAGTGATGGCATCAAACCCTGCAATTTCAGCAAACCCAATGATGAGCATGCCAGCGCCACAAGAAAGTGAAATGGAATTTTGGGCTAAGGAGTTTTTTAACTTACCACTATTATTACTTTTAGTTTCTTTTGTAGTGTACTTTATATTAGGGTACTTGATTTATAGCTCAATTTATGCGGCAATTGGAGCGGCGGTAGATAATGAGACAGATACACAACAATTTATTTTTCCTATAATTTTACCATTAATGCTAGCAATATATGTTGGCTTCTTTTCAGTTTTTAATAACCCGCATGGACCAATAGCAGTAGGATTTTCGCTTTTTCCACTTACATCGCCAATTGTAATGTTGATGCGGTTGCCAGGCGGTATAGGCGAAGGAGGCGTGCCTTTATGGCAATTACTTACAAGTATTGCACTTTTAATTATTACCTTTTTAGGTATTGTTTGGTTAGCTGCCAAAATATATAGAGTTGGTATTTTAATGTATGGTAAAAAGCCAACCTATAGAGAGTTATTTAAATGGTTAAAATACTAGCAGATGCTTCAAGAAGAGGAAAGCGGCATAAAAGAAATAATTAAAGAAGATATTTGGCGCTCTATTGAAGAGTTCCTTGGATGGGGATTCCATTATGGTGAAGGTGAAAATTCTATTCATATTACGGTAGGTCTTCTGCTATTACTTACAGTTGCCATGATGATGACTGGGTTTGTGTTAAAGTGGTTACGCAAACTTTTCACCCGAAAAATGGAGAATGATGATAAGCTAAAGTTTGTTAGCATTTTCAAATTCATTAAATATTTAGTTTATGTAGTTGTTATTTTACTGACAATGAGCGCTGCTGGGATTAATGTAACAGTTATTCTAACGGCATCAGCAGCTTTATTTGTTGGTTTAGGTCTTGCATTGCAAGAATTATTTCAAGATATAATAGGAGGCATATTTATTATAATAGATAAGTCACTTCGTGTAGGCGATATTGTAGAAGTAAATGGTAAAGTTGGTAAAGTTTTTGAAATAAAATTACGCACTACCAGGGCTATTACTAGAGATGATAAGGTTATCATTATTCCAAATCATCATTTTATTAGCGATATTATCTATAATTATACTCAAAACCATAAAAGTACTCGCGAGAAAGTAAATGTTGGGGTTGCGTATGGTAGTGATGTTGAATTAGTGACACGTTTGTTACAAGAAGTAGTAAACGAACAGAAGGGTGTTTTAAAAAGCCCTAAACCATTTGTCTTATTTGAAGATTTTGGAGATTCTGCCTTACTCTTTTCAGTCAACTTTTTTATTACAGATAGTTTTAGTGATCCTAAAATTAAAAGCGCAATCCGCTATAATATAGATACTAAGTTTAGAGCAAATAACGTTAGTATTCCATTCCCACAACGTGACGTGCATATTATTCAGAAATCTAAGTAAGAGAATGTATAAAAATCATTGTATTAAGATTAGCATTATAAGTTTATTGCTATTCGTAAGTACAACTAGTTATTCTCAAAGCACAGATTTATTACGTATCGAAACTACTCACGTACCCGAAAATGATAATGGAATAGAAACAACTAGATATCGATTTTTGGTAAATGTTCCTATAAAGTTAGAAGAAGACAAATATTTAGTAACAGGAACAGAATTTAATAGATTTGATTTTGAAACTTCAAGAGAATATCCATTTGATAGCAGTGAGCTTAATCGCCTGTATGTAATAGATTTAAATCTAGGCTATATTACTAAATGGAATGATGATTGGCGACTAATAACTCTAGTAACACCACGTTTAGCATCAAATTTTACTGGCAAAATTTTAGCTGAAGATATGCGGTTAAATTTAACAGCTACTTTATTAAAAGACGTAAAAGATGTTGAAAAACCGTTTCGTCTTGCATTAGGTTTGGCATACAATAGCAATGCGGGTTTGCCTTTTCCACTACCGTTAGTTAGTTACTATAAAAGGTTTCACCCAAACTGGTCCTACACGCTTGGTATTCCGAGAATGAATTTTAAATATCACATTTCAAAAAAACATACATTACAAACGGCACTATTATTGGATGGGTATTATATAAATATTCAGAATGATATTGTTTTGCCAGACGGCGAATTAGGAAGCAATATTTCGCTTTCTGCTTTGGTGGGAGCTTTTGGATATAAATATAACATAACAAAATATATTTCATTATATGGGCTTTTTGGGTACACGATAACACAGAATGGAGTTTTACGAGACGATAGAAGAAACGAAGTTTTTCTATTAAATAATGAGGGAAACATGTACTTTAGAGGGGGCTTTAAAATTGGAATTTTTTAAATAAAAAAAGTATGTCAAAAATACTGGTAATTGAAGATGAGGCTGCTATTAGAAGGGTCTTGGTAAAGATATTGAGCGAAGAGAGTGATACTTATAATGTTTCTGAGGCAGAAGATGGGTTAAGAGGTATAGAAACCATTAAAAAAGAAGATTTTGATTTGGTACTTTGCGATATTAAAATGCCAAAGATGGATGGTGTAGAGGTGCTTGAAGCTGCAAGGAAGATAAAGCCAGAGATTCCTTTTATTATGATATCTGGTCATGGTGATTTAGACACCGCGGTAAATACAATGCGTTTAGGAGCTTTTGATTATATCTCTAAACCACCAGATTTAAATCGTTTATTAACCACAGTACGTAATGCACTAGACCGTAAGGAGCTAGTTGTAGAAAACAAAATTCTTAAGAAAAAGGTTAGTAAGAATTATGAGATGATTGGCGAGAGCAAAGAAATTGGTGTTATACAAGACATCATAGAAAAAGTTGCTCCAACAGACGCAAGAGTGCTAATAACAGGTTCTAATGGTACTGGTAAGGAACTGGTTGCACATTGGATTCATGAAAAAAGTCAACGTTCTTCGGCTCCATTTATTGAAGTGAATTGCGCTGCAATACCATCAGAATTAATAGAAAGTGAACTTTTTGGTCATGTAAAAGGAGCATTTACATCTGCAGTAAAAGATAGAGCTGGTAAGTTTGAAGCAGCAAATAAGGGTACTATTTTCTTAGATGAAATAGGAGATATGAGCTTATCTGCGCAAGCAAAAGTATTACGTGCGCTTCAAGAAAGTAAAATCTCTAGAGTTGGTACAGATAAGGATATTAAAGTAGATGTTAGAGTTGTAGCTGCCACTAATAAAGATTTAAAAAAGGAAATTTCTGAAGGAAATTTTAGAGAAGATTTATACCACCGTTTGGCCGTTATTCTAATTAAAGTACCAGCTTTAAATGACCGTAGAGATGATATTCCATTACTAATCACTCATTTTGCAGAAAAAATTGCTTCAGAGCAAGGTACTGCTCCAAAGGATTTTTCTAGAAAAGCCATCGAACTACTTAAAACCTACGATTGGACAGGTAATGTACGTGAATTGAGAAACGTAGTTGAACGTCTAATAATTTTAGGAAGTAAAGAAGTAACAGAAGATGATGTTAAACTGTTTGCTAGTAAGTAATTTATTTACAGCCTTTTAAATCTTCTAAAGCTAATTTTGTAATCTCTCTAATGCGTTTGTGGTAATGGCGTTTACCTGGCGAAACATTTTCATCATTAGATTTTAGTACCGATAATTCGTGTGTTGTTTGAACATAGTGTAATGCTATAGCACAATCATTAACCGCAATCATCTTATCTAAAGAGGTTTTAAATTTGCTTACCCCATTTTCTATTTTCTCTGATAAAGTATTTCCTTCTATCTTAATAATATCATCAGTAATTAAGTTAGATTTTTTAGTGTTCATTATTAAGAAATCTTCACTGTGAATAGTGCTGTTATTTTGCTTATAATTTTCTAATGCATCTATGCTGATAGCTGTATTTTTTAATGCAATTTCTACGAAAGATTTAGCATCAAAAATAGCATTAGATTTGGTTGCACTCTTTAAATTTTCTTTGGTACGATTTATACTGTTTAATGCTGCATCGCAACCACAATCTTTAAAGTTAGTCTTAGATTTTTCAATTCCTGTTAAAGCTTTATAAGAATGGTATTTAACCATTTTAAAATCATCGGCATTAAAAGCTAGTTGCGTCTGGTCTTTAATGTATATGGTATTGGTATTGGCAAACTCACAAGCATTGTAAGTAGCGAAAGAGGCCATTGATAATAACCCTAGTAAGCCAATGGTGATAGCAATGAGGAGTATTTTTCTTCTGTAGGTTTTCATTATGTTTGATTTGGGAGTTTAAAGATAAATTACAACTTAAGTAAAATAGAAATCTATCGGTAGAAAGCCAGAATTTTCTTCGTCCTGCATGTCAAGAAGCAGAAAATCGATGAAAGGTATTATTCTTTCGAGAACTGAATTTTTGAAAATTATGTATATTACATCATATGAATAAAATAGAAGAGAATAACTTTAAAGTAGCCAAAGAAGTAAAGCTTTCAGAGATTACTACAGTTGAAAACTATGGAGCTTCAGACAAAGAGCTTAAAAAAGCTCTTAGAGAAGTAAGAAGAGCTTTGGGTGAGTTTCAAGACACACTTTATGCGCATGGTAAATATGGGGTGCTTATTTGTTTGCAAGGGATGGATACGTCTGGCAAGGATAGTTTAATCCGAGAAGTTTTTAAAGATTTTAATGTTAGAGGGGTAGAGGTACACAGTTTTAAAGTACCTACAGAACTAGAATTAAAGCATGATTACTTATGGCGTCATTATATAGCATTACCTGCACGTGGTAAATTTAGCGTCTTTAATCGTACACATTATGAAAATGTATTGGTCACCAAAGTACATCCAGAGTATATTTTGGGGGAGAACATTCCAGGAATAAATTCTGTTTCAGACATTGATGCTGAATTTTGGAAAAACAGATACCGACAAATCAATGATTTTGAAAAGCATATCGCCGAAAATGGAACACTAATTTTTAAATTCTTTTTACATCTTTCCAAAGAAGAACAAAGACAACGTTTGTTAAGAAGATTGGAGTTAAGAGAGAAAAATTGGAAGTTTTCCCCTGGCGATTTAAAAGAACGCAAGCTTTGGAGTAGGTATCAAGAGTGTTACCAAGAAGCTATTAATAAAACATCTAAACCGCATGCGCCTTGGTATATAATTCCGGCAGATAATAAAAAAGCAGCTCGTTTAACAGTAGCTATAATTTTATTAGAAGCGTTAAAAAAATATAAAGATGTGAAAGAGCCAGAGTTAGAAGAAAAAATAAAGGCTAACTTAGAAAGCTTCAAACAAGAATTGGAAAAAGAAAAGAAATGAGAATATTAGTACTACTTGCTTTATTATGCGTTGCTAGTCCAATACTAGCGCAATCTGATGATGAAAAACAAATAAAAGCTATTTACGATAAATCTTTAACCGATGGTAAGGCATATGAATGGCTAAATTACCTATCAAATCAAATAGGGGGTAGATTATCTGGCTCTGTAGAAGCGCAACAAGCAATTGAGTATACCAAACGGGAATTAGACTCTTTAGGTTTAGATAGAGTTTGGTTACAGCCTGTTATGGTGCCAAAATGGACAAGAGGAACACCAGAGTTTGCTTATATAGAAACGAAACCAGGTTTAACTACAAACGTACCTATTTGTGCTTTAGGAGGTTCCGTGGCAACACCGGACGGAGGTTTAAAAGGAAATATTATTGAGGTTCAAGGAATAGAAGATTTAGAAGCACTTGGAGAGGAAAAAATTAAGGGTAAGATTGTTTTTTACAATCGCCCTATGGACCCTACAAATATTAGCACTTTTCAATCGTATTCTGGTTGTGTAGACCAACGTTATTCTGGCGCAGAAGCAGCAGGTAAATATGGTGCTGCAGGGGTAATAGTTAGATCTATGAACTTACGTTTAGACGATTATCCTCATACAGGTTCTATGGGCTATGGAGAAACGTCAATAGCAAACCGTATTCCTGCTGCGGCTATTAGTACAAATGGTGCCGAGTTGTTGAGTACTACCTTAAAGCTTAATCCGGATGTAAAATTTTATTTTAAACAGAATTGTAGGCAATATGCAGATGTAGAATCGTACAATGTGATTGGTGAAATACGAGGAACAACATACCCTAATGAGATTATGGTTGTTGGCGGTCATCTAGATTCTTGGGATTTAGGAGATGGTTCACACGATGATGGCGCTGGTGTGGTACAAAGTATGGATGTACTCCGTCTAATAAAAGCAAGTGGTTATAAACCAAAAAGAACCATACGTGCTGTACTATTTATGAATGAAGAAAATGGTTTACGAGGCGGAAATAAATATGCAGAAGTCGCCAAAAACAAAAAAGAGAATCATGTATTTGCATTAGAAAGCGATGCAGGAGGTTTTACGCCAAGAGGTTTCTCTTTTGATTGCTCAGATGAAGATTTTGAGCAAGTTTTAGGCTGGAAAGAACTTTTTGAGCCTTACTTAATTCACATGTTTATAAAAGGAGGTAGCGGAGCAGATATTGGGCCTTTAAAAGATCAGGGTCTTGTGCTTGCTGGCTTACGACCAGATTCGCAACGCTATTTTGACCACCACCATGCAGAGAATGATACGTTTGAGCATGTTAATAAGCGAGAATTAGAATTGGGAGCTGCGACAATGGCAAGTCTAGTTTATTTAGCAGACAAATATGGATTTGCTCAGCAAAAGAAAGTTAAGGGTTAAAAGTATAATTGAAATAACTATTATTGAAAGTTTTTAGGTGATTTTTTATCTGCTGTATTGCTGCAAAATGAATATTTGGCGGTGATTGTTGATATTCCGGGTTTATAACTTAAGCAGCCAAGCCCGTATTGTTTATAGGTTGTGTTGGGTGTAGTTTTTATTCCAGTATTCTGTTTTTTAAATCCATTCGCTCATGCAAAATCCTGATGATTTCAATTCTGTCATTCGATTTTTGCTCATAAAATATTATATGTTTTTCAGATTTAAGTCCGAGAAGATTTTTGCGTATTCCGTCATATTCTTTTCCAATGTCAGGATCCCCTCCAATTCCGTTACATGACATTTTTATGGTAGCGTAATATTTATCGGCTTGTTTTTCAGACCATTTTTCAAACGTGTATTCCCAAATACTATTTAAGTCATCAATGGCTTCTTGTCTAAGTATAACTTTAGCCATTCTTTCTTTTTTCCGCTTTAAGTTGTTTCAGATTTTCATTAAAATCAAAATCCTCAACTAATGGACTATTAAGTCCTTCTTGTATTGCATTTCTTAGCGCGATTACTTTGCTTTCTTCATTCTCCAACATTCTTAATCCAGCTCTGATTACTTCACTAACGTTTTTATAGCGTCCAGCTGATACTTGACTACTTACAAATTGGTCAAAATAATTTCCGAGAGATATTGATGTATTCTTCATTTTATCGATTTTATTCAAATTTACCAAAAATTGGTATAAACGCCAAATTGTGCTCTATTCTTAAATTACACACAACCCAAGCGCTATACGAAGTGCGGCCTTGGATTTTTATTAGTTCGCTATCGAAGATAGTGATAAGGCTAAAAATACGAGTAAGGTCGTGCCAAATTACTTTTAGCAGGCGTTCTTGTCAGTTTTGGCTGGATGCCCACCAGGTGGTGCTATTTTTGAATTAGGTCTCTGTTGTAATTTGGT
>CAYTRI010000046.1:0-15792 GCA_964440105.1 uncultured Flavobacteriaceae bacterium
ATCTCCTGCCGCCGTATCACCAGTATATCCATTTATACCAGTAAAAGAATCAACTACAGCATCAATATCGGCTGATGTGTCATCTCTATAATCCACTTCTGCCGTTGCATCGTTTTGAACATTAGGTAAGGCACTTGGGTCATCTATAGTTCCGTTAGGGTCTGTATAATCTCCAGTTGCATCAGAATTATCATCTAGTCCATCATTGTCTGCATCATTATTAGCTAATGTTAGCCCAGCTTCAGTAGTATCATCTGCTCCTTCATTATCACTATTCAAGTCTAGATAATCGGGATTGTCGGTACCATCCGTATTCTCTGGAGTTAATCCTCCTAAGTAAGCACTGTTTACTCCATTGTTTGTCGTAAATGTTGCTGCATCATCTGCATTTGGAGCAGTATAACCAGCGGTTGTTTGTGCTTCTACATTATCTGGAATACCATCGCCATCACTATCCAGATCTAAATAATCTGGAATGTTATCTGCTACTGCTTCTGAGTCTAGAACAGTAAAATTGACCGTACCGCTGTCTTCCTGTCCTGCGTCCTGTACAGAATCTGGAATACCATCTGCTCCTACAGCTCCTGTTAATGCTCCGTTGGTTTGTGCTTGTCCATGACCGCCCTCTACAACATCATAAATACCATCATTATCGCCATCCAAATCAAAATGATTGGGAACGCTATCACCATCGGTATCAAAAATATCAACAGTTCCATCTGCATTAGCATCTGGACCAAAATCCAAATCTTGGTAGTTAACAATACCATCACCATCGGTATCTGCACTAGGGTCGTTACCAACCGGGTTTTCTTCAGTATCTAAAATACCATCGTTATCGTCATCTAAATCTACCGAATCTGGAATACCATCTGCATCGTTATCATCTACTCCCGCTTCGCGATAATCTACTTCTGTGGTATATACAATATCATCATTGGGTAGGTCCGATGCCCCGTTGTTCTGGTCATCGTTTGAATCGAACAGCCCACCACTAGTGTCAACATCATCATAATCATCTAATAAACCATCTGCATCTGTATCGTTATTATTACCTGCTAGTGTAAAACCAGCTTCTTCAGTATCTGAAGTACCATCTTCATCGGTATCTAAATCCAAGTAATCTGGAATACCATCAAGGTCTGTATCGATAGCAGATAGTCCTTCATTGCCTGTTCCTTCATAAACATCGCCTAAACCATCACCATCCGTATCTGCTGTGCCTCTAGGAACATAAGAACCTGTTAACTGCGCTTCTACATTATCGGGGATACCATCGTTATCGGAATCAATATCGAACTCATCTGCAATACCATCATTGTCCGAATCAATGCCGTTACTAACCGTAAATGATGGTGAAGAGCCTGGACCCGATTGATTGCCATTGTCTCCTGCACTCCCTGCAGTATTATTAGTATCGAACAAACCATTTATACTACAAATATCCAGGTTTACTGAACCTAAACTAGTATCAAAAATAGAGGTTGTAGTTTCTGAAATAAAAGTGATGTTGACGTCGTTGGCCTGATAGTAATTAAAATAGGCTGCTATTCGAGGCCCTTGATCGAGGCCGGCAAAGCGCTCTTCTGGTCCTAAAAATGTAGTTTCTCCAGTTGCTGGGTTATTGGTGACGGTAAGCAAGGTATTGCTATCAACCGCATATAGTCCTGGTCTTCTTAACCTTATACTTTCTCTAAAAACTGAGCCATCAATATCATTGATGGTACCTCCAATTCTATTAACATTATAGTTGGTCAAAGTACCGGATAATACAAAACGGATATTGAATTCCATTCGGAATATTTGACCCACAGAAGCTGGCAAACCTCCATACTCCATATTCCATATATTATCTCCTGGAGTAGTCTCAATATTAAATGTTGTAATGTTTCCTGTTCTTTCTGTTATAGTTATAATAGCATCTAGCATATTACCGTCAATTATACCAGCATTCGCAAATCGATATTGGTCTCCTACAGAACCATTATTATTACCTACAACATCTGTTGGGGTGCCTGTAAATACAAATGAAGGTGCATTACATGGGTCTCCTTGGGTATTTGTTGGTTCAAAACCTAAGGACTCCACATAGTCCAATATACCATCGTTATCGTCATCGATATCAACATCATCATTTACTCCATCACCATCGGTGTCGACAGGTATAAAAGGCACATTAGGGTCTCTAAAGTCTACTTCGCTCGTAGACGGGTCTTGATTATTTGGAAAGTCCGAAACTTCTTGATTGTTGTTCGTTGCTCCATTTGTATCTGCCAGACCGTTTGGTGCGGATATACTTAAATCGAAAGCATCGTCCAAACCATCATTATCCGAATCTGTCCCAGACGGAACTGTATCTTCGTTATTATCACCATCAATATCATAAGCTTCTACTAAGTCATCTAATCCATCATTGTCGGAATCATCATCCCTAAAATCTGGACTGTCTGCTCCATCTGAATTTTGGGGTTGATTTACAGATACCCCAGAACCCGGGGAAGTCTCATAATTATCTGCCAGACCGTTACCATCCGTATCTGTAGATGGACTTAAATATCCTGAGGTAGATTGCCATTCGATATTGTCTACAATACCATCACCATCACTATCAAAATCTAGATAATCAGGTTGGGCATCGCTATCGGTATTTATGGGGTCGGCAATCAGGCTACCACCAAAATCGGCGTCAAAGGCGTCGTCTATTCCATCGCCGTCCACATCATCACCAGAAGCCTGTACCAGACCTGCGTCTGATTGTCCTTCAACTGTATCTTTTATACCATCGTTATCGGAATCGATATCCAAATAATCCGCACCTCCTGCATTATCACTATTAACAGGTGTACTACTAACACCATTGCCATCTACACCACCATCTTCTGCCGCATCCGGGATACCATTAGCACCGGGAGCACTTTCCAATGGGTCTATAGAACCATTACCGTCCGTATCCAGGGCGCCATTACCTGTCTCTACAACATCGGCAATACCATCATTATCACTATCTAAATCAAACTTGTTCGGAACACCATCACCATCAAAATCTGTTACTCCTTCTACTGTATCTAATATCCCGTCATTGTCATCATCTTCATCAGTGTCATCTGGAATTCCGTCTGAATCGTAATCCAACCCATAGGTCTTGGTCGCTGTAGTTGTTCCTGTATTTCCTGAAACGTCCGTACTGGTTACACTGCCATCTATGGTCGTATCTGGGTCATCTGCCAAATCCGAACCAGGCACATTGATACTAAATAGTCCTCCTGCATCTACAGTACCGGTATAATCGTTACCATTTATGGTTAAGGTTACCGTATCTCCTGTATTGAATTCTCCACTTACGGTTCCTGTAATAGCTATTGTATTCCCTGCTTCTGCAGCAGTTACTAAATTATCTGCTGTTACATCATCTATAACCAATACAGGCGCTGGTGGGGTAACATCATTTACTGTTACCGTTACCGTTGCAGTCGACGCATCATTATTGGCATCTGTTATCGTATAATCGAAAGTATCGGTACCAAAGAAATCTGTCGCTGGAGTATATAAAATCGTATCGTCTGTTGGATCGTTGGCTGTACCGTTATCATTCACAGTTACCGTACCTCCGTTTACCGTTGTTGCTGAAACAACACTGATTGTACCATTGTTGGAACCATCGCCTCCAAAATCATCGGCACCGTTACCATTGTCAGCTAATACCGCCAGATTATTATCCGTTGTATTCTGATTTACAATGAAACTATCGTCCTGGGCTGTAGGAAGATTATTGGCTCCGACATTAACTGTTGCGGTGGCAACATCACAATTGGTTGTATTGGTAGTATCGCAAATCTGGTAATCTATAGTATAGGTGCCCGTACCCGTATTATTGGCCACATCTAAAGAGCCGTCTGCGTTAATGGTTAATGGTCCGTTAGTAACAGGTGTAATTGTTACATCTGCTGGGTTAAGAGCTGCCCCATTAAACTCATCATTATCAAATACATTTATTAAATCATCAACGCCAAAAAATCCTTGAACTGCAGAAATGGAGCCGAAGTCATTTACAGCATCCACATTATTTATTACAGTTAGTGTTGCCTCTGCTTCTTCAGAACAAGCATGGTCCGTATGAGTTACTAGCACCTTGTAAATATTTCCATCCATACTAAGGGTAACATCTGAAACCGTTAGCGATATGTTATTTTCACCTGGTATATCGCTGAAACTAGTTCCTCCATCTGTACTTACTTGCCATTGATATTGTAAACCTGCATCTGAATTTGTATCGTAATTTGGAGTGCCAGAAGAATAACTAGAAGCTTGTAGGGCAGAAGCCGTTACTGAAAATACTACATCATCACCAACTTTCACTGTTTGGTTGGAAGGTGGAGTATCTATAGTAAGATCCGTAGCTGTAATTACAGCATCGTTGTTTCCATTATAGGCGGTTGTAGCACCTGTAACTTGACCATTACTATCATAACCAGAGCCATCAACTTCTCCATTGTTATCACTGTCCAAATGGCCAGCTTCGATAGCATCATTACAGTTATCATTATCACTATCTATATCTAATCGATCAACGATGCCATCTGCATCTGTGTCTCTATCGCCTAAAAGTAGGTTTGCATTGGAAGGATTATTGTAAATATTAAAGGTACACGGGTTAAAATCTAAAGAATAAAGCCGAGCACCGTCTGATGTTGGATCGGCACCTATAGTTATTTTAAACTGATTCCTATTCTCATACTTTACGGTGGCCATTACATTGGTTGCGGCAGTACTTATACCGGGTTCAATTGCTAACGGTCCCATAAACCAAGTTCCTAATCCTGATTCTGAGATTGTTAAATCTGTAGGGGTTTCCGCGGAAAAAGAGGTGGGCCCAAAATTTTGAAATTCCACATTCTCTCTTCCTTCAACGCCGTCACCATCAATATCTACAGCAGTGATATAAAATTGAGGAATACTAATTGGTGTATTTGTACCAGATTGAACGAATTTAAAATCGAATCGAACCGCTGAAGCCTCTATTGCTAATACGGGTTGAAAATTAGAAACATTAGTGCCATCATCGTCAATAGTCGTTAATCCAGGATTCGGATTAGAGGAAACAATGGTAACCAAAGCATCAATACCAGTTGTTACATTAGAAAATCTGTAAACTGCATTTGTTTGTAGTGCAGTGCCAGATTCTAAGGTTGCACCACTAAATGATAAAGCAGGATAAAGGCTACAGTCCTGTACTATTTGCTCCTCGGAATCTAGAATACCATCATTATCGTCATCTAAATCACAAAAATCTCCTATGTTATCTCCATCACTATCAACAAATTCTGAGTTGGCGGGATCACATTCATCACACTCGGCCTGTTGGGTACTATTCTGCGAACTTCCTAAGCCCTGAGAAGTTCCTCCTGGAATACCATTAGTGTCAACGGGTGCGGCAACTCTATTCTCAGTATCCAGGTCATCATAGGTATAAGAACCATTTCCTTCTAGGGAATCTGGGCAACCATCACCATCTGAATCGTTATCTAAATGATTTGGTATTCCGTCACCATCTACATCAGTATTTTCGTATACGTCAGGCGTCCCGTTACTATTAGTATCATTGTAATTGGTGGTAGAATTGTCTGCATTAGCTGTATAGGTAGCTGACTCCCCGGTGTTATCTTCGGTGTCAAGATAATTTGGCAAGCCGTCACCATCATTATCCCCATCTGGTTCATTGCCATTAGCTTCCGCTGTATCTAGAATACCATCATTGTCATCATCCAAATCATCACGGTCATCAACACCGTCACCATCACTATCCAGAATACAAACGCTATATAACGGTGTGCCAATGCCAAGTTGGTCATTTAAATCAAATACTTTTAAAAAACCATTGTTTGCAAAATTGAAAAGAGTGGTTTGGTTAATATCGTTAAACTCCATCATCATACGGCTTGTAGGGCCGTTACTTTCTGTTTGCGTACCAATACCAAATATATTCTCTGGCGGGTTATCTTGAATTGTAATATTGGTTGGGTCTGCAGTCGCTATAAAACGAAGTCCCGAATCACAGGAGGTACCCAAAGCTTCGTTATTGGGGCCGTCAATATCGTCAACCTTAAATCTAATATCTGCAGGATTAATCAAAGTTGTACCATCTGATAGCAAAAAGGAAAATTGTAAAAAGGAGAGATTATTGTTTAGACCACTCCCGCCACTTGCAGAGGTAAATTGTATGTCATCTCCATTTTGTACGAAAGCTCCATTTTGCCCAGCAGTAACCTGAGCACGAACTCTGGTTAAATTAGGTATTGAAGAGGTAACCGAAAAAAGGGCATTGTTAGTGCCATTACCAGATATGACCCCAGTTACAGAAACTGTCTCGAAATTCTGAGCGTTAGAGTGCCAAAAATTAAAGGTGAAGAATAATATAAAAAATAGTCTAGATAATCGAGTATAGACCTCCATGTTAAGATTTAATTAAAACGAGTTACAGTAAAAATTTATAATATATAGAGTAATTTCTTACATATATTTATTTTAAATCTTACTTATGATGTATGTTTCTATGTTTTTGTTGTGAAAAACGCAAATACTGTGGAAAAGTCTTACAAATTGAAAACTATATCTGATATTCTAGATAAGAAAGAAGGAGTGAAAAAAATTGACTTTTATTGAGTGGATAAAAAATTCAACGGGTATATTATAAGGTAATCATTTACAATAACTTATAAATTAAATGTGTTAAATATTACCCGTTTAAATTTGTTAGTAGCGTTTTTTTGTTTCCATCACAGAGTCTTGTAAGGAAAAGTGACTAGTAGGTATCAAACCCACCAACAATATTAATTTCTTTTAAAGTTTTACAATTCTTACATTTGAAATAGATTTTTTATTTTAAAATGTATTACTTAGGAATAGATTTAGGAAGCTCTTCAATAAAAGTCGCACTAGTTGAAAGTGCTACAGGAATTAGTAAATCTGTTGTTCAAGAACCTCAAGAAGAAATGTCCATTTCTGCTCCACAGAAAGGTTGGGCAGAACAAAACCCAGAAATTTGGTGGCAATATATTTGTAAAGCCATCAAAAGAATAAAAACTGAAAATAATATTTTAGAAACTGATATTGATGGTATTGGCATTGCTTATCAAATGCATGGATTGGTTTTGGTTGATAAAAATGGAAATTCTTTAAGAGATGCAATTATTTGGTGCGATAGTAGAGCTGTGGAAGTAGGAAATAAAGCTTATAATGAGATAGGAGCGGAAACATGTGATAATAAGCTTCTAAATTCACCAGCAAATTTTACCGCATCAAAACTAAAATGGGTACAAGAGAATGAACCAAATATCTATAGTAAGATATATAAGTTTATGCTCCCAGGCGATTACATTGCTTTTAGATTTACCAATGATGTAAAAACGACAATTTCTGGTCTTTCAGAAGGTGTTTTTTGGGATTTCAAAAAGGATAAAATATCAGAAGATATTTTAAATAATTATCAATTCTCAAAAGACTTGATTCCAGATGTGGTTGAAACTTTCAGTAACCAAGGGGTTCTTTCTAGTAAAGGCTCAGCTGAAAGTGGACTTAAAGCTGGAATTCCTGTTTTATATCGTGCAGGGGACCAACCTAATAATGCATTATCACTCAATGTTTTTAATTCTGGTGAAGTTGCAGCAACTGGCGGAACATCAGGTGTTGTATATGCAGTAACTGATAATTTATCGGTTAAAGAAAGTGCTCGAGTTAACAATTTTGTACACGTAAATTATGAAAAAGGAGTGTCAAAAAATATTGGAAAACTACTCTGTATTAGTGGAGCAGGAATTCAATATAGATGGTTGCTAAATAATTTAGATGTAGCATCCTATCAAGAAATGAATGATTTAGCAGACACAATAATTATAGGTGCTGATGGGGTTTGTATACTACCTTTTGGTAATGGAGCAGAACGGATGTTAAATAATCAAGATATAGGTACTAGAATACTGAATTTAGATTTGAATAGACATAACAAATCTCATTTGTGTAGAGCTGCACTTGAAGGCATTGCTTTTTCTTTTGTATATGGAATTGAAATCATGAAATCTGATGGAATTGCCCCCAAAGTGATAAGAGCTGGAAACGATAACCTATTTAGGTCAGAATTATTTTCTAACACCATAGCAACTTTGATAGGTAAAGAGATAGAAATTTACAATACTACGGGTGCTATAGGTGCCGCTCGGGCATGTGCAATAGATAAAAAAGGTTTTGATGTATTTTCAGAATTTATGAAGCATGATTATATAAAGTCTTTTTTACCTTCAGAAAATATTGAGGAATATCGCCTTGCATATCAAAATTGGAAAAAAGAACTAGAATCAATAATCAATTAATTGTAAAATTTCATGGTGATTTTAGGAGATAAGGAATATTTTAAAGGAATAGGTGATATAAAATTTGAAGGTAAAGGCTCAGATAACCCACTTTCTTATAAATTTTACAATCCTGAGCAATTAGTTGCAGGGAAAACAATGCGTGAGCATTTTAAATTTGCTATGGCCTACTGGCACACCTTGTGCGGAACAGGAGGTGATCCATTTGGTCCTGGAACAAAAAGCTTTCCTTGGGTAACGAATAACGACCCATTACAAGCGGCAAAAGAAAAAGCAGATGCTGCTTTTGAGTTTATTACCAAAATGGGTTTTGACTATTACTGTTTTCATGATTTTGATTTAATAGATGAAGCAGCTACGCTAGCAGAATCTGAAAAAAGGATTCAAGATATAGTAGCCTATTTAAAGGAAAAGCAAAATACATCAGGAGTAAAGTTGCTTTGGGGAACTTCAAACTGTTTCTCAAACCCAAGGTATATGAATGGAGCGGCTTCCAATCCTAACTTTGATGTAGTTGCAAGAGCTGGAGCTCAAGTTAAAATTGCTTTAGATGCTACTATGGAACTAGATGGAGAAAATTATGTTTTTTGGGGCGGTAGAGAAGGCTATATGTCTTTGCTTAATACTGATATGAAGTTAGAGCAAGATAATATTGGACGTTTTTTAAATATGGCTAAAGATTATGCTAGGAGTCAAGGCTTTAAAGGAACATTTTTTATTGAACCAAAGCCTATGGAACCTACCAAACATCAATATGATTTTGATGCAGCTACTTCAATAAATACTATTCGTGAGTTTGGACTTGAAAATGATTTTAAGTTAAATATAGAGGTAAACCATGCCACGCTAGCACAACATACTTTTCAACACGAATTACAAGTTGCTGCTAATGCAGGAATGTTGGGAAGTATTGATGCCAATAGAGGCGATTACCAAAACGGTTGGGATACCGACCAATTCCCTAATAATGTTTTAGAGACAACAGAAGCGATGTTGGTATTTTTAAAATCTGGAGGGTTACAAGGCGGTGGTGTTAATTTTGATGCAAAAACGAGAAGAAATTCAACAGATTTAGAAGATGTTTTCTATGCACACATTGGCGGTGCGGATACTTTTGCAAGAGCACTTTTAATTGCGGACAGTATTATTCAGAATTCATCTTACGAATCTTTATTGGGGAAAAGATACAGCTCTTTTGATTCTGGTAAAGGGGCAGAGTTTACTGATGGAAAACTGAGTTTAAATGATTTATATGCCTACGCAAATAAAAATGGAGAACCAGAACAGCTTAGCGGGAAACAAGAATTGTTTGAGAATATTTTGAATCAGTTTAGTTAATTTTATTTTAAAGAATAGTTCATTTTTGAGAATGAAGTTAGTAGTTGTATTTTTTGGTTTTCTATTACTGCAATCCTGTGCTGGTCAAAGTAAGCTAATAGACGCGGAGCTTGAAACAATTACCACTGAAAATTTACAATATTATTTATATTACCCAGCAGCTTATGAAGAAAACCCAGATGAAGATTTTGGCTTATTGCTTTTTCTACATGGAGGAGGGGAATCTGGTGGAAAATTAGAGGAGATTAAAAAGAATGGCCCACCAAAGCTTTTGGTTGAAGGTAAAGCCTTTCCGTTTTTAGTATTAGCCCCGCAGAACCCCCATAAACGTAAATGGTGGAATATTAATGCGGTAAATCAATTGCTAGATTCTGTTGTTATAACAAACCGTGTTGACCCAAAACGTATTTATTTATCAGGATTAAGTAGGGGGGGCAGCGCCGCATGGGATTTAGCAGTACAGTATCCAAAAAAATGGGCAGCTCTAGCTGTGGTTTGCGGCATGGCACCTGTTCCTTATGCACATTGGATAAATAAAGAATTGCCCATATGGGTTTTTCATGGTGATTTAGATAAGGTAATCTCTGTTGAAGAATCGGACGCAATGGTAGCAAAACTGAAAGAAATGAATTATGATATTCGCTATACGAGATACCAAAATATAGGCCACAATTCTTGGGAGAAGGCTTACCTAACAGAAGAATTATATGAATGGATGGCAAAACAAAAACAGAACTAATGAGAAATCTTAGTTTAATAAAATCATTCTCTTTGATGAAGAAAAAATTGTCAATTCGAGTGATTTTTCAGAATTACATGAAGAAAAATTTTATCGAGAATAGATTTTTAATGAATTCTAACCTGTTCTCGATACTTTTTCCTTCGGAAAAAACTCGAACTGACGGCTTAAGTTTTTTAGCAAATCAATATAGATTGGTATTTTTTGTTGTGTTTGTTGCAGTTGGAACTGGTTGTAAGCCGAAAGTTTCTTCCGATGCTTCTAATGAATTGCCTGAAGAAATTAAAGCTGTGGTTGTGGACACTATAAAAAAAGCGGAGAAAGTAAGTGAGAAGCTAGAAATACCAAAACTAAAGTTGTTAGAAGGGCTTGCGGATACTACATTTATCCGTTTGGCTGATTTTAGCCATGATTTTGCTTATGATATGCGCTATGCCACAGAAAATAATTTTTTAAAAGCAAAAGTGTATGACTGTGCGGAGTGCTACACACGAGTGCGTACGGCGAAAGCCTTATTGAAGGCGAACAATGAATTTTTAGAGAATGGCGTAAAAATTAAATTTTTTGATTGTTACCGTCCAAACTCTGTGCAATATAAAATGTGGGAAATAGTCCCTAATCCGCAGTATGTAGCAAACCCAGTTAAAGGTTCTATACATAACAAAGGTGGTGCTGTAGATATAACCTTGATAGATTTAGAAGGTAAGGAACTTGACATGGGAACGGATTTTGACTTTTTTGGAAAACGTGCCTACCACGATAACCTAGATTTACCAAAAGAGATCTTAGATAATAGAAAATTACTTAAGAAAACCATGGAAAAATATGGTTTTTGGTCTATTAGAACCGAGTGGTGGCATTACAATTTGTATGCTGGGAGTAATGCTAAAATTGCCAATTTTAAGTGGGAGTGTATATAATCAACTTTAATATGTTTGTTTTTTATATACTCTCGATAATTTCAGAAACTAAATCCATCTCTTTAACAGTATTAAAATAATGTGGAGATAATCTTATAGCCCATTCTATACCTTTTTTATCAAAATCTATAACTCCCCACTCTTTTTGGCTCTCGCTAAAAAACACATTATTTGAATCAAGCACATGTTTTATTTCCTCAAGTGATTTACCCTCTTTTCTAAAGGTTAAAATGTTACATGTTTTAGAACCGTTATCAAATACGCTTACGTTAGACAAACTTTTCAAATTTTCACGAAGATGCCTCATTAATTTTTCATTGTAAGATTGAATATTTACCATACCTATCTCATTTGCATAGCGTAATGCTTCACCAAATCCTACTACTAATGCATAGGGTGTTTCCCAAGTTTCAAATCGTTTTGCTGTTTGTAAGACTTTAAATTGATTCTCTTTAGTCCAAGTTGCTCCCCAACCATCTATGAATAGAGGGGAGTACCCATTTTTAATTACCCTGTCAGATACATATAGGAAGCCCGTTCCTCTTGGGCCTCTTAAAAATTTTCTACCAGTAGTGGTTAAGAAATCACATTTTATTTCTTTTACATCCACATTTAATTGTCCTACGGATTGACAAGCATCAAGAAGAAACAAAACTTCTTGCTCATTACAATATTTTCCTATTGCTTCTACATTTTGAATTAATCCAGAGTTTGTAGGAACGTGTGTTACAGCTACTAATTTTGGATTGTATTTTGTAACTAATTCTTGAAAGTGGGGTATATCTAAATCCCCATTATCCAAAGTTTTTATTTTTATAGTTTTTATATCAAATCTTTTCTGTAATGATATAAATTGAATATGATTAGATGCGTAATCATCATCTGTAGTTATTATGATATCACCGCTTTTAAAATCTATAGATGATAAGGCTTTACTATATGCATCTGTAGCATCGTGAGTAAAGGCAATATTTTTTGTATTAGCTCCTATTAATTCTGCTGCTTGATGGTAGAAATGGGAGATATCTTTTTGCATTAATTCTGCAACCTTGTATCCTCCATAGTTTTCTTCCTCATGTAAATAGTGTTCAATTTTTTTGACCACAGATTTTGTCATAAGTGATGAACCAGCACTGTTTAAAAACAACTTATTCCCATAATTAGAAATATCATTTCTTATTTTTTCAATGTTCATGTTAAATTTTGTTTAAGAATTTGATAAACCTAGTACAGCATAAACTATTTATTATAAATACTAAGATAGCCAATAAAGAGTTAAACCTTTTTACAATTAATCACTACACTATGCCCATCTAAATCTGTAGTAAAAAACATATACGTATCCCCACCATCAGCCAGTTTATGCTTTTTGCGTATTGTAGCTACTGTCTCAGTAAAGTTTCTTGTGGTTACATTGGCTTTTAGACCAACCAAGGCTTTTAGTGCCTTTTTATTGTAGGGTATTACCCTTTCAACCTTAAAAATGCGACCAGGAAAATCTATTAGCTTAGTAGATGTGTATAGATGCGAGTGTTCCTGTAATTTCTGTAATCCAAAAGCCTTACCCACAGATTTAAAACCGCCAGATTTTAAAATAGCTGAATTTGGTTCATAGATATAATTACTAGGTAATGCTAAATGAGATACAGTATCTTTTTCTTCAGAAAGTAGAAAGTCAAAATGTTGTTTTCCTTCTTTTAGTAGGTTGCAAGTTTTTACTTTTATTTTCCCTTCATATCCTTTTTCTAAAACCCAAAGCAATTCTTTTACTTCATTTTTTACTGCAACAACATGAATTTCTTTTACAAATCTGAGTTCAGAAATACCTTGGGAAATATCTAAAAGGGGAGCCGTTTTTAACAAGACATTTTTGGTCTTCTTAAAAATCACATCCAACTCATCAGGAATATTTGGCAAACAATCTTTCAATAAAAAGACTTTTCCTTTGGCTTTATTTCGGCGAGAAGGGTCTACAAAAACCCAATCAAAATCAGCATTGGATTGTCGCAAAAATCCGACTCCATTTTCAGCTTTAAAGGCTATGTTTTTTAAACCTAGAATTTTAAAATTATAAGCTGCTATTTTGGATAGATCTTGGTTCAATTCACAGTGGGTAATTTGGATGATTTTTTTAGCAAAAAAGTAGCTATCCACACCAAAGCCTCCAGTAAGGTCTATCAGCGATTTTCCATGTACTAAATCAGCTTTGTATTTTGCTGTGTGTTCCGAACTAGTTTGTTCAATATTAAGTTTGTTAGGGTAGTAGATGTATTCAGAATTAAACCAAGTTGGAAGTTTAGTTTTACTTTTTTTCTTAGCTTCAAGCTGCTCCGCAAGTTCTTTTTGTGAAACACCCTCAAATTGTTGGTTTTTTAGTAAAACTGACACGATGTCAGCACTCCAATATTTTTCTATAAATTCTTGAACACCAGTTTTTAATATATTTTTATTCAAACT
Organism: uncultured Flavobacteriaceae bacterium; assembly: GCA_964440105.1. GTDB lineage: Bacteria > Bacteroidota > Bacteroidia > Flavobacteriales > Flavobacteriaceae > Croceitalea. Next base: position 13,818 of record CAYTRI010000046.1, read on the forward strand.
AAAACTATAAATTTTTAGTAAGCTTTTTTACAAAGCTATTTTCACTCAAAAACTCCTTTAAAATCACCTTAATCGCGGTATATCCTGGTACTGCAATCACCATTCCTACTACACCAAATAAAAGACCAGCAATAATGATTATTAAGAAAATTTCTAGTGGATGAGATTTTACTGAATTGGAAAAAATAAAAGGTTGTGAGAAGAAATTATCTACTAGTTGACCAACTAATAAACCTATTAAAACATAGCCTGCTTTTGGTAAAATTACGGTACTAAAATCCATACCCAAATGACTTGTCATCGTTAGTGTAATCATAAGCACTCCACCGATGATTGGACCAACGTAAGGAATGATGTTAAAGAGGGCACATAAAAATGCAATTACAATGGCATTTTCTACACCTACAATTAAAAGGGTAACAGTGTAAATAATAAATAAAATAAAAAGCTGTAAAAGTATTCCGCCAAAATAGCGAGAGAGTAAATTATTTATTTTGTCAATTGACTTTACCATATTCCCTTCCTTATTGTTTGGAACAAAAGTTAGGATTCCGTTTTGAAACAATTTACTATCCTTTAAAAAGAAAAAGGAAATGAATAAAACAGAAAAAAGACCAACACTAAAATTGCTTAAAATGTTTACTAAAGAATTTAAAAAGTCTGGAATAAAATTTAAATCTAAGCCTTCTAAGACATTTTTTTCAATCTCGGTTTCTTCAATAATCTCGTTAACATTGGTGGTAGTAAAACCAAAATAATCTACAATTTGTAGGTAGAGATTGTTTAAATCGCCTTTAAGCGCATCAATATCTAATAGGGAGAGATTTTTACTTTGCTCTGTTATTAGAGGAATAAACAACGCTAAAATACCAATAAAGACCCCAAGCATAACGAGCATGGTTGTGATTACCGCTAGTAGGTTAGGGAACTTTAGCTTTCTTCTAAGAAATAACACTATAGGCCTGCCTAAAAGCGCTATAACGACAGCTATTGCCAAATAGGCCAATACCGATTGAATCTTAAACAAGAAGTAAAGGACAAGTACTATGGCGGTTAAAATAAAAACTGCCCTTAAAATGCCGTTTGCTATAGTCTTTGATGTCATTATTAAGATTTAAAAACGTAAGCTACGATATTTGCTCCCATTTGCAAGGCTTTTAAGCGTATAGCTTCTGGGTCATTATGTACTGAGGGGTCTTCCCAGCCATCGCCTAAATCGCTTTCTAGGGTAAAAAGTAAAAGTAGTCTTCCTTCATGAAAATAACCAAATGCTTGTGGTCGTTTGCCATCATGCTCATGAATTTTGGGCAGGCCTTCTGGGAATTTAAATTTTTGACTAAAAATAGGATGGTCTGCTCCTAGTTCTTCTAATTGTTTGTCCGGAAACACTTTTAAAAGCTCTCTTTTTAAATAAGGTTCCATTCCGTAATTATCATCAATATGTAAAAAACCACCAGACAAAAGATAGATGCGTAGGTTTTCTGCTTCCTCATTAGAAAAAAACACATTACCATGCCCTGTCATGTGCAAAAAGGGAAATTGAAAAATGTTAATGTCACCTGCTTCAACGGTTTCTGGCTTTTCTTTAATTTGAGTATCTATGTTCTGATTGCAAAAGCGGATAAGGTTTGGTAGAGCAGTTGGGTTAGCATACCAATCGCCACCACCGCCATATTTAAGTATGGCAATTTCCTGCGAGTTAACTGTGCTAATCACAAAAAAAGTTAAAATAAGGGGTAGTATGGTAAGGTACTTCATGTAAAACCGAATAACTCTATAATTCAAAAATACTGTATTTCATGTATAAAAAAATCATAATTCCTACCATAGCTCTAGCTGCACTTTTCTTTATAGCTTTTATGAGCCTATCAAATAAAAAGGCAAACACTGAAAAGGAAGAAACATTGGCTGGCGATTTTGAATCAATAATTGTATTAGAGCTTTTTACTTCACAGGGTTGCTCTAGTTGCCCACC
>CAYTRI010000046.1:15892-17052 GCA_964440105.1 uncultured Flavobacteriaceae bacterium
CAGAAAAGTATGTGGAGCTTAAAAATTCTACAGGAAGTAGTTCAATTGAAATTCCGGAGATTGTTGCAACAAAAGACAAAATCACATTGTTATTGCTAACAGAAAACGAAGTAGCTGATATTACTGGCGCTGCAAAGATTGCAATCTAGTTCCTAAATAGCAGTAGACCATATCATTCCGGATTGTCCCACAGAATGCAGTCGAAATGTGATTCAGAATCTAGCTAAGACTAAATTATGGATTCCTGCTTTTGCAGGAATGACAATTTTAGGTTAGAAATGTTTAGTTTAATTATAGCTTAAGCACTGGTGTAACTAAGTAAATTAAAATACTGCTGTCAGGTTGAGCGCAGTCGAAACCTATTCAATTTAATTATATTTAAATCTTTCTACTGCACTTCGACTGCGCTCTGTGTGACACGTTCAAGGTAACACTAAGCATTAATTACTGCGACCACAGTACAAGCATAAATAGCAGCGGTTTCGGTTCGTAAACGATTTCTCCCTAGAGAAACGGGGGTAAAACCTTTATCGTAAGCTAAGCTTATTTCGCTACTTGAAAAATCACCCTCTGGACCAATAAGAATAACAACATCTTTATCGGCGGCAAGACGTCTTTTTAATTCTGCTTTTTCTTCGTCTTCGCAATGTGCAATAAACGTTAAATCACCTGAAGGTTTTTTTAGAAAATCTTTATAGGTAGTAAGTGGATTTAGTTTGGGTAGATATGTCTGTAATGATTGCTTCATAGCAGATTGTATTACTTTTTCTAGACGTTCCAGCTTTATCACTTTACGTTCGGAGTGTTCACAAAGAATTGGAGTTATCTCTGTAACACCTATCTCTGTTGCTTTTTCCAAGAACCATTCAAAACGGTCATTCATTTTGGTGGGGGCAACAGCTAGATGTAAGGTGTGTAACCGCGGTATTGTTTTTTCGGTATTTACAATTTGCGCCTTACATTTTTTAGGATTTGCTTCTAAAATTTCGGCTTCAAATAAATAGCCTTTGCCATTGGTTATATTGAGTATATCGCCTTCTTTTTTACGTAAAACCTTAATGATATGTTTGCTTTCTTCAGATGAAAAACTAAATTGTTTGAAACTATTGTCGAGGGAAGGGTTATAAAATAGTTGCATAGTTTTATTCTTTCAAGTTCAA
>CAYTRI010000047.1:0-8223 GCA_964440105.1 uncultured Flavobacteriaceae bacterium
CGATGTCTTATTTTTAAAGTGTTGTTCTCTAGCTTAAACAATATATAGTCTTTCTTATTTATTCTAAAATGTTTTGGGGCAGCTATAATTGGTTTTTCTGCTTCTTTATAGGTGAATCCATCTACAATATCCCCTTTATTATTATACATAAAGATTTTTCTTCCTTGGGTAATTAAAAAGCGATAATTCTTATTATTATCATAATCAAATACAGCCAGAGAATTTAGATTGCCACCTTTATAAGTTTTATTAAAGGGCTTTACATCATCCCCATTTCTGTCTAAAATCAAGAATTGATTATTGGTACAAAAAGCAAGCTGTAGCCTTCCATTCTTATAAATATCAACTTGATGTATTTTTCCTTGTATTTTTCCGTCTAACTGTTTTTTCCATAGCACCTTCCCATCAGAAGAAATTAAATATAAAAAGTTGTCCTTGTCTTGTACAACAATTTCTTGCTTATTAGTGCGATGATTTTTAACAAATTGTGGCTTAGTAACTAAATCAGTATCTAATTCTAAAGTAAAAAGAGGCCCAACAGAATTGGTTCTTATTTCTTTTTTAGTTTTAGATGCCAATATGTTTACATGATAAAAATCTGTATCCGTTACAACTTGAGCTGCAAAGGCGTAATCCTTAAAATCAATCTTTTTAAAGTCATTAAATAGTTGAGTAGTAAAATCTAACTCTAAAAAATTTTGAATTCCTTTTTGATTTGAAATAAATAGCAAAGAAGATTCATTTGCTAAAGCTGATTTTGCAGAAGTGTAAGTTTCAGTTTTATTAAAGGTAGTTCCGCTTTTAAAGTTTGCTATAATGCTTTGTAAGATTTCTTTTTTAGAAGCAAATACAAAAGTATCTTCTAAAATAGTATAGAAATTAGATTCAAAATTTTTAATAAGGGGCTCAAAAGTAGAAGAAATAAAATTTTTATTGTTTAGAGCAATAATTTCTGTTGTTTGGTAAGAAGAAGATCCAATACTGAATTTGTTGATAGACTCAACTAAATTATCTGCACCAAAAGAATTTAAAACAACGGCTTTTTCTTTGTTTAAATGGATTACGCCTACTTCTTCGATAGTGTTAAATAGCGTATCAATTTGTTGCGTCCTATCTAAATACTTTTTCTGATTTGTTGCAAAGACTTCGTAATCGTTAAAGCTAAATGAGATGATAGCATCGGTGTTAGCGGGAGAAATTCTTGAGACGCCTTCAGTAACAGGGACAGTGTTTTTAAAAAGATTAATGAAGTTATCAGTAGAATCATTGGTGATTGTTATCCCACTAAATGAAGTTTTATTAGAATTGGTACTTAAATCAACAGAAATCCAATCTGCAAAAGAACCTATATTTATGGAAGTTGATTTTTTTAAGTTAGAAGAAAGTAGGTTTTCTCCTTTTTTTAGATTTATAAGAACAGATGCTGATTTAGCATCATTAGTAGTATCAAATAGTTTTCTAAGTTTACTTGAAACTTTGTTGTTTTTACCAATTCGGATAAAGTTCTCTAGAAGCATTTGAGATGAACTTGCTAAAATTTTATCATCTGTATTAAAAACAAACAAAGTGTTGCCTTCTATTGTATATTTTTTGATTTCACGATTCTCATAGGTTAAAGTTTCTATGATTTTATCATCGACTTTTTCAATATCAAAAAAATCAGGATTGTTATCAGAAACAAACAAAAATTCAAAGTTTTCCTTTCCCAATTCATAGAACCCTAAAACACATCTTGTATTTGAGTTTAAAAAATTAATACCATCAACTTTTGCTGTAATAGTGTTAAACAAAGTAGTCTTGTCGGTTTTAGAAAAGAGAATACTATTTTTTAGTTCACTTTTAAGGTTGGATAGATTATTAATCTTAAGTATTGCAGCTGCGTCTTGTGGTAAGTACTCTAAAATAGAATCTGATTTTGCTGTCTTTGGGGTGCAGGAAATTATGAATAGAAAAAGAAATAGAATTCTGAACTTCATTTTAGAGACTTTATAGCAAATTTACAGTCTTTCTTAGATTTCTAAAGTTAATTGCTCTGGCAATTGTTTAAAGCTTCTTCTATGGTATTTTGTAAGTCCATATTTGCGTATGGCTTCGCGATGTTCTTTTGTAGGGTAACCTTTATTTTTTGCCCAATTATACATTGGAAATTCTTCATGTAATTTTAACATGTAGGCATCTCGATATGTTTTAGCCAAAACAGAAGCTGCCGCGATACTCATGTATTTACTATCTCCCTTAACGATACATTTATAAGGTATGTTCTTGTAGGGTTTAAATCTATTACCGTCTACAAGTATTAAAGAAGGTTTTTCCTTTAGTTTGTCCAAAGATTTATGCATTGCAAGAATAGAGGCATTAAGAATGTTTATTTTATCAATTTTTTCTTCATTAACATGAGAAATTCCAAATCTAATCGATTGTTCTTCTATAATTGGCCTGAGCTTAATTCTTTTTAATTCTGAAAGTTGCTTAGAATCATTAAGAATTTTATTCTGAAATTTCTTAGGAAGAATAACAGAAGCAGCCGTTACTGGACCGGCCAAACATCCACGTCCAGCTTCATCAGAACCAGCTTCTTTAGCTTTTGAATGAAATGTTTTTAACATCTAAGGCTTAAAATTAACTAGAAATTCACAATGTGTAGGTTTAAGTATTGAAAAAATGTTAAAAAATTATGAATGTGCTAAATAGATTGATAACAATGGGAAAATATAATAATTATCAATGTTATTTTAACATAGCATTGGCGTGATTACAAGTATTTTTTGGATTATTAACTATTTATTATGATTTTTGGCATTGACTAATTCAAAATTTAAATTAAATGAGATCAAAGCTAACTTTAATGCTTACGCCCTTGTTGGTGTTATGCATGACTTTCTCTTTTGCGCAAGAGAAAACGATTTCTGGTAATGTTACAGACCAAAGTGGTTTACCTCTACCAGGAGTTTCTATTGTAGTAGTTGGAACTACTATAGGTACTCAATCAGATTTCGATGGAAATTATTCTATCAAAGCTAATGTGGGTCAAGTGTTACGTTTTAGCTATTTAGGACAAAAAACTGTAAATAGAACAGTTGGTTCTGATTCTACTATCAATCTACAAATGGTAGAAGATGCTGAAGCGCTACAAGAGGTTGTTGTTCAGGGCTATCGTACTGCAACTAAAGAAAAATCAAGTATTGCCGCGGTTACTATTAGTGCGGAAACAATTTCTGACAGACCTAATGCTAACTTTATTAATACCCTTTCGGGTCAGGTAGCAGGTCTTAACATTTTTGCAGCATCAGGTCAACCTGGAGCAAATACAAATGTTTTATTAAGAGGTGTTACTTCCGTTAACGGTAATAATGAGCCTCTTTTTATAATTGATGGTAACCCAGTAGATTCTGAGAATTTTAGAAGTTTAAATCCTCAAGAAATTGCTTCGGTATCTGTTCTTAAAGATGCTGGTGCAACTGCAATTTATGGAAACAGAGGTGCTAACGGTGTAATTCTTATTAAAACGAGACAAGGTAGTTTTAATCAAGGCTTACAGATTAATTATACTGGTATTGTGGGTATTTCTTCTACTCAAAATGAAGATTACAAATTAATGAATTCTCAAGAGCAATTAACTCTAGAGCGAGATTTAGGCGCTGGCTTAGGAGCTACGTTGAGTGATGCTGAGATAGCTGCTTTTGGTACTACAGATTGGTTAGATGTTTTCTTTAGAAACGCATTATCTCAGAATCATACACTAACAATGTCTAATGGTAGCGAAAATATAAGGTCTTTTGTTTCTATTGGTTTCTTTGATCAGGAGGGTATTTTGATTGAAAGTGGTTTAAGAAGATTCAACTTTAGAACTAATATTAACGGAAAATCTAATAATGATAAGTTTACTTATGGTTTTAATCTTTCTGCAAATTATTCAGAGAGTGATGAGCCAACAAGTATTGGTACAGGGGGTATTAATAGAAATTTTGTTTTGGGTGGTTTACAGTCTGTGCCATATATATCGCCAGCTGATTATACCGATGGTGCGGCTCTTTTAAGTCCGCTATTATTCAGTAATACACCATTATTTTTATTAGATTTAGCTGCGACACATGATAGAGCAGAGGACGAACTTAAGTTAATTAGTACTTTTAATGCTAGTTATAAATTTACAGATTGGTTAACTGCTAACTTACAATTAAGTGCAGATTATCAAGACGAAGTATTAACTAGAGCAGAGCAGTCAAACTCCTTTAACGCACTGCTTTTTGGTGGAGCTGCCAACCCTAATGCAGGTTTTCAAGATCAACAATTCAGCAGACAATTTACATATAACCAAGTTGCCTCATTAAACTATAATGACACCTTTGGTAAGCATACCATAGATTTTGGTGCTTACACGGAGTACTTTAGAGGTTTTTGGAAAACCTTTGGTTTTAGATCTGAAGGTTTAAATCAATCTACATTCTCTCTTGGTGATGGTTCTTCATTTGTTGATGATAATGCAGCAGATGATTTATTTGTTGATGCAGTCAATGCTAATATCTTAGAAGCTGGTCTATTTTCATACTTTGGTCAATTAGACTATGATTACGATTCAAGATATGGTTTGACAGGTACTATTAGAAGAGATGCTTCTTTTAGATTTGGTGGCTCGAATCGTTGGGCAACTTTTTACTCAGTTTCAGGTAGATGGAATATTAACAATGAATCTTTCATGGAAAACTCTCCATTTAACTTATTAAAGTTAAGAGGTTCATATGGTACTGCAGGTAACCAGTTTATTGATTTAACTAATGATGCTCCTGGGTTTTTATTTGATGCTCCAGATTTAACTAGAGATTTATTTGTGACTGGTCCAGGTTATGCAGGTGCAAACTCACTATCATTAGGTCAAATTGGTAATACTACTTTAAAATGGGAAACAGTAACCTCTGCAAACATTGGTATCGATTTTGAAGTATTTGAATCTAGATTGCGAGGTAATATAGATGCTTATCAAAGAAATACTACAGATGTATTCCAAGATAACCCTATCTCTGCAATTAATGCAACAACTACGTTAAGAGCAAATACTGGTGAGATTGAAAACAGAGGTCTTGATGTATCGTTATCTTATGATTTAATAAATGATGTACAGAACGATTTTAGGTTAACTCTAAATGTAGTTGGTAACTACAACGAAACAGAGGTTATTGATGTGCCTACAGAAGATGGTCAAGTAATCAATGGTTTATTAAGATTAAATGAGGGTAGTATTATTAATGAGTATTTTGCATATCGTTATGCTGGCGTAAATCCGTCAAATGGTAACCTTTTGTTTTTGGATATTGATGGGAATGTGACAGAAAATCCAAACGTTGATACAGATCGAGTTGGTTTAGGGAAAAATTTCCTTCCAGACTGGCAAGGTAGTTTTGGATTTAATATTGACTACAAAGGATTCTTCCTTACCACTCAATTCAACTATGCTACTGGTATTGATCGTTTTGATTTCGATTTGTCTGGTTTTCAAAACCCGAACAATGTTGGTCAGTTTAGAACTAGTAGAGACTTGTTACGCGCTTGGACACCAGATAATAGAATCACAGATATTCCAGCTTTGAATGCACAAAACTTTGCATTAAGTGGAAATTCAGATCGTTACCTAAGAGAGGCAGATTATTTACGACTTAGATTTGTAAACTTTGGCTATTCAGTACCACAGAAGTTTTTAGAAGGAACAGGTTTTTCTAGATTGCGTTTCTTTGGTAATGCAGAAAATTTATTTACGCTATCTAAGTGGAGAGGATTAGATCCAGAGGTAATTAACTTTAGTAATCCCACACAAAGTAGATTGTTCCCAAGCCCTAAGCTTATTTCATTTGGGGTAGAAGTTGGTTTTTAAAAAAAAATAGATGAAAAATAAGATGAAAAACTATCTAATAATTTTTGCACTCGGTTTAAGCTTAATAGCGTGTAACGATGCAATAGATATCGAACAGCCCGGAAGATTAGGGGCAGAACAAGCATTTCAAACAGTCGATGACTTAGAATTAGGACTTTTTGGTGCCTATGACGAATTTGATACTACACCGGAAATACAATTCAATGCTGTATTTACTGATGAACTAGCAATTGGCTTTGATAATGGTGGTCAAGGACTAGGTAGCGGAGAATATGGATTTATTTTAAATCCAGGTAGTGCTGCTCCAACTGCAATGTGGTTAAATTATAATGATGCCTTAAATGCAACAACGCGTGTTATTGAAGCTGCTAACTTAATTGAGGTAGATGCAGCTGATCAAACACGATTTAATACTATTTTAGGAGAGACTTTGGCGCTAAGAGCTTATGCTCACTTTCAGCTGCTTTCTTATTTGTCAACAGATTATACAGACGATAGTGCCTTAGCAACTATAGTTGTAGATTTTATTCCTACTATTGATCAGCAATTAACAAGAAATACTAATGGTGAAGTTTACCAAAGTATTAATGATGATTTGTCTCGTGCTTCAAGTCTTTTGCCAGCAGGTTCTGCTGATGCAACAAGAGTAAGTGCAGATTTTATTATAGCACTTCAGGCAAGAATGGCAGCCTACAGAGGACAATATGCTCAAGCAGATGGCTTCGCTGCTGATTTATTGACACGTTATCCTATAGCTACTAGAGCTGAGTATGAAGCTATGTACTTAGATGCTGATAATACGGAAGTTATTTTTAAATTAGAGCGAGCTTTTGGTGATAACTATGATGGTCAAGGTAATACGGGTAGCGGTTTTGCTGGCGGATGGGCAGGAGCTAATTTTGCCTTTGTTAATGCAACGTTGTCTGGTTCTCCGTATTTTGAAATGGGAAGGGCTGTATTTAATCAGTTAGACGAGACAGACATTAGATTTGATGTTAATATTGCTCCAACTTCTGTAATTGATGCAGATTATCAAACTAATCAAGATCCTGCTCTAGATATCCTTGTGATTCAAAAGTACCCTGGTTCTGAAGGAAGAGACTTAATGAATGACTTAAAAGTTTTTAGATCTTCAGAAATGTTATTAATCAGAGCTGAGGCTGCAGCATCTGCTGGAAACATAAATGGAGCATCTAATAGTACTGCTGCGTTTCTTAAGCAGCTAGCGGATGCTAGATTCGGAACTGATCAGGCATTGCAAAGTTTTGCTAGTCAACAAGAAGCTTTCGCTGCTATTTTAGATGAAAGAAGAATTGAATTGGTTTTTGAAGGGCACAGATGGAAAGACTTAAAACGTTTAGGAGCACTTGCCGGAAGAGGTATAGAAAGAGACGCTATAGATTGTGCTATTAATGGTGCATGTAGCTTACCTGTGAGCGATTTTAGGTTTACGATGCCAATACCTTTGGTAGAACTTAATGCAAATAATAACATTCAGCAAAATCCTGGATATTAAAAAAGATGATTATGAAAAAACAATTTTTAATAGCGATATGTGCGGTTATGGCACTATTTGTTAGCTCTTGTGGGGACGAAGAACTTGTAGTTTTTGACAACGAGAATGGCCAAACATATGTAAAATTTGCCCAATCAGTTATTGACTTACCGGTAGTTTTTGACTCAAGTGCCGAGATAATGTTACCAGTTCAAGTAACTACTTTATCTTCTTCTGATAGAACAGTTTCTGTCAGTGTAATTAATACTACGGCGGATGATGCAGCTACTAGTGCTCAATTTAGTGTTGGGAGTACAGTTACTATTCCTGCAAATTCTTATGAAGGAATGCTTTCTTTTACAGGAATTGATGCTGGTATTGAGATAGGTGAAACCAAGACCGTTACTTTACAGATTGACAGTATTGAAGGATCTGGAGAAGCTAATATAGAAACTACACCTACTGTAATAAGTATGTTCCAAGTTTGTCCAGTAGAAGACGATTTCTTTATTGGAGATTACGAACTAACTACAACTGCTAATGGAATTTTTGGAACAGTTATATTCCCTCAGGGAACAGTTACCATTAGCCAAGGAGCTTCCAGTGCTGATGCTAGAGTATTTACAGCTCAGGTTTATCCAGATTTAGGTACATTTGGTGATATAGACTTTAACTTTACTTTGGTTTGCGGTACTGTAGTTGTTGCAGGTGGCCAAGTTACTGGGGTAGGTTGTGGAGGAACATCCACAACAATTGGTCCTTCAAATTTAACTGGGGGCTATACTGCTGGAGACGACTCTACGATTACAATAGATCTTGCAGATGATGAAGGTGGTGCTAGTTGTGGTTCTCAAGTGAATGC
>CAYTRI010000047.1:8323-17040 GCA_964440105.1 uncultured Flavobacteriaceae bacterium
CAATAGATCTTGCAGATGATGAAGGTGGTGCTAGTTGTGGTTCTCAAGTGAATGCACAATTTGTTTTGACGAAGGTTTAGTCATTTATAAATAACCATATTAAGAAAAGGGCTTCTGAAACTTCAGAAGCCCTTTTTTATTGTCTTACTATTTTTAAAATGAGATAATGTAAAATCTAATATTGTATGGAGTGTTCAAAAATTTTAGCAGTATTAGTCTAATTAATTGGACTGCCTCTTAATTTTTATTAGCTGTTGTTTCTTGAGTTAAAAAGCTGGAGATGGCTTATCTAAATTCTAAATGGTATTACGATATTCAATTTAGTATAACTATTGCATTAAGGCACTTTGGGTTGTGGTTAAATTTAATGTAGTACTTGCGATATAAATTAAAAGAAACTATAGTATGGATAATTAAAAACGTTAAACAAATAAATAGACTAACTAATTATAGAGTACATAGTAAGATTTAGTAAAATAAAATCGCGTTAAGCTTAGACTATAAAATCTCTAATAAAAAAACCTGAGAAGTTTACTTCTCAGGTTTAGTGTTATTTGTCTAAAAATTGTCCTGTTATCTGATGACAATTAAAATCATACTTTTTAACAGCTATAGACCTAGCTTTGTGTTGTATTCAGATTTTTGATAAAATTGATAATTTCTGATTCAGAATTTAACTTTGACTTACTCATTTTTGAATAATCTTTTACCTTCTTTTCGCCAATAAGCTTAATCAAATCATTCTTACGTAGTTTTATTTGCTTTGCGGGTTTATCGCCAACCACTAGGTAATATGAGATATTATCAACCAATTGTGCTGGCTTACCATTTCCATAGCTTGAAGTAGCCTTCTTTTCTGGGACAAATTCTTTAGTATGTCTTTTAAAAAGAGAAATATCTCCTTTTTCTAATGCCAAGACATAGCCTTTTTTTTCTCCAAGATTAATAATTGTATATTCCTCACCACCAAAAGAAGCTAAAATATAATCTCGTTTTAATAGTGCTATATTTTCATTTCTTTCATTTTTCATTTCAATTTCGTCAGCATATGCATTATACCTTAGGATGGTATTATAACTTTGGCTCTTAATTACTACAGTGCCAGGTAAAAAGGTTTCATGTATATAGGGAGAACCTTTCACATTAGCGGGTAATTTGTTATTTCCCATCTGAAAATTTCTAACCATTTCTGCAGGGAATTCAGTTCTAATCCCAGATGTTTGAGCATAAAAGATACTTGCTGTGCAAAGTGATAAAATTAGTAAGAGTGATTTTTTCATAATAGTGATTGATTTATATTTAATATTAGATATCAAAAATCAAGCCATAATGGCTTGATTTTAATAAATTAGAAATTAAAGAATAGTTTTTAATTAACTTTAAATTCAAATATTTCTGATGTAGAACTATTATTAGAGCTGTCTAAGGTAATAATACTCCAATAGTACGTGTTGCCTGTATTAACAGGAACATTTGTAAGTATATTTTCAGTGACAGTTCCTAATGAGTTCGAGGGAGTAGTTTCAGTTCCAAATAATACCTCATAAGTTGTAATGTCATCATCAACATCACTTGCTTCCCACTCCAATGTAATCATAGTGGTTGAAGCATTTAGATTTGATCCTCTTGCAGGGCTAATAACTTCAGCTGGAAAAGGAGCATAATTTTCAACGCCAGGACCTTCATTGTAAAACCGCCAAGTTTCACTAGTTGCTGTTTCATTAGTATCATTGGCTTCTGAAATTACAAACCATTCATATGGTGTTCCACGTTCAATTAACAAGGTTGCTTCATTATTGCTAACAGTAGCCCTAGAAAAATTTGCGTTGTTTAAATTAGTCACTGTTATTTCATAACTATCTGTATTTTGGGAAACATTCCATTCAAACGTAACGTTACTTTGTGTATCATTTACAACTTCCCCCGTATTACATTCCGTATCATCTTCTGGAAAAATTAAAACAGATGCCGAAGGTGCAGCTACAGGTGGTGGCGTAGGTGGATCATCATCATTACCTCCTCCGCCTGAACTACTGCTACAAGCAGTAAATAATGAGACACATAGCGTTATTATAAATACTTTCTTTATATATATTACTTTCATCTTTTAATTATTTTGTAATTCAATAGCGATTTTTTTGTTTTAATATTCAATAAGTAAATACCACTTTGAAAATTATCCATATTAAAGGATAAAGTTCCAGAATCATTGGTGTTTACGGGTTTTCTATACACTTGCTTACCTGAAACCGTATAGAGAGAAACTTCAGTAGCGTTAATAATATCATTCCCAAGATAAACACTAAGATTTCCTGAAGAAATAGGATTAGGATAAACAAGTAAATTATCACTTAGAATAATAGTTTTACTATATACACCTTGACATTCTAAATCTGTTTTTACAGTCAAAATATTTTCAATTTTATCTAGAGGCAGAGTAATCTCACTTTTAGAAGTTTTATATATTATACCATTAACGGTAATTGTATATAATGCGCTCCCAGATAAATTTAGTGTCACTTTACTGTCCAAAGAACTAATTTTAGAACTTACAGATAAATCTTCTGGTTGTTCAATTGCAATGTCAAAACAACTTTCGTAATCAGTTTGACCAGTCACAGTAAAACATACTTGATAATTACCAGATGCTAATCCTGTGAATGAAGTGTCCGTATTAAAACTATTACTTGTATCTAATCCGTTACCTGTTAAGGTAGCTGTATAGTCAAGAGAAGTTTGTGCAGTTATATTAATGGAACCGTTATCCGAAGTGATACAAGATTCACCAATTGTCATAACACTAAAATTATTAGTAGGTAATGAGAAAACCTCACAACCATCAACATCAATAACAGCTCCAGTTGGTGTATCAGGACATAAATCATCAGCATTTGACACTCCATCATTATCCGCGTCGGTGTCACAACCATCTCCAATACCATCATTATCTGAATCTGCTTGGTCTGGATTTGGTGTAAAGGGACAATTATCATCTACATCTAATATACCATCATTATCATCATCAGGGTCACAAAAATCACCTATGTTGTCCCCATCGTTATCTGCTTGATCTGCATTCCCAATTAAAGGACAATTGTCATCTACATCTAATATACCATCATTATCATCATCATCATCATCTTGGACTCCCTCAACAGTAAAATCATCAATAATTGCACCTTCTTCAACAACAGATGGGTCTGAGTGGAAAACAATTCTAAAAATAATATTACTTTCTTCTGTTAAATCCGTTTCGCCAGCTGCAGCATTAGCAACAAAATCATAAGCATATTCTGTCATTGTTGTATTAGTGCCTGTCCATTGCGAACCCGGACAGTTTTGGCAATCATCGTCTGCTCCAGAGTTTGCATTAGTTCTATCACTATTATACCAATTGGGTTGGCTATTTGTATTTCCTAATACGAACCATGAACTACCATTATTAATTGAATATTCAACATAAACAATGTCAAAATTATCCTCTAATTCATAAGCCATATTAAATTTAAGTACTGGGGCTACAATAGATGCAAGTTCATAACAACCACTTACTAGAAAGCCTCTGGTGGCATCTGGGTGGTCACCATCCAAAACAGTTCCATAAACTTGTGTGCCAGAGCTTGCAGTATTTAAAACTGTTCCTGTAGGAACACCTCTTTCCCATACACTAGTGCTTACATCATTTTCGTTATATGTTAATAACCCTTCTTCAGGAGTTTCAAAGTCAAATACATCGCCCCCAACAGCAAAAGTGTTAGCAAAGAAACTACTTGCCCCCGAGTTATTATCTGCAAATGCATCATCTGTAATACTAATACTAACATCAATGGAATTTTGCCCAGTAGATATACCAGTTAAAGATGGTAATAAGATTGTAGTATTTTCACCACTATTTAATGTTCCTGTCCAGTTTGTTGTTTGTACTCCCCCAGAATTTACCTCATAAGAAACTTCAATTTCAGTGATAGGGTTTATACCATTATTTTCCGCAACAATTTCTGGTATTATTTCGCCACATAAAATTGTATTTGAAGATGGTGAAAAACTAATAAGCCTTACATCATTATCAGCGACTTGAATAGGTATTGGTGATTGCCAGACACCTCTGCCATATGTTGAAGCGGTAATAGATTCGTCGTCTAAACTTATTTCTAAATCGCTCACTGCTGTATTTGGCAGTCCAGTAAAGTATTCTTCCCATTCGGTTAAAGTGTCGTCTAGTCGATACACACCAAGATTAGTTCCCACATAAATTGGGTTGTCTGTGTGTCTGTCTTGGTGCACTATTGCAAAAAAGGCTTGGTCTGTGGGTAAATCTAAGGTAATATCTTCCTCAGGTCCTGCGGAGCCATCCTCATTTACATCTACTCTAAAAACTCCTCTTACACTTTGTTGTCCAGCTTGACTGATGCCAACTCTATTGGAAGTAGTTACATAAATTGTAGAACCATCAGTTTGATTAACAGCAATATCTGAAATAGCAGAATCAAATCTATTAAAGGCAGAGAATGTTGCCCCTCCATCCTCGCTTCGGTACACAAAATCGTTTTCTGCGGCATATATGACTAGAGGATTAGTTGGGTCAACTTCAATATCATCAATATTTCCACCTCCAAAATCATTTGACCATTTTTCCCAAGAATTGCCCACCAGCTTATAAATAGCTCTATTATACCCTGAGAATACTTCACCATTAGAGTTTATGGCTAAAGGAGTGATCCAATTTCCTTGCTCCGGAGCAGCAACAGTTCCAACGGACTGGCCAGCGTTATTTGTTATAAATAATGGGTCACCAAATTGGACAAATCCATATATTAAATCGTCATTATTTGGGTCAACTTCGTAATCCATTCCATCCCCTCCTGTATAGACATTCCAATCGTTGCCGTTAGAAACATAACCAGCATTATCTTGAGTACCACCAGCAATCCGGTCGTCATTGCCTTTGGCAACCGAAATTCTATAGAATTGAGTAATAGCCATGTTTGAGGTTTTGTCAGTAAAAGTGGCTCCACCATTGTCTGATGTGTAAAGGCCTCCATCTGTACCTGCAAACAAAGTATTTCCAAAGAATTTGAGGGTATGTATATCTGCATGGCTGTAAGAAGGATTATTAACAAACCATCTGTTCAATTGCGTAAATGAATTACCTCCATTACTACTTCTCCAAATATTTAAACAACCCATGTACACTTCATCTTCATTGTCTGGGGCTACAGCCAGAGCTAAATCGAACCAAGCTTGGCTAGATTCCATTATATCAGTTGTGTTGGGGCTTTCTGTAAAAGTCTCACCACTGTCTACAGATTTATATAACCCTTGGTAGGTAAAATTATTTGCTCCTGTATTAGCACTTAATATATAAAGGATTTCAGGGTTTGCGGGAGTGACATCTAAAACTAATCTACCAGATGAAGCAGGAAGAATATCTGTTATCTGAGTGAAATTTTCACCATCAGTAGATTTATAATATTGTGATGAAGTTATGGCATATACTGTATTTGAATCTCCTGGTTTTAATCTAAAATCTTTTATGTTTCCAGCGCGCTTTCTATCCCAAGTTGTGCCAGCATCCTCAGATTTATAGAGTCCAAAACTTGTAGACACCCAAATAATACTAGAATTTGTTGGGTCAATAATTATTTCACTCATTAATCTGCTATTTCCCCAATTTGCATCAGAAGAAGGTCCTAAACCGGTTTCTGTCCAGGTTTGCCCTGCATCGACAGATTTAAAAACACCTACGCTAAAAGAGTCGGCCGCATCATCATCACCAGTTGCAATATATATAATGTTCGAGTCATTTGGGTCTATGGCAATTCCTGAAACTCCTATTTGAAGGAAATTATCAAATAGATTAGTCCATGACGTTCCTGCATTTATTGATTTCCAAATACCACCTGATGGCGCACCTGCATACCAAATAGAACTATCATTAGGGTCAATAGCCATACTATTAACACGTCCTGTTCCTGGAAGACTACCAGATAAAACTCCTGGTGAAAACGGACCTATTGCGGTCCAGTTACTAACTGGGTTAGGCGTGGATAAGCTATTTCGTTTGTTTTTCCAGCTTTGTAGTAGCATACTTGCTGAAGGTAGTCGACCATCTGTTTGAGCTAAATGTTGCCAATAATTTTCCCAACGCTTATATGGCTTAAATCCACTTCCTTTAGTTTTACGGTCTTTGTTCACCCAATAATTGTTAAAGGCTTCAGAAATTTCATCGATGGTGTAATCTGTTTCATTTGATTTGTTGGCAGTATTGCTGTCTTTTTTTAAGTCAGACATCCAAGGAGCATTATCAACATATTGGCCATAGGAAAGATTAGCTGTCATAAACAGCATAAATAGTAATTTTCTTTTCATTTCATTTTTTTTACTAATGGCCCTCAAAATATGGCTTTTTTCGACAATAATGAAGACATTGCTATAAAATTTTATAAATGGTTCATTTTTTGGAATCAATTTAATTTTTAGTCTTAAACTTTCACATTTCTTTACGAACAAAAAAATATACCTTTGTACAGCAACATGGCAGAATGAAATACTTTCCTTTAGTAATAGTTTTACTGATATTTTTTCCTTTAAATGCTCAAATAGCGTCAAAAACAGAACCAGGACTAAAGGATTCTTTGGAAAGAGATTCTTTGCGCTTTAATAGAGGTTTAGCAAAACAAAAAAAGGCTGGCAAAACCAAATCAATTTTGGTTAAGGATTATAAGTTAATTTCATTTAGTAGAGATACAACTTCCTTAGATACTACATTGTCAATAGCAAAAGAATATAAGTACAATTATCTTCGGAGAGATGATTTTGAGTTAATGCCTTTTTCTAATGTGGGCCAGCCGTATAATTCACTAGGTAAAGATTTTGATAATAGTTCGGTATATCCAAAAATAGGTGCGGTTGCAAAAAATCAAAAATATTTCGAAGCTGAAGATGTAATGTATTACCATGTGCCTACGCCACTTACTGAACTAATGTTTAAAACTACTTTTGAGCAAGGTCAGTTCTTGGATGCTATGTTAACACTAAATACTTCTCCAAGACTTAATATTTCTCTAGCTTTTACAGGCTCTAGATCTTTAGGTAAATATCAATTTGATCAAAGTGAAGCTGGAGTTTTTAGAACTACCTTTAATTATAGAACAAAAAATAACAGGTATTGGGTAAGAGGGCATTATGCTTCTCAAGATATAGAAACCGAAGAGAATGGAGGAATTTCCCAAAAAGCGTTGCAATTTGAATCTGGAGAAGAAGATTTTTTAGATAGATCACGAATAGATGTTGCATATACAAACGCTGATAATCGCATACTTGGCAAACGATACTTTTTAGACCATCAATTTAATTTAGTAAGACCTAGAAAAGATTCTATTAAAACTAGATCTACACTTTTAGCAATAGGACATCAATTTAATTACGAATCAAAGTTTTATCAGTTTAATCAGAATTCTCAAGATGATAGTTTTGGAACTAATGTTTTTGATAGCCCAGTGACAGATAAGGCAACTCTTAAAACAATGTTTAATGAAGTTTCGGCTATCTTTTCTAACAGGACTTTGGGGTCATTATCGGGTAGTTTAAGTCTATATAATTACAGCTATTTTTTTAATAGCCTGTTAATATTGGATAATGGAGAAACTATTCAAAATAAATTGGATGGAGAAGAGATTTCTATTGGTGGCGATTATAAAAATGATATAGGGCCATTACAGTTATCAGGAAGGTTCAGATATAATTTGTCTGGAGAACTAGCAGGGAACTTATTTGATGCGAGTGCAAAATACCAAATAACCCCAAATAATGCTTTGCATGCGGCAATACATGGTTCCTCAAGAGCTCCGAACTTTAATTATCTACTTTATCAAAGTGATTATGAGAATTTTAATTGGCAGAATGATACTGATTTTGAAAAGCAACAAATTCAATCACTTAGTTTTGGTCTGGACTCAAAGTTTTTTGGTAATCTCACTAGCAAGTATTCAGCAATAGATAATTACACCTATTTTACAATCGACGATAATGAGGATAATGGTATTACACCAGAAGATATTGAAGCGGGTAATCAAAACGCCTTTGTGAGACCAGACCAAGAAGATGAAACCATAAACTATCTAAAAATTAAATATAATAAAGAGTTCAAGTGGCGAAAGTGGGCGTTAAATAATACATTAATGTATCAAGAAGTTACCCAAAGTAATCAGGTGCTAAACGTTCCCAAGTTTGTTACTCGCAATTCATTATATTTTTCTAGTGATGTTTTCGATAAGGCTATGTATATACAAACAGGAGTTACTTTTAAATACTTTACTTCATATAATATGGATGCTTATCACCCGCTTCTAGGTGAGTTTTACACTCAGAATAATGAAGAGTTGGGTGGTTTTCCTTTAATTGATTTCTTTATTAACGCTAAAGTTAGGCAAACGCGAATCTTTTTAAAAGCAGAACATTTGAATACAATTTGGAGTAAAGAGTATAATTATTACTCCGCCCCTAACTATCCATATCGTGATTTTGTAATTCGTTTTGGCTTAGTTTGGAATTTTTTCTCATAAATATTTAGCTATAATTTGTGCGCTAGCTACTGGAAATCAACAAGATGATTTTTGGCTTAAAAAAAGGTTTAAAAATAACTTCAGAAGTTTTGTTGTAATAAAAAAACCTTTTTATATTTGCACCCGCTTTGCAGATGATGCGAGTGACATTTT
>CAYTRI010000048.1:0-16877 GCA_964440105.1 uncultured Flavobacteriaceae bacterium
AACTTAATATTTTGTGTATTGCGGATGAGATTATGACTGGTTTTGGTAAAACTGGTAAAAACTTCGCATCAGATTATTTAGAGTGCAAACCGGATATCATGTGTTTAAGTAAGGCTTTAACAGCAGGTATGTTTCCTTTGAGTATCACCAGTTGTTCACAGAAAGTATTTGACGCTTTTTTAAGTGACGAGGTTGCAAAAGGTTTTTTTCATGCGCATACATTTAGTGCCCATCCCTTGGGTTGTGCCGCTGCTATTGCAAGTATAGAATTGCTTGAATCTAAAGAGATTTTAGAACGAAGAAAATACGTTGAAAGAGAACATCAAAAATTCGCTTTAAAAGTTGAAAGTCACCCCAAAGTAAAAGAAGTTCGAACCATTGGTGTTATTCTGGCGATTGATTTAGATATAAAAATGGACCGTTATGGAAAATCCCGTGATAAATTATATCAGTTTTTTATGTCTCGTGGGGTAAATTTACGTCCGTTAGGGAATACAGTTTATACACTACCTCCCTTTGTGATAACGAACAAGCAGTTGAATAAAATTTATGATATTATTTTAGAGCTACTAGAAGTTTAGAAGTCAGAATTTGACTCGTTTAGAAAATCAAATTCTTGGTCATTTACTTCTACACGAATTTCATGATAGTTCCAATCTTCCCCTTCACCAGTTGCATCAATATAAAGTTTCCCTTCACCTTTTGGTCCAGCAATCGGCACAGTCATTTTCGCTACTTTTTTACCATTTGTCCAACTAATATTACCTTGAAACATTCCATCTTTTTCAACCGGGGAGCCTAAAACTTCTAATAACTGCTCATCTTTATTAATTAGTTCAAGTGCATATTCATAAGGTTGAGATTCTTCCATGATATTGCTAACCCCAAAATAAATAGAAGAAAATAATATAATTGCACCGATGATTAAGGTGAAACATCCGCCAACTGGCACTACCCACTTCCAATTTCTTTTCCACCAACTTGGCTGAGGTACTAATTCGTTATTCATTGTTATCAGATTTATAAGTTTATGAAGATAAGAACTTTTACTTTTGCTAGAATTAGAATATAGATTTGAAAAACCCTATAGCTATAACAGCAATTTCTTCAGTTTCTCCCTTAGGTAATTCCTTGGAACAAGCTTGGGAGGCTTACCAAAGTAAATTTCATAACCTGCAAGAAATTTCAATCGGCAATAATCTTGTATGGGCTGGAAAGCTTCCTAAATCACTAAGTCAAGAAATTGAATTACTTAAATCTTCGGATAGTAAATACAAAAACTTAGATAGATCTGTGTTGTATGCTATTTATGCTGGGAGAAAAGCTATTAAGCAAGCCAATTGGACTTCAACAGATAACTTTGGAATAAATTTAGGTTCATCGCGTGGTGCTACCGAATTATTTGAAAAATTTCATGAAGAATTCTTAAAAGAGAATGGGACATCTACCTTGGCATCGCCAACTACTACGCTTGGCAATATCTCTTCTTGGGTAGCACATGATTTAAAAACAAAAGGACCAGAGATTTCCCATTCCATTACTTGCTCCACCGCTCTTCATGCTATGCTAAATGGTATAGCATGGATACAAAGTGGAATGGTAGATAAGTTTTTGGTTGGTGGTAGCGAAGCGCCTTTAACTCCATTCACCATTGCTCAGATGAGAGCATTAAAAATATATTCATCGACAGTCATTTCGAGCGGAGTCGAGAAGTCTTTCCCGTGCCGAGCTTTCGATTTAAACAAAAAAGAAAACACAATGGTGTTAGGTGAAGGAGCTTCAGTTGCATGCTTAGAAAAAGGGAAAGGACAAAAATCTTTAGCTAAGATTATAGGAATTGGATACGCTACAGAACCGCTAACCCATAATGTTTCTATTTCTGCGGAAGCGAATTGTTTTCAAGATTCTATGCGCATGGCGTTAAATGGTTTGAATCCTGATGTTATTGATACTGTGGTGATGCATGCACCAGGCACAATAAAAGGTGACTTGTCAGAATTTAAAGCAATAGAAAAGGTTTTTTATAACAAAACACCTTTTTTAACTACAAATAAGTGGAAAGTAGGTCACACCTTTGGTGCATCGGGAATGCTCAATGTAGAATTGGCCATATTGATGCTTCAAAAACAAGAAGCAATTTCGGTGCCATTTGCGGAGAAACAAGAAAGCCCTAAATCGATTAAAAATGTTTTAGTAAACGCTGTGGGCTTTGGCGGAAATGCTGTTTCAATCTTATTATCTAAATAAGCTTCCTAATAATTCGAAAGATATTTTTGGTTGCTAATTTGATATTAAAAATAAAGTAATAAGTGTATTTTTGATTTATGAGTGAGACAAGACACAATTGGACCAAAGAAGAGATTCTTGATATTTACAACAAGCCTTTAATGGAGTTGCTTTATGACGCGGCGACAATACACCGTAAATATCATGATCCCAATACGGTTCAAGTTTCTACTTTACTTTCTATTAAGACGGGAGGATGTCCGGAAGATTGTGGTTACTGTCCGCAAGCTGCTCGTTACCATACAGATATTGAGGGGAATGATTTAATGAGTGTGCAACAAGTAAAAGCTCAGGCTTTACGTGCAAAATCATCAGGTAGTTCCAGGGTTTGTATGGGTGCTGCATGGCGTAATGTAAAAGATGGACCAGAATTTGACCAAGTTCTAGAGATGGTACGAACCATTAATAAATTGGATATGGAAGTCTGCTGTACACTTGGAATGATTACAGAGAATCAGGCTAAAAGATTGGCAGAGGCTGGACTCTATGCTTACAACCATAATTTAGATACCTCAGAAGATTATTATAAAGATGTTATTTCTACGCGTGCTTTTGAAGATCGCTTAGAAACCATAGAAAATGTTCGTAAAACCAATGTTACCGTTTGTAGTGGAGGTATAATTGGCATGGGTGAGAAAGTCGAGGACAGAGCAGGAATGTTAGTTGCCTTAGCTTCGTTAAGTCCGCAACCAGAATCAGTTCCAATTAATGCATTGGTAGCGGTGGAGGGAACGCCTATGGAAGACATTGAACCAGTACCTATTTGGGAAATGATACGTATGGTAGCTACCACACGAATTGTAATGCCAAAAACGCAAGTAAGATTATCAGCTGGCAGAACAGAAATGAGTCGAGAAGGTCAGGCAATGTGTTTTTTTGCTGGTGCTAACTCTATTTTTGCAGGAGACAAACTATTAACAACTCCAAACCCTGACGTAAATGAAGATATGGAGATGTTTAAGATGCTAGGGTTAAACCCTCAAAAAGCATTTGTAAAAGCACCTCAACCGGAGACTGTAGAGGCGGTCGAATCTCAACTTCAACCACTTGGTGAAAAACCAAAATGGACCAGACCAGGACATACTATTGAACGAAACGAGAATGCTAAAGCAACTTCTAAATTAGTAAGCAAGGATTAGATTTTACTTGATTTAGAATCCTTTTACTAACTTAGATAGTTCGAAACATTGTGATTTTGGAACTTAACCTTCAAGAAATTCCAAGGGTAAAAACACTTTCTAGAGAAGAATTTATCCGTGATTATTTTAAGCCGCAAAAACCTGTTGTTGTAGAGCAAGCAATTTTGGATTGGCCCGCATATTCTAAATGGAATTTAGAATATATTAAACAAGTTGCGGGAGAAAAAGAAGTTCCATTATATGACGATAGGCCAGTAAAACATGATGAAGGTTTTAATGAACCTCATGCCAAAATGAAGTTGAAGGACTACGTAGATTTGTTAAAACGCAAGCCCACTAAGTTTCGAATTTTTCTTTGGAATGTTTTAAAAGAAGTCCCTGTTCTACAAAAAGATTTCAACTACCCTGATTTTGGAATTAGGTTAATGAAAAGTCTGCCGATGCTTTTTTTTGGAGGAAGCAATTCGCATACATTTATGCACTATGATATTGATTTGGCTAATATTTTCCACTTTCATTTTGAAGGTAAAAAGCAATGTATTTTGTTCTCCCAATCAGAAACTAAATACTTATACAAAATTCCATATTCATTAATAGTTAGAGAGGATATTGATTTTTCAAATCCTGATTTAGAAAAATGGCCAGCATTAAAACACGCTAAGGGTTATACTGCACAACTGGAGCATGGTAATTTAATTTATATCCCTGAGGGGTATTGGCATCATATGAAGTACCTGACGCCTGGATTTTCAATGAGTTTACGTGCAATAGCTCGTAAACCAAAAAACTTTGGAAAGGCAGTTTATAATATTTTGGTTATGCGTTATTTTGATAATCTGATGAGAAGATTAAAAGGTCAAAAATGGATAGATTGGAAGAATGAACGGGCAATAATTAAAGCTAATAGAAATTTAAAAACTACCAGCGCAAAAGTGTCACACTGAGTTCAGCCGAAGTGTAATCTCAATCTAAGTATTAGGAATTAATTCTTTAATCTTTTGATACACTAAATGGCTTTCCCAACCTCTATACAACAGATAATCTGCTAATTTTTTCTTTCTTTTTTGGATGTTTGTTTCTGTAATTTGAGATAGTCTTTTTTTAGAAAGTTTGTCTAAAGTTTCAAGATACGCAGAATCGTCAATTTCTTTTAAAGCAGTTTTAATATTGAACCGAGAAATATCACGTCGTTTTAGCTCATTTACAATACGGTTTCGCCCCCATTTTTTAATATTAAATTTACCTCTGGCAAAGCTCTGCGCAAAGCGCTCCTCATTTAAATAATTTTCTTGAATAAGGTGGGCAACAATCTGATCAATAGCCGCAGGAATCATACGCATATCTCTCAACTTCTGAATTACCTCTTTGTGGCAACGCTCTTGGTAGACACAGTAACCCTCTAGTTTTCGGGTTGCTTCGGTCACAGAATAACTTTTAGATGATTGCATATTCAAATGTATTGAAAACAAAAAAGCGACCCCACAATGAGGTCGCTTTTGTTTATTTAAGGGTTTTACCTTCTTTATCTTTAAAACGATATTCAAGATAAGTGTAAGCATCCCTGGGCTGAACTTTAACCCACTTTTTATGTTCGACAAACCATTTCTGGCGTATAGAAGGAGTTCCTTTGGTTAAATAAGCAGCAATAAAAGGATGTATGTTTAATACAATACTTTTCTTCTTATTTGGACCTTTAAGAATTCGTTCTAAATCAAAATTGATTTTATCTATTAAAACGATTGGAGCCTCAACCTCTTGGCCACTGCCATTAGGATTCTCTTCACTTGTTTTAATATTCATTTCTGGTCGTACTCTTTGCCTTGTTATTTGAACAAGGCCAAACTTACTAGGTGGCAAAATCTTATGTTTTGCACGGTCATCTTTCATTTCATCTCTTAAATAATCAAAGAGTTTTTTACGATGATCGCCTCTAACCATATCAATGAAGTCTACTACTATAATTCCGCCCATATCTCGCAAGCGTAATTGTCTAGCAATTTCCGCTGCTGCAAGCATATTTACTTCCAAAGCAGTATCTTCTTGATTTTTGGCTTTATTAGAACGGTTACCACTGTTTACATCTATTACGTGTAAAGCTTCGGTATGTTCAATAACTAGGTAAGCTCCTTTGCTCATTGTGGCAGTACGACCAAATGATGTTTTAATTTGTCGCTCTATTCCAAATTTTTCAAATATTGGATTAGGAGCATTATAATGTTTAACAATGGACTCCTTTTTAGGAGCTATTTCGTGCACGTAGTCCTTTATGTTTTCATAAAGTGCTTCATCATCAACATGTATTCCTGTAAAGGAATCGTTGAATACATCTCTTAAGATAGAAGAAGCTCTATTGAGTTCTACTAATACTTTTGAAGGATGTTGCGCCTTATGCAAGGTCTTGCACATTGCTGTCCATTTATCCAGCAAGTTCTGGAGATCTTTGTCAAGTTCTGCGACTTTTTTGCCTTCTGCAACAGTACGGATAATTACACCAAATCCTTTAGGTTTAATACTTTTAACAAGTCTTTTTAACCTACTTTTTTCTTCGTTGCTTTCAATTTTTTGAGAAACTGAAACGCGGTCAGAAAATGGAACCATAACCAAGTAACGTCCAGCTATTGATAATTCTGAACTAATTCTTGGCCCTTTGGTTGAAATGGGTTCTTTTACAATCTGTACTAATAATGACTGATTGGCTTTAATAACTTCGTTAATACTGCCATTCTTGTCTATATCTTTTTCAAATGGAAAGTCTTTTAAGGAAAAATCTCTTAGTTTTCCTGTTCTAGCTTGTTTTATGAACTTTAGCATAGAAGATAGCTGTGGGCCAAGGTCATGATAATGCAGAAAAGCATCTTTTTCATAACCAACATTAACGAAGGCTGCATTTAGGCCAGTAACGGGTTTTCTTATTTTGGCAAGGAATACATCCCCAACCGAAAAGCTATTATTATCTTCTTCTTTGTGAAGTTCAATAAGTTTTCCATCCTTTAATAAGGCAAAATCGACTGCGTCAGAACTAGATCTTACGATTAATTCTCTATTCATGTATCGATTTTTATCCGCTAAAGCGGATGATTAAAAAATAGTTAATGCGGCTAAATAGCCGTAATAGTATTCTAATTTTTTGAACCGTGATGTCAATGAACATATAACTGAAATGAAAAAGTAGTCTGCTAGACTACTTTTTCTTGTGTCGGTTAGCTCTCCGGCGCTTCTTGCGCTTGTGGGTAGCTACCTTATGTCTCTTTCTCTTTTTTCCACTCGGCATATAGTGTGCTTTTACGTTAGTATTTTATTTAACCTGTACGTTACTTTTTACTCCTTCTACAAAAACCTTAGCAGGTTTAAATGCAGGAATATTGTGAGCTGGAATTTTAATCGTAGTATTCTTCGATATATTTCTTCCTGTCTTTTCGGCTCTAGTTTTAATGATAAAACTTCCAAAACCTCTTAAATAAACATTATCACCATTCTCTAAGGACGTTTTAACCTCTTCCATAAAAGATTCTACAGTCGCTTGTACGTCTCCTTTTTCAATACCCAGTTTCTCTGAGATTTTAGATACAATATCCGCTTTCGTCATTTCGTATTTAAATTTTCGTTTTTTTTAGGCTTGCAAATATATAAATGTTTTACATAAAGCCCTAAATTTTAAGTATATAAACTGTTACTTTGCTTCATTAGTATTTCTAGCTATGAATTTTTCAAAAAAAATACTCGCTTGGTATTATGAAAACAAGCGGGAATTGCCTTGGCGAAGGACCAAAGACCCCTATAAAATATGGCTTTCTGAGATTATGCTACAACAAACAAGAGTAGCACAAGGTTTGCCTTACTATGAGAAGTTTGTAACAGCGTTTCCTTCAGTGTTCGATTTGGCAGATGCCGATGAAGAAAAAGTATTGAAATTATGGCAAGGGCTTGGGTATTATTCTAGGGCTAGAAATATGCACAGTACTGCAAAAAAAATAGTTAGAGATTATAAAGGTGATTTCCCAAAAACTTATAAAGAGCTAATCAAGTTAAAAGGCGTTGGGGATTATACTGCAAGTGCAATAGCTTCTATTAGTTTTAATGAGCCAGAACCTGTAGTTGATGGTAATGTATATAGAGTCTTGGCTCGATATTTTGGGATAAATCTTGCTATTAATTCTTCTGAAGGCATAAAACATTTTAAGTCTCTTGCTAGAGAAGTGATGGATGTAGAAGAAATTAGGGATTACAACCAAGGAATAATGGAGTTCGGTGCAATCCAATGCGCACCTAAAAAACCATATTGTTTGCATTGTCCATTAAATGATAGTTGTATTGCTTTAAAAGAAAACCGAGTTCATGAATTGCCAGTAAAGCTTAAAAAAACTAAAGTTAGAAAGCGGTATTTTAATTATTTAGTGGTTTTAGATGGTAAGAATAACACTCTTTTAGAGCAACGGCAAGGAAAGGGTATTTGGCAAAATTTATATCAATTTCCTTTGTTAGAAACAGATAGTGAAGTTGAACTTAATAGTATAAAAAAGGAAGCAACATCATTTTTAGAGCTAAAAGATTTTGAAGATATTTTTTTATATAATAGCAAACCTATCATACATAAACTATCACACCAGCATTTGCATACCAAGTTTTGGATTTTACACACAACCAATGAATTAGAAGCTGGTTTAGCATGGGAAGAAACTCATAATTATCCAGTGCCAGTTTTGATTGCAGACTTCATCAAAACTTATAAAATTTAGTATTTTTGATATAATATAAAGTTATGAGTGGAACATTAAATAAAGTGATGCTAATTGGGCATCTAGGAGACGAAGTAAAAATGCATTATTTTGAAGGTGGTGGTTGTATTGGGCGTTTTCCTATTGCTACCAATGAAAGCTATACCAATAAGCAAACAGGTGAAAAAGTCACTAATACAGATTGGCATAATGTAGTTGTACGTAATAAAGCAGCTGAGATATGTGAAAAATACTTGAGCAAAGGTGATAAAGTCTATGTTGAAGGCCGTTTGAAAAATAGACAATGGCAAGGAGAAGACGGAAATACACGTTACACTACTGAAGTTCATGTACAAGATTTTACATTTTTGACTACAAAGAATGAAAGTGGTAGTAATTCAACTCAACCACAGTCAAATAGTAATTTACAAGCTAACTCTTCAAATACTGAGACTGCAGCTAGTACTCCTGCACCTGCTCAGAATGTTGAAGAAGATGATGATTTACCATTCTAGATACTAAATTGTAATTATTGGACCCTGATTCCTATTGTTTACTAGTATTATTTCTTTCTTTTAATGGAATTTTTGTATTAAAAGTTGTTGTACTTGTATTGCTTCTAATTTGTTCTGCCTTAATCTCAGGAGCTGAGGTAGCATTGTTTGGACTTACCCAAACAGATTTAAATACTATTGAAGAGGAAAGTACTTCGAGAGGAAAACTAATTATTAAACTTTTAGAACGCCCTAAAAAGCTGTTAGCAACAATTTTAATTTCCAATAATGCGATAAATATTGGAATTGTTTTGTTGTTTAGTTCAATTGGCAATACGTTGTTTTCTGAAATAGACCAAGTACTTTTTGATTTTGTCTCTGTACGCTTTGTTTTAGAAGTTTTGGTTGCTACATTTTTAATATTAATGTTTGGGGAGATTCTACCTAAAATATATGCTAACAGAAATAGAATTCAATTTTCTGGTTTCATGGCTTTACCTTTGAAGGTGTTTGACTTTTTGCTTACTCCGTTAAGCACACCAATGCGTTCTGCTACTATATTTCTTCAAGAAAAATTAGGAAGACAAAAGTCAAATTTAAGTGTAGACCATCTTTCTCAAGCTCTAGAACTAACTTCAGAAGGTGATACCACTAAAGAGGAGCAAAAAATTTTAGAAGGCATAGTTTCTTTTGGGAATACAGACACCAAACAGGTAATGCGACCCCGTATAGATATTTTTGCTCTAAATGAAGAAATGAAATTCCCTGAAGTTCTAGAAGAAATTAAAAAGAATGGCTATTCTAGGATTCCTGTTTTTGCTGAGAATATGGATGCCATATTAGGGGTTTTGTATGTGAAAGATTTGCTTCCGTACATTGATAGGAAAACATTTAATTGGATGTCCCTCATTAGAGAACCTTATTTTGTACCCGAGAATAAAAAATTAGATGATTTATTATTAGAATTTCAAGAACAGAAAAAGCATTTAGCTGTTGTAGTTGATGAATATGGCGGAACTTCAGGGATTGTTACTCTTGAGGATATTATTGAAGAAATAGTAGGGGATATAAGTGATGAATTTGATGACGAGGACTTAGTGTTTTCTAAATTAGACGATTATACGTATGTATTTGAAGGGAAAACTACACTTAAAGATTTTTATCGCGTTGTCAAAATTGACAATGAAGAAGAATTCGAATTAAGAAAGGGCGAATCAGAAACCATTGCCGGCTTTGTTTTAGAAATTTCTGGCAGTTTTCCAAGAAGGGGGGAGAAAGTACTATTTAATGACTATCAATTTATAGTTGAAAGCATGGATAAAAAAAGACTAAAACAAATTAAAGTAACATTGCCGCATGAAGTATAGAATATTAATTCTCGTTACTATTGTTTTAGTATTTACATGTTGTAAAGATGACACTTTGCCTAAGCCTAAAGCCATGTTACGACTAGATTTTCCTAAAACTGAATATGGAAAACTAAGTACCCAGAATTTTATTTTTGAGATGAATAGTAATGCCAAAATTAAGGCTCAAAATGAAACGGGATTGACAATAGATTATCCAAAAATCAAAGGCTCAATTTATATTACATACAAGAAAGTTGGGGAAGATTTAAATACACTTTTAATAGATACGCAAAGGTTATCTTATGAGCATGCAACCAAAGCGGATAATATTGTAGAACAGCCTTTTATAAACCCAGAAAAAGAGGTTTATGGAATGTTTTATGAAGTTACTGGTAACGCAGCTTCGCAAGCTCAGTTTTATGTAACAGACAGTATTAACCATTTTGTTACAGGCTCACTCTATTTTTATGCAAAACCTAATTACGATTCAATATATCCAGCAGCTAATTATTTGCAAAAAGATATTCGTAGAATTATGGAGAGTATGGAGTGGAAATAAAATTCCTGCAAATGCGATTCTGAACTGTCACACTGAGCGGAGTCGAAGTGAAAGTGAAGTATCACAAACTATTTTTCTAATAAAGCTTCCGCTTTTTCAATACTAGAATTAATCTGCTCTTTTAAAACATTTACTTTCTCCTCTTCTTCATTAAGCCATTCTATTTTTTCTGGAGTAAGTGCTTTGCCTTCTAAAATTTCATCAGAATCAAAACGCTCACCAAAGCCCATCATCCAATCCATCATGGACTTGTTTGCCTCTTGCAAATCTTTCATAGCAACCTCATATTCTTTACCTGAAGTAGTTGTGTCCACTTTAGTTTTCAATTCCGCTACAAGTTTAGAAAGCGTTCCCATTTTAGGCATTACTTCATCATGAACCATCATTACTTCCTCCATTTGGGTAGGACCTTCTTTTACTTTCTTATTTTCTTTACAAGAAATGGTTAAGACTAATACTAAAATAAATATGACTGTTCTCATGTGGATATACTTTTATAAAAGTAAAATTAGAGATAAAGAAGGAAAAACTTAAATAAAGTATCACTTTTGTAGTTTAATTAAGCAAAAATTGAAAGCACATAATACCAAATGGTTTTACCTTATTGTATTATCTATTATTTGGGGAACATCTTATATTCTAATTAAAAAGGGATTAGAGGGGTTTACAGCTATTCAATTGGGTTCTGCGAGGATTGTGATTGCAGGATTCTTCCTTTTTTTAATAGGCTATAAATCTCTAAAAACCATCTCAAAGGAAGAATGGAAATGGATAGCTGTTTCAGGATTTATTGGAAGCTTCTTTCCAATGTTCTTATTCGCTTTTGCAGAAACTGAAATAGACAGTAGTATCGCTGCTATATTAAACTCTTTAGTGCCGTTGTTTACATTGTTTTTAGGTCTAGTTGCTTTTGGAATTTCATTTTCAAAAAATCAACTTTTAGGTGTTATTGTAGGACTTTTAGGTGCGGGATTTTTAATATTTTTTGGTACAGATGTAAACCCAAATCAAAACTATTGGTATGCAGGTTTTGTTATTATTGCCACTATTGGTTATGCTGGTAATGCAAACATTATTAAGAGCAAATTGCAAAATGTTTCCCCAATGGCTATTGCAGTAGGTAATTTTGCTTGTATTATTATTCCAGCACTTATTGTTCTTCCTCTGTCTGGCTTTTTTAGTGTTGAAACCACTTCAGGCGAATTCTTTTGGAGCTCTTTAGGTTACATAATAATTCTATGTGTCATCGGCACATGCATAGCCAAAGTGATGTTCAATAGATTGGTTCAAATATCATCGGCCGTGTTTTCGGTATCAGTTACTTATTTAATTCCAATTGTAGGTATTTTTTGGGGACTTTTAGATGGAGAAAAGTTTAGTTTAAAGCAGTTTTTTGCGGCCTTATTTATTTTGCTGGGCGTGTATCTTGTAAACAAAAAAAAGACGCCCACTTCGACATAGCTCAGTGACCGGGCGTCTTAATTTTTTAAGCATGTTCAGATTTACTCGAAATCTGCATCTGTAATTCCTGAATTAACAATTGCTTCGAGCAGTTTAACCTCGATTTGTTGTGGTCCCATAGATTGGCTTTTAATAGCTGGAAATTTAATTCCATCCACTTCTTTATAATCTTTGAGTATTGCGGTTTGATTTTGTGTTTGACCATTCATGGTTATCACTGACATCTCTTTCACTTTAAGGCCCGTTTCAACATCATAAAATAGTGTTGTTTGGGTAACCTTACCTGGGAGTTCAATTTTATAAGCCTCTTTCCCATCAATCTGTTCAGTTCCAACTAATTTGCTAGTGCCTTTTGCAAGAAGTGTTTGTTCTGGAAAAATACCTAAAACACTTTCCATATCTGATTTCATGTCTTCTGGTAAAGGCATTTTATTTGCCCCTTGCTTCATATAAAGTTCATCACCTTTAGCTACAACACCCATCATGGCATTGTCATTCATATAGGTTGTTTGAGAAAATTTATCAGCTGTTCTTTTTTCCTCAATCTTTATTTTGCTTCCCATTGCTTCTCCTTCATAAACCAATTTTAAAGAAGTTATTGAATTCACTTTAGCAGCACCTCCAATAGCCTCAATATATTTCTCTAAAACACTAGTTGCTGTAATACCTTCTGGTAGAGCTGCATCATAATCTGGTTTCTCCGCTTTATCAGCAGTTTTGTCATAATAAAGTACAGGGACAGCTTTTCCGCCAAAATTTACTTTCTCTAAATTCTCTAGTACTTCGCTACCTTTTCCAGTTACCACAACTCTTGCATTACTTGATGAGAAATACTTTTTAGCAGCGTTTTGAACATCATCAATACTTACAGCATTAATTCGCTCTAAATAGGTCTTATAAAAGTCTTTTGGCAGACCTTCAGTTTCTATATTTAAAGCATAATTGGCTATGGTTTGTGGACGTTCTAGCGCCATAACAAAATTACCAACGTATTTCGCTTTTGCATTGGCTAACTCTTCAGCACTAACTGGCTCAGAACTAATCTTATCTATCTCTTTTAATAACTCAACTACAGAGCTGTCTGTAACCATATTACGAACACTAGCTGTTGCTCTAAAAGTAGTTGGACCATATTTATTATCTCCTATACCTGAATAAGAACCATAAGTATAACCCTTATCTTCTCTTAAGTTTAAGAATAGTCTAGCTTGCGCACCACCACCTAAGATTCTATTGGCAATTAAAGCATCTAGGTAATCATCATCCTTCATAGTAAGATTAACTAAATTCTGTACAGAAATTTCAGATTGTACAGCATTTGGCATATCTACAAAATTAATTTGCGTGTACTGCGCATCTTTTGGCTCAGAATAGCTTAATGATGGTGGTACAGCTTTTGTCCATGGCGTAAAATTTTTAGTGACTAGTTCCTTAACTTGGTCAAATTCTACATCTCCAATAACTACTAAGTATGCATTTGCAGGAACAAAGTAATCTCTGTTGAAATTCTCAACATCTAAAAGACTAACGTTATTTACAGTTTGTTCAGTAACGAATTCACCTCTTGGGTGATTTTTACCATAAGCTAAAGCGCTTTGGACCCTGCTAGCAATTGCAGATACATCATTTTCTTCAGTTTTAAGACCTGTAATGAGTTTTGCTTTTTCTTTTTCAAACTCTTCTTGTGTGAAATTTGGATTAATAGCAGCATCTGCCATTAATTCCAATATTCTTGGAAAATATTTTGATAAACTACTTGCAAATGCACTAGTTGCACCAATATTTAATGTAGCTCCAAGAAAGTCTACCTCTTCATTAAAGTCATCTTTTGATATTGACTTAGAGCCATTGCCCATAAGGCTGCCAGTTAAACTTTGAACACCAGCTTTTTCACCTTCTAAAACGGGTGGATTGTCTAGTGTTAATTGGATTGATACTCTTGGTAGTTTATGATTTTCCACCACCATTACCTTAAGACCATTTTTTAAACTAAAAGTTTCTGGTTCTTGAAGGTTTATTTCTGGAGCCGGCCCTGGCTTAGGCTGTTGGCTTCTATCTATTTGTGCGTATGATGCTGTAAAAAATAATGATAGCATCGATAATAGGAATAATTTTTTCATCTTAGTTAGCTTCTTTTTGTTCTGGTAAATATTCTAACTCTACTCTTTTATTAGGCTGTAGATATTTAATTGCGGCCTCTTTTATTTCTTCTCTAGTAATCGAACGATAAATATCAATTTGAGTATTAATCAAATCTGTGTCATCATACAACATATAGTATCTAGCTAAGGAATTAGCTATACCTTGAATACTACTGTTAGAACTAACAAAATTATTTTCAAACTTGTTCAACAATTTTTGATGATCTTTTTCAGAAATTAATTCGCTTTGTAGTTTAGCTATCTCAATATCAATTTCTTTCTTAATATCTTGAATTGAATTATCACCTACTGGAAGTCCACCTAATAAATAAGTGCCATAATCTTCTTGAGTAACATTAAAAGCAAATACTTGTAATGCCATTTTCTTTTCATCAACAAGCTTCTTATATAATTTTGAACTTTTCCCATCACTTAAATAGGTAGATACCATTTCTAAAATATAAGCATCACGTTCTGTTTGAGCCGGAGTTCTATACCCTAAAAGAATAAGAGGAATCTGAATATTAGGATCTCTAAATTCTGCCTTAATTGTTTCTTCTATTGGGTCTTCCATATAGGTATTCCTTGTTATAGGAGCTCCTTTTGGAATAGGACCAAAGTAGTCCTGAATCATTTTTTTAGTCTCAGCGATATCAATATCACCAGCAACAACTAAAACAGCATTATTTGGCACGTAGTATACTTCATTAAATTTTTGAAAATCTTCTAAAGTGGCACTAGCTAAATGATCTAGTGAACCAATTGTTTGCCAGCGATAAGGATGCTTAACAAAAAGATTTTTTGACATTTGTTCAAATACTCTTCCGTAAGGCGAGTTATCCACGCGAAGTCTTTTTTCTTCTTGCACAACTTCTTTTTGAGTATCTACACCAATTTGATTTATAACTGGATGCAAAAGACGTTCTGATTCTAACCAAAGACCTAATTGTAAATTGTTAGAAGGGAAGGTTTCGTAGTAATATGTTCTATCCATGGTTGTGTTTGCATTATTATTACCACCATTAGACGAAACTATCTTAAACCATTCGCCACGCTCTATGTTTTTAGTACCTTCAAATAAAAGGTGTTCAAAGAAGTGGGCAAAACCTGTTTTGTCTGTTTCTTCATCTTTACCACCTACGTGGTACATTACTGAAGTGGTCACTACTGGAGCGCCATTGTCTTGATGCAATATGACATGCATCCCATTGTCTAAATCATACGCTTCATAGGCAACTTCCTGAGCTGAAAGTGTGCCAAATGCTGCAAGCATGAAAAAGGATAAAAAGGAAATTTTCTTCATTTTCTAGTGTTTAGAATTTAGTATTACTGTGAATTAGTCTTAAATTATTTAAAAGTGTTACACGAATATAAATTTTTTAGAATTCAGGATAGAAAAGGACTATTGTTTTAACAAGATTTTTTGGATTTATCAGACATTATAATAATGATTCTTTATCACGGTTTTCTTAAGTAGTCACTAGAAGTTTCAACTTTCTTAAAATAAATTTAGTAATTGACTAAAAGATGCTTGTAAATTAATGAATTAGAAGTATATTTGCACCCGCTATTTGTGAAAATAGTAAACAAAAATAATTTAATTCAACGCATTATGTACGCAATTGTAGAGATGGCAGGGCAGCAATTTAAAGTTGCAAAAGACCAGAAAGTGTACGTTCACCGTTTACAAACTGAAGAAGGTAAAAAAGTTACTTTTGACAAAGTTCTTCTTTTAGATGATAATGGTAACGTTACTGTTGGCGCCCCAGTCATAAACGGTGCGGCTGTAGAAGCCAAAGTCGTTAAGCACCTTAGAGGTGATAAAGTAATCGTCTTTCACAAGAAAAGACGTAAAGGTTACAGAAAGAAAAACGGACATAGACAATCTTTAACTGAAATTATAGTTGAGAGTATTGTTGCAAAAGGTGCAAAAAAGGCAGCTCCTAAAAAAGAAGCGGCTCCAAAAGCAGCTCCCGTAGCTAAGAAAGCTACAGCTCCAAAAAAGGAAGCAGTAGCGAAGGCAGCTCCAGCTAAAAAGGCACCTGCAAAAGCTAAAGCTGACGATTTGAAGAAAATTGAGGGTATTGGACCTAAAATTGCTTCAACTTTAGTAGCAGCTGGTATTGCAAACTTTGCTGATTTAGCTAAAGCTAAGCCAGCAAAAATTTCTGAGATTATTTCTGAAGTTCGTGGTAATCATGTTACTGACACATGGCCAGCACAAGCTAAATTAGCTGCTGATGGTAAGTGGGATGAGTTAAAGAAATGGCAAGACGAATTAGACGGTGGTAAAGCTTAACTGCATTATCATTAAATTATATAAAAATTAAAACCTTATAATAATGGCACATAAAAAAGGTGTAGGTAGTTCAAAAAACGGTAGAGAGTCTGAATCTAAACGCTTAGGGGTTAAGATTTTTGGAGGCCAGGCTGCTATTGCTGGTAACATTATTGTTAGACAGCGAGGAACAAAACATAACCCTGGTGAAAATGTATATGCTGGTAAAGACCACACATTACATGCTAGAGTTGATGGACTCGTAAAATTTGAAAAGAAAGTAGGCGGAAAATCTTATGTTTCTATTGAGCCGTTTGAGGCTTAAAATATACTTTTCTTAAAAATATAGAACCCTCACTTTTTAGTGGGGGTTTTTTATTGCTCCAAAATATCCCTAATAATTTTTAAATGATGGTTGGTATGTACATCAAGAAATCGGCGAGTTTGATCTCTGT
>CAYTRI010000049.1:0-10386 GCA_964440105.1 uncultured Flavobacteriaceae bacterium
AGTATCGGAGAAATATCTGATAAAGAATTTTGGATTTTGCAAGGCGATGTTCCTTCTACTGTAACCCTTAGTTGGAACCAAGAAAGTGATCTAGCTAATATTGGAAATACTACTGAAGCTGAGGATATAATTCTTGTGGGATGGTCCAAAGCTTCGCAATTATGGACTGTTATTGGTAAAACTGCTTTTAGTGGTGATTTAAATCAAGGGTTTTTAGTTTCCGAAAAATTTATTCCAAGTGATTATGATGTTATTACATTTGGGACGGTACCACTACCTCTAGACACTTTTGCAGTAAATAATCCAACTTTAGGAAATTATTTTGTTTCTCCAAATGGTGATGGTATAAACGATGTTTTAATAATCGATAATCTTGGTGAAGCTGAAAGTAATAATCTTCAAATCTATAATCGTTTTGGACAAAAAGTATTCGAGATGAATAACTACAATGATGAGTTTAATGGCTTCTCTAATCAAGATAACTTAGTAATCAATAAATCTCAAGGATTACCAGAAGGAGTCTATTTCTATATTGTTACCTTATTTGATTTAGAATTGAGTTATCAAGGATTCTTATTTCTTGACAAGTAATTTCTTTATAGAAACTTCTTAACTTTGGTATGAATCAATAGTATGGCATAACTTTTGGCTATGTATGCTAGAGAATTAAAAAGATTCATACTTATTATATCATGCAAAGACGAACATTTATTAAAAAAACAAGCGCTGGCGGGTTAGCACTAGCAGCAGTTCCAACATTATTTTCATTTAATGACCCCGAATATTCCATAGAAGAATTAATGGGCAAAGCAGATATTGAACTTTTCGGAGAAGGAATAAATCTTAGAAAAGAAGCTCATGATGCATTTGTTGCAATGAAAAAGGCAGCTTATAGTGCTGGTTTTGATGTTAAGATGATATCAAGTTATCGCAGTTTTGAGCGGCAGCTGGCAATATTCGAGAGAAAGTTCATTACTTATACTGAAACTGACAATATGCAACCTATAGCTGCTATTGATAAAATAATTGAGTATTCTACAATACCAGGAACAAGTAGACATCATTGGGGAACAGACATCGATATTATAGATGGTTACCCAAAAGTTTCTGGCGATGTCTTAGTACCACAAAAATTTGAAGAAGGCGGGCCTTTTGAGGCATTTAAAAAATGGCTAGATGAAAATGCTAATAAGTTTGGCTTTTACTTAGTCTACACCGATGATTTTTTTAGAAAAGGGTTTAAATATGAACCATGGCATTACAGTTATGCTCCACTATCAAAACCAATGCTTGAGCAATTTAGAGGGGTTAACATTTTTAGACAACTAATTCGTGAAGAGTTTGAAGGTAGCGAGCATTTTACTACTGGGTTTCTAAAGACTTACATTCAAAATAATATTCTGGGCGTCAACGAATATTTGTTGTAACCTTATTTTTTATATCTTACAGACAACTAGAACACTAACACAACATGAGAAGTAGAGGTAGTTGGAAAATTCGCATTTTCATAGGGCTTGCAATTGTCGCATTTGCGTTTATAAAAAAATGCAATAACACCGAAGAAAACCCATATACAGGAAGGTCACAACACATAACCATGACTAGCGACCAAGAAATTGCTATTGGATTGCAAAGTGCTCCAGAAATGGCACAACAACATGGAGGCTTATATCCTGACGAGCGCATGCAAGCTTTTGTTGATGCAGTAGGTAATAAACTGGTAAATAACAGTATCGCAAGAGAAACACCGTATCAATACGATTTTCACTTATTAGCTGATGACCAAACCATAAATGCCTTTGCGTTGCCAGGTGGACAATGTTTTATAACCTATGCTTTATTCTCACAATTAAATGAAGCACAACTCGCTGGAGTAATGGGGCATGAGATTGGTCATGTAATTGGAAGACATTCTGCGGAACGTATTGCGGATAGTGGTTTTTGGAAAACAGCCACTATGGGTGCAACAGTTGGTGCTGGGGATTTAGGTAATGTTGTTGGTGGTGTTGGACAAACTACTTTACTAAAAAATGGTCGTGGAGATGAATTGGAAAGTGATGAGCTAGGTGTTCTGTTCATGATACAATCTGGGTATGACCCTTATCAAATGGTTGAAGTCATGAAAATTTTAGGTGCAGCATCCGGGCCTAATCGTGTGCCAGAATTTCAAAGCACGCATCCAGATCCAGAAAACAGAATTGAAAAGATAAAAGAAGCTATAATAAAGTACCAAGGCCGTTAAAAGATAAAATTGGAATCTTATCGAGTAATAAGTGACTTTGGTTCTATTTTTGTACCTTTAACTATCCAAATCAATACCGCTTAAACCTAATTAGCTAAGTCGTTTTACAAACAAAAGACATAACTAATGGGAACACTAACACATTTTAAAAACCTCTATTCTGATGCTTTTGCTAATTGTAAACCAGAATTTTTGGTTATCGTATTAAAAGCATATTCTGCATTTTGTGCAATAATGATTTCTATGGCTCTTTATGCTTTCTTTTATCGGGCATTTACTGGTTTTGAATTCTAAAAAAATTAAATAAATATATTTACTCTTTTACTTGAACACTATAAGAGAAATAAAAAACCCATTGCAATGCAATGGGTTTTTTGATTGACCCTTCGACCAAGCTCAGGGCAAGTGAATAAACTCCTTTATCCCTTCATAGCTACTTTGATAACTTTAAGTGCTCCCATAGCATTTGATAATTCTGCATGCTTTTTTACTGTATAACCCTTATCACATCTTGCCTTCAAATTAGCACCGTTTTCAATTAATACTCCTAGAATTTCAGCTTTATTGTAACGTGCAGCAAAATGCGCAGGTGTCATACCTAGAGATTTTTTGTTGACGTCTTCACCCAAGTCAATTAATTTCTGTACGGTTTCAATGTCGCCTTTCATAATTGCTTTACAAAAAGAACTTAGTTCTAGGTTAATCGAATTTTCGACTTCAAACTTTAGTTCTTTGCTCGTTTCATTGGCATAAATGCCTGTTGCCGCAAAAGAAATTGCCACAGCGATTGTTAGGATTGTTTTTTTCATGATGAATGAATTTTGATTAATAAATTGATAATAGATTTAATTGATATAAAAATAGACGCCATTGATAGCCTTATGTTACGTGATTAACACTTAAATAACTAAACTTTAACAAGACGCTATTATTTAACATAAATATTTAACAAATTCACACTAGTGAAAGGGTAGTTCAAATGAATATAACAACCTATTTTTGGTATTCAAAATCAGACCATGAATAAGAAAGTTATTTTAATGATTCTTGATGGTTGGGGAAAATCTCCCAATCCTGAAGTTTCAGCTATTGAAAATGCTAACACACCTTTTGTAGATTCTTTATATTCAAAATATCCAAACTCAGATTTGCTTACTGATGGAATGAATGTAGGCTTACCTGAAGGACAAATGGGGAATAGTGAAGTAGGCCATATGAATTTAGGTGCTGGTCGTATAGTTTATCAAGATTTAGCAAAAATAAATAAAGCTGTAGAAGAAGATACTTTAAAAAATGAGGCGGTTTTAAAAGACGCATTTAAATATGCAAATACTAATAATAAAGCTGTTCACTTTCTTGGCTTGGTAAGTGATGGTGGTGTACACAGTCATATTACACATCTAAAAGCTTTAATAAATGCTGCAGAAAATAATGGTGTGCAAAAAGCTTTTATCCATGCTTTTACTGATGGTCGTGATGTTGACCCTAAAAGCGGTAAAGGTTTTTTAGAAGATATTACAGCATTTTGTTCCAATAAAAACACCAAGCTTGCATCTGTGATTGGGCGTTATTTTGCCATGGATCGTGATAAACGTTGGGAACGTGTAAAAAAGGCTTATGATGTTTTAGTTAATGGAATTGGTAAAGTTTCAACTAACATCTCAACTGCAATGCAAGAGAGTTATAACGAAGGAAAAACAGATGAGTTTATAGAACCTATTGTACTAGACAAAGATGGTAAAATAAAAGAAGGAGATGTAATTATTTTCTTCAACTTTAGAACAGATAGAGGTCGAGAATTAACTCAGGTTTTAAATCAAGAAGATTTTCCTGAGCATAATATGAAAAAATTAGATTTATATTATGTGACCATCACAAATTATGATGACTCATTTAAAGGAGTAAAAGTAATCTACGATAAAGACAATATTAAAGACACTCTTGGTGAGACTCTTGAGAAAGCTGGTAAAAAACAGATTCGGATTGCTGAAACTGAAAAGTACCCCCATGTAACTTTTTTCTTTAATGGAGGTCGAGAAAAACCATTTATAGGTGAAGAACGTATTCTATGCCCATCTCCTAAAGTAGCCACTTATGACCTAAAACCAGAAATGAGTGCTTACGAAATAAGAGATGCCATTATTCCAGAATTAAAAAAAGGAGAAGTAGACTTTATTTGTCTAAACTTTGCAAATCCAGATATGGTCGGTCACACAGGCAGTATGGAAGCAGCTATTAAAGCATGTGAAGTTGTAGATAGTTGTGCAAATTCTGTCATAACCACAGGACTAGAAAACGGTTACTCAACAATTTTAATTGCAGACCATGGTAATTGTGACACCATGATTAATCCAGATGGTAGTCCAAATACAGCGCATACAACTAACCCTGTTCCACTTATATTAGTAGATAATGATATCAACAAAATCGAAGATGGAGTTTTGGGTGATATAGCACCAACTATTCTAAAGATGATGGGTGTTGAGCAACCAAAATTGATGACACAGAAAACATTAGTTTAGCTTTTGTAGACTTAATAAATTAATCGAATTCCGCTTATCTTTGCGGCTATGATTAAAATTAAAACGGCAGAAGAGATTGAACTAATGCGTGAAAGTGCTTTAGTTGTATCTAAAACCTTAGGAATGATTGCTTCAGAAATAAAACCTGGAGCTAATCCATTAAAATTGGATAAACTTGCTGAAGAGTTTATTCGTGAGCAAGGTGCAGAACCCGGTTTTTTAGGTATGTATGATTTTCCGAACACCTTAAACTGGAGTCCTAATGCACAAGTGGTTCACGGCATTCCAAATAATGAAGATCTTAAAGAAGGAGATATAATTTCTGTTGATTGTGGTGCATTAAAAAATGGATACTACGGTGACCATGCTTATACCTTTGAAGTGGGTGAAGTAGCTGAAGAAACCAGAAAACTTTTAAAAATAACTAAAGAATCACTTTATATCGGTATCAGAGAATTTAAACTTGGGAACCGAGTTGGTGATGTCGGTTATGCCATCCAAAAATACTGTGAAAAAGAAGGTTATGGTATAGTTCGTGAACTCGTAGGACATGGACTCGGCACAGATTTACATGAAGACCCGCAAATGCCGAACTATGGAAAACGTGGCAGAGGTAAAAAATTTATAGATGGTATGGTAGTTGCCATTGAGCCTATGGTGAACATGGGGACCAAAAGAATTAGACAACTTGGGGATGGTTGGACTGTTTTAACAGCAGATGACAAACCTAGTGCACATTTTGAGCACGATGTTGCTCTTATAGATGGCAAACCAGAATTGTTATCTACTTTCAATTATATCTACGAAGCATTAGGTATTAAATCTGATGAAGAAAAAGAATTCAGACGCATATAATGTCTAATATTTTTAAATATTTTCTCAATTTAATTCCAAGACCTTGGTTAATAAAAATAAGCTACTGGGTACGACCAATTTTAGCTTTGTATTACCGAGGTGGAAAATATGTAGACCCTATTGATGGAAAGAGTTTTCGTAAGTTCTTACCCTACGGCTATGAAAATCCCCGAGAAGGCGTCTTATCTCCTTCTACATTATCCTTAGAAAGGCATCGTTTACTTTGGTTGTATTTAAAAAACGAAACTGATTTCTTTACCTCGAGTTTAAAAGTACTTCACTTTGCCCCCGAACAAGCATTTCATAAACGATTTAAAAAACTAAAAAATATTAGTTACACTACTACAGATTTAAATTCTCCCATAGCAGATATAAAAGCTGACATCTGTAATCTTCCTTTTGAAAATAATTCTTATGATGTGATTCTATGTAACCATGTACTGGAGCACATCCCAGATGACACTAAAGCAATGCAAGAATTATATCGGGTATTAAAGTCAAACGGTTGGGGTGTTTTTCAAATTCCGCAAGACTTAAATAGAGAGCATACTTTTGAAGATGACTCTATTACAGACAGAAAAGAACGTGCTAGAATCTTTGGCCAATATGACCATGTTCGTATTTATGGCAGGGATTATTTTAATAAACTGAGGAATATTGGTTTTAAAGTTGAAGAAGCAGATTACACGAATACTCTAGGAACGGCGGATATTGAACAGTATAGGTTGGCAAAAGGAGAAATAATTCCGGTAGTTAGAAAATAATTATTTTACGAGTAACTCCTCGAAACCGCTTGTCATAAACTCATTCCTATTATTACTCTCATCTATATAAATGATATAAGCATCAATATCTTTTTTTGATTTTAAAAGTTGCCTAGAATCTTCTAAATCCATTGCCATAAAAGCTGTTGCATAAGCATCTGCAGTTGCACAATCTTTAGCAAATACAGTTGCAGCTAATACACTAGAGTTTTTAGTAAATCCCGTTTTTGGGTTTATAGTGTGTACATACTTATCACCTGTTTCTTCATCATACCTAAACTTTCTATAGTTACCCGAAGAAGCCATCGCTTTATTTTCTAAATGAACAATTGCAGCAGTGCCTCTTTTCATAAAATTATTAGGCTGGTCTATACCAACAGTCCATTTTTTTTCAGAAATCACATTCTGTCCCAAAGCAATAACTTCCCCTCCAACTTCAACAAGGTAATTTTTTATTTCTTTTTCCAGCAATAATTTCCCTAATCTATCAATTGCGTAACCTTTGGCTACAGCATTAAAATCGAAGCGAAGGTTAGGGCTAGACTTATGTATTGTTCCATTTGAGTTTAGTTTCACCTTATTCCATCCAACAAAATGTAAAAGACTATCTACGGTAGTGCTATCCATTTTAATTTGTTCACCTGGCCCAAAACCCCATGCATTTGCTAAAACACCTATAGATGGGTCAAAATAACCTTTTGAATCGTTGTAGACTAAGGTAGAAATAGCTAGTACCTCTTTAAACATCTCATCCACTACTATGGTTGAATCCCCATTGTTTATTTTAGAAATATCAGAATCTGGAATATAGGTGGACATTGATTGATTTATTGCCATAAAAACAGAGTCAATCTCCTTTTGAAAATCAAGTGGTTTGTCTGCTATATAAATTATCGAAA
The DNA here is from genome assembly GCA_964440105.1 of uncultured Flavobacteriaceae bacterium. Taxonomy (GTDB): domain Bacteria; phylum Bacteroidota; class Bacteroidia; order Flavobacteriales; family Flavobacteriaceae; genus Croceitalea. The sequence continues at coordinate 7,283 of CAYTRI010000049.1, forward strand.
AGCTAGTCCCCAAAGCTGAACCAATATTCTGATTTTTTACCCATTTTGGATTTGAAGTGCATCCCAATAGAACAATTAGCAGAAAAAATAGAACAATGTTTTTCATGTATTACTTATTTAATTTCAACCAAACCATCATAATCAACAACGTATTCTTCATTCAAATAAACTGGAATGTTATAATCACTAGCATTTACCAGTCCTACAGCAGCGTAAAATGTTTTAGCCTCAAACTTTAGTGCATGGTCTCGCATTTTGTTTAAATCTGCTCTAAAGAATTCCATATCTTTTGGATCGCCTGGATATTCTATACTCTTTACAACTACAAAACTCATTTGTTTATCCTTAGTACAAACAAATTGGGGGTTCTTTTTTAATTCGCTGTTTACAGCTAAAAACTCATAGCCGTTTTCCTCTAGCTGCTTTCCAACAATATTCATTGCTAGATTATGCAATTCTTGTTCTGTAAGTACTCTTTGCTCCATTTATACAAAAAAGCCGATACTAATAGTATCGGCATAAAATTTTAATTTTCCCTTCGACTCACTTCGACATGCTCAGTACAAGTCTTTCAGGGTGACATATAGAATTAGTAATTATCCTTTTATCCACCGAAGTCATCGAATCTGATATGCTCATCAGGAATTCCAAAATCTTCTCCCATTTTCTGAACCGCCTGATTCATTAATGGTGGTCCACAGAAATACAATTCAATATCTTCTGGCGACTCGTGGAGATTTAAATAATTATCTATAACACAATTATGTATAAACCCTACAAAACCATCTCCAGGGGCATCTATATTCTCCTTAACCTTCCAGTTATCTTCTTCCATTGGCTCCGAAAGTGCCAAATAGAATTTAAAGTTAGGAAAGTCTTTTTCTAACTGATAAAAATGGTCTAAGTAAAACAACTCACGTTTAGAACGACCTCCATACCAATATGTAACCTTTCTATTTGTCTTTAAGGTTTTGAATAAGTGATATAAATGCGAACGCATTGGTGCCATACCTGCACCACCACCTACATACAACATTTCAGAATCAGACTCATTAATAAAGAATTCACCATAAGGTCCTGAAATAATTACATCATCACCTGGCTTTAATCCAAAAATATATGAAGAAGCAACACCAGGGTTTACATCCATCCATCCATTTTTAGAACGATCCCATGGCGGCGTAGCAATACGTACATTCAGCATTATTTCTCTTCCTTCCGCAGGGAAAGAGGCCATAGAATATGCTCTCTCTACAAGCTCTGGATTCTTCATCACTAAAGGCCAAAGGTTAAATTTATCCCATTCCGCTTGGAATTTGTCTGGGGTCTCATGTTCTTCTGGGTGAGCTGTGATGTCCATATCTGCAAACTTCACTTCACATTTTGGAACTTCAATCTGAATATAACCTCCAGCTTTGTAGCCCATATCTTCAGGGATTTCAACAACAAACTCCTTAATAAAAGATGCTACATTGTAATTACGAACCACTTTGGCTGGCCATTTTTTAATACCAAACACCTCTTCAGGAATGGTGATTTCCATATCCTGTTTTACTTTCACTTGGCAAGCTAAACGTGCACCATGTTGCAATTCTTTTCTTGAAAAGTGTGGTGTTTCTGTAGGTAATGCTTCTCCTCCTCCAGCAAGCACATGGCACTCACATTGTATGCAAGTTCCACCACCACCGCAAGCAGATGGTAAGAATACCTTTTGATTTCCCAGAGTAGTTAAGAGCGTGCTACCAGAAGCAACCTCAATCTTTTTTTCTCCATTTATAGTCAATGTTACCGGACCAGATGGGGATAATTTTTCTTTTGTAAATAATAGAAGTGCCACTAACATTAATAATAATATTAGAAATGCAACAACCGTAATTAATATTGTACCTCCTGTACTTGTAGCTAAAATCATTATTTATTTGTTTTTAACTTCGTTATAAGAAACTTCTTTTTCGTCTTTAATCTCTTTTTCAATACTCTCTACTTCAATTTTTTCCGCCGTTGTAGGTTCTGTAGTTTCTGGTGGATCGTTATCACCAGTAAGCATTCCACCAAAACTTTGAAAACCAATACCCATTAATCCAGTGATTATAAAGGTAATTCCCAATCCTCTTAGGGGAGCTGGAACATTTGAGTATCTAATCTTTTCACGGATAGCCGCAATAGCTAAAATCGCCAAAAACCATCCAATCCCAGAACTGATTCCATAGTTTAATGCAAGACCTAATGTTGGTATTTCTCTAGCTTGCATAAATAAAGAACCTCCTAAAATTGCACAGTTTACTGCAATTAGAGGTAAAAAGATACCTAATGAATTATACAGAGAAGGAGAGAATTTTTCTACTACAATTTCTACCAACTGTACCATTGTTGCGATGGTAGCAATAAACATTATAAAAGATAAAAAGCTAAGATTATAGTCTGCATACTCAGGCCCTAACCAAGCCAAAGCTCCATCTTGCAATAAATACTGATCTAATAACCAGTTCAATGGTACAGTAACTGCCAATACAAATATTACCGCAGCACCAAGACCAACAGCCGTTGCAACTTTCTTAGAAACCGCCAAATAAGAACACATACCTAAGAACACGGCAAAAACCATGTTATCTATAAATATGGACTTGAAAAATAATTCTAAATGCTCTAACATAATTTTCTTTTTATGCTTCTTCTATTAATGCTTTGTTTCTAGAACGCTGAACCCAGATAATGACACCTACTACAATTAAGGCAGCGGGAGGTATAATCATAAATCCATTGTTTTCGTATCCGATGGAATACAATCCTGTTTTTGCTATTGGGTCACCAAGAACAGGATAACCTAGTAGGGTTCCTGAGCCAAGTAATTCTCTAAAAAAACCAACAATTACTAAAATCAAACCGTAACCTAGTGCATTACCTATACCATCTAAGAAAGAGCGCCAAACTCCGTTACCCAAGGCAAAGGCCTCAAAACGCCCCATGATAATACAATTTGTTATGATAAGACCTACGAAAACGGAAAGTGTTTTACTCAACTCATAGGCAAAAGCCTTTAAAACTTGATCAACAACAATAACTAGAGTAGCAACAACAATAAGCTGCGCAATAATTCTAATTTT